>LR590468.1:1897500-2235378 GCA_901472505.1 Proteus vulgaris
CGAGTAGGGCTACACACGTGCTACAATGGCAGATACAAAGAGAAGCGACCTCGCGAGAGCAAGCGGAACTCATAAAGTCTGTCGTAGTCCGGATTGGAGTCTGCAACTCGACTCCATGAAGTCGGAATCGCTAGTAATCGTAGATCAGAATGCTACGGTGAATACGTTCCCGGGCCTTGTACACACCGCCCGTCACACCATGGGAGTGGGTTGCAAAAGAAGTAGGTAGCTTAACCTTCGGGAGGGCGCTTACCACTTTGTGATTCATGACTGGGGTGAAGTCGTAACAAGGTAACCGTAGGGGAACCTGCGGTTGGATCACCTCCTTACCTAAGAGATACGTGTTATGTGCAGTGCTCACACAGATTGTCTGATGAAGAACGAGCAAAAGCGCGTCTGCGAAGCTGACTGAAGTCCCCTTCGTCTAGAGGCCTAGGACACCGCCCTTTCACGGCGGTAACAGGGGTTCGAATCCCCTAGGGGACGCCAATTGCGCGGTATGAGTGAAAGGCGTACCACACTATAGTCTGATGCAAATCAGAGAATAGTTAAGATAATTTTAGCAAGTTATTTTAACTATTATGCTCTTTAACAATCTGGAACAAGCTGAAAAATTGAAAACAAATCAATATATCACCGAGGTATATTGATGAGTCTCTCAAAATCTCAAACTTTGAATGTGTTTTTCGACATCGAAGTGGGATGAGCGAGCAATTTACAGTTCGAGGCGGCCAGCGCACAGTCAGCGCAACATACATTAGTATGTGAGCATGGCGAGCACTGCCCAACGACGAAATGTAATCTGCACAGCCATCACCACCCAGACGTCATTAAGAGAAACATCTTCGGGTTGTGAGGTTAAGCGAATAAGCGTACACGGTGGATGCCTAGGCAATCAGAGGCGATGAAGGACGTGCTAATCTGCGATAAGCGTCGGTAAGGTGATATGAACCGTTATACCCGACGATTTCCGAATGGGGAAACCCAATATCCAATGGATATTATCATTAACTGAATACATAGGTTAATGAAGCGAACCGGGAGAACTGAAACATCTCAGTACCCCGAGGAAAAGAAATCAACCGAGATTCCCCTAGTAGCGGCGAGCGAACGGGGAACAGCCCAGAGTCTTAATCAACAGCAGCATCAGGAGAACGGTCTGGAAAGTCCGGCAGTAAAGGGTGATAGCCCCGTATCCGAAGATGCTGTTATTGTGAACTCGACGAGTAGGGCGGGACACGTGTTATCCTGTCTGAATATGGGGGGACCATCCTCCAAGGCTAAATACTCCTGATTGACCGATAGTGAACCAGTACCGTGAGGGAAAGGCGAAAAGAACCCCGGCGAGGGGAGTGAAAAAGAACCTGAAACCGTGTACGTACAAGCAGTAGGAGCCCCACCACTAAGCTAGTGGTGAACTCACAGCGATTCTTTTGCATGATAAAGAGCGGTAGACGACGCGAAGTGACGTCCAACCAATCCAATCAGGCAGAGGAGGCTTAGTGGTGGGGTGACTGCGTACCTTTTGTATAATGGGTCAGCGACTTATATTCTGTAGCAAGGTTAACCGAATAGGGGAGCCGTAGGGAAACCGAGTCTTAACTGGGCGAATGAGTTGCAGGGTATAGACCCGAAACCCGGTGATCTATCCATGGGCAGGTTGAAGGTTGGGTAACACTAACTGGAGGACCGAACCGACTAATGTTGAAAAATTAGCGGATGACTTGTGGATGGGGGTGAAAGGCCAATCAAACCGGGAGATAGCTGGTTCTCCCCGAAAGCTATTTAGGTAGCGCCTCGTGAACTCATCTTCGGGGGTAGAGCACTGTTTCGACTAGGGGGTCATCCCGACTTACCAACTCGATGCAAACTGCGAATACCGAAGAATGTTATCACGGGAGACACACGGCGGGTGCTAACGTCCGTCGTGAAGAGGGAAACAACCCAGACCGCCAGCTAAGGTCCCAAAGTCATGGTTAAGTGGGAAACGAAGTGGGAAGGCTCAGACAGCCAGGATGTTGGCTTAGAAGCAGCCATCATTTAAAGAAAGCGTAATAGCTCACTGGTCGAGTCGGCCCGCGCGGAAGATGTAACGGGGCTAAACCATGCACCGAAGCTGCGGCAGCAACACTAAGTGTTGTTGGGTAGGGGAGCGTTCTGTAAGCCTGCGAAGGTGTACTGTGAGGTATGCTGGAGGTATCAGAAGTGCGAATGCTGACATAAGTAACGATAATGCGGGTGAAAAACCCGCACGCCGGAAGACCAAGGGTTCCTGTCCAACGTTAATCGGGGCAGGGTGAGTCGACCCCTAAGGCGAGGCTGAAAAGCGTAGTCGATGGGAAACGGGTTAATATTCCCGTACTGGTGGTAACTGCGATGGGGGAACGGAGAAGGCTAGGTTGTCCGGGCGACGGTCGTCCCGGTTCAAGCATGTAGGCAGAGTGATTAGGCAAATCCGGTCACTTAATGCTGAGGTGTGATGACGAGCCACTAAGGTGGTGAAGCAATTGATGCCCTGCTTCCAGGAAAAGCCTCTAAGCTTCAGGTTACCAACAATCGTACCCCAAACCGACACAGGTGGTCAGGTAGAGAATACTCAGGCGCTTGAGAGAACTCGGGTGAAGGAACTAGGCAAAATGGTGCCGTAACTTCGGGAGAAGGCACGCTGGCGGTAAGTGAAGTCCCTTGCGGACGGAGCCGAAGCCAGTCGAAGATACCAGCTGGCTGCAACTGTTTATTAAAAACACAGCACTGTGCAAACACGAAAGTGGACGTATACGGTGTGACGCCTGCCCGGTGCTGGAAGGTTAATTGATGGGGTTATCCTTAGGGAGAAGCTCTTGATCGAAGCCCCAGTAAACGGCGGCCGTAACTATAACGGTCCTAAGGTAGCGAAATTCCTTGTCGGGTAAGTTCCGACCTGCACGAATGGCGTAATGATGGCCAGGCTGTCTCCACCCGAGACTCAGTGAAATTGAACTCGCTGTGAAGATGCAGTGTACCCGCGGCAAGACGGAAAGACCCCGTGAACCTTTACTATAGCTTGACACTGAACATTGAGCCTTGATGTGTAGGATAGGTGGGAGACTATGAAGTGTGGACGCCAGTCTGCATGGAGTCAACCTTGAAATACCACCCTTTAACGTTTGATGTTCTAACCTAGGCCCGTAATCCGGGTCGGGGACCGTGTCTGGTGGGTAGTTTGACTGGGGCGGTCTCCTCCTAAAGAGTAACGGAGGAGCACGAAGGTTGGCTAAGCATGGTCGGACATCATGCGGTTAGTGCAAAGGCATAAGCCAGCTTGACTGTGAGAGTGACGGCTCGAGCAGGTACGAAAGTAGGTCTTAGTGATCCGGTGGTTCTGAATGGAAGGGCCATCGCTCAACGGATAAAAGGTACTCCGGGGATAACAGGCTGATACCGCCCAAGAGTTCATATCGACGGCGGTGTTTGGCACCTCGATGTCGGCTCATCACATCCTGGGGCTGAAGTAGGTCCCAAGGGTATGGCTGTTCGCCATTTAAAGTGGTACGCGAGCTGGGTTTAGAACGTCGTGAGACAGTTCGGTCCCTATCTGCCGTGGGCGTTGGAAGATTGAGAGGGGTTGCTCCTAGTACGAGAGGACCGGAGTGAACGCACCACTGGTGTTCGGGTTGTCATGCCAATGGCATTGCCCGGTAGCTAAGTGCGGAAGAGATAACCGCTGAAAGCATCTAAGCGGGAAACTTGCCTCGAGATGAGTCTTCCCTGTCACCTTGAGTGACCTAAAGGAACGTTTAAGACTAAGACGTTGATAGGCTGGGTGTGTAAGCGTAGCGATACGTTGAGCTAACCAGTACTAATGAACCGTGAGGCTTAACCTGACAACACCGAAGGTGTTTTGTCTGAGAGACGAAGAGTAGATAAAGTAGGCTTGTTTAAGATTGATATTACTGGCGACTGACCGAAAGGAAAGAAGCGGGTAATAAAACCGAATTTGCTTGGTGGCCATAGCGCAGCGGTCCCACCTGATCCCATGCCGAACTCAGAAGTGAAACGTTGTAGCGCCGATGGTAGTGTGGGGTCTCCCCATGTGAGAGTAGGGAACTGCCAGGCATTAAATTAAAGCATTAGTGTTGTAAAACATTAAGTGCGAAAAGAATACGCGGAGCGGTAGTTCAGTTGGTTAGAATACCTGCCTGTCACGCAGGGGGTCGCGGGTTCGAGTCCCGTCCGTTCCGCCAACTATTTAGGGGCGTAGTTCAATTGGTAGAGCACCGGTCTCCAAAACCGGGTGTTGGGAGTTCGAGCCTCTCCGCCCCTGCCAGTTACCAATTAAGTAATAACAAAATTTATACTTCTTTGTAGCCCAGTTAATTAACTGGGCTTTTTGTTATCTATCATTCTCTAAATCTTCCTTCCTAAGCATTGATTATGCTCTAGCCTAACAAATCGACAACATACATTTTCCTATACCAATATATCAGTATGATACTATTGTTATTTATTCTCATTAATGAAAAAAATAATGCTTAAGTTCTAGCGTTATTTATTGATAACCATAAAGAAATCTAAACTTTATTCATGGTTGATAGGCTGTTTTAATAGCTGTTGTATTAATGCTTGTTGATCACTGGTATTTAACCAAACAGCAAATAAAGGTTTTTGAATAATATCTGTTGAGGCTGGCGTAAGATCAGAATAAAGATCACGCCAATGTGTGGGGAGAAAAGCGACAGCATGTGTTGTTTTCATTAATTGATAGGCAATTATTGCTGAATTAGTGGTTAAAATAGGATCAATTTTCGGTTCTGTTCCATTAGGAAGAAAAGACTGAAAATCAGCACTCCACTCTATTTTGATAAATTGTGCTATTTCTTCTATTTTATCTGATTTTATTTTCATCAACTGAAAAGTAATATCACCAATAATTTTGCTTTCTAATTCATCCATCTTAGGTGCTTCAGTTGTAAAAAGAAGATCAAGTTCTCTTGCATGAAGTTGTTTTACAAGAGATTGCCTTGTAGAGACTCTAGATTCGATTCTGAGCTCTTTTCTTTCTAGATAAGATTCCTGTAACCAAGATGTTAGATAGGCTTCCCAGAGTGATGCTGTGGCGCCAATTGATAGTTCAGAATGTTGAGAAGCATGGCTAATTTCTTTTTTAGCTAAAAGCCATGTATTCATTAACGATTCAGCATAAGGAATAAGCCTTTCACCGGCGACTGTGAGGCGGATATTATTGCGATGGCGGGTAAACAGATTTGTGCCTAATTGTGTTTCTAATTGCCGTATTCTAAAACTAACCGCAGATTGCGTTAAATAAAGAGATTCAGCGGCTCGGCCAAAGTGTCTAGTCTTACTGACTTCCAAAAAGGTTTTCAGTAATTCGGTATCCACATCTATCTCCAAAAAAATTTGTCGTTACGATTTAAATATTTTGTTTTACAGAACCGCATGACTATCTAATACTCCGCGCCATAAGTATGACGATAGAGAATTAGGAGTGTGTCAGATGGCAGAAAGTTTTATCACGACTAATCGTTTTTTTGACAATAAACATTATCCGCGTGGTTTTTCTCGTCATGGCGATTTCACTATCAAGGAATCCCAGATATTGGAACGTCATGGTCAAGCCTTTAATGAACTTGATCTAGGTAAACGAGAACCTACAACTGAAGCGGAAAAATTATTTGTTGCCATGTGTCGTGGCGAACGAGAAGCAGCAACGGTTGAAGAAAAAATTTGGAAGAAATACACCAGTCGTATAAGTCGTCCAAAACGTTTTCATACATTATCGGGTGGAAAGCCACAGCTCGATCCATCTGATGACTATACCGACTCTGATGATTAATATCATTAGTTTTAGTAAAAAGGAGCGTTTTTTCGCTCCTTTTTATTTATCCATCTAATTGCTTTTGTAAGTAGATCATTAATCTATCCATTGCGCGAAAACTTAATGCTTCAATTAAATGATTTCTCTGTATTTTCTCTTCACCAGCAAGATCTGCAATTGTTCTCGATACTCTTAAAATTTTATGCCATGCTCGTATAGATAATCCTAATTTATTGAGTGTATCTTCAAGAAAAGTTGCATCACTGGTAGTTAATGCGCAATAGCATTCAATTTCTTTTCCTGTTAGATAAGTATTCACTTTTCCGCATCGCGCAAATTGTTGTTCTCTTGCTTTTAAAACTCGTGCTCTAATTGTCATGCTGTTTTCTGTCGCAAATGAGGGATGAATAAGTGCGCCTTGAGGAAGAAGGGGCATCTCGACAGATAAATCAAACCTATCTAAAAAAGGTCCAGAAACCTTGCTTAAATAGCGCAGGATCTGTTTTATTGGTGCTCGATTGTGATTACCTTGATAGTGCCCTGTTGGGCTTGGATTTAATGCACCGACCAATAATACGTTGGCTGGGTAGCTTATTTTGGCTTTTGCTCGTGAAATAGTAATTTCTCTAGCATCTAGAGGTTCTCGTAGTGCATCGAGTACACGGCGTTCGAATTCAGGCAGTTCATCTAAAAATAAAATACCGTGATGTGCTAATGTAATTTCTCCTGGTTTAGGAAGAGCCCCTCCTCCTGTTAAAGCAACAGCAGAGGAAGTATGATGTGGGGCTCTAAATGGTCTTGTAGGCCACTTTTTTTCATCAAATGTTATTCCTCTTAAACTACTAATGATTAATACATCAAGTGCTTCTTTAGCAGTTAAAGGTGGAAGAAGCGTACTTATCCTTTGCGCTAACATTGTTTTCCCAGTTCCCGGTGGGCCAAGAAATAAAATGTTGTGATTTCCTGCTGCTGTAATTTCTGCAGCTCTTTTGGCATTGCTTTGACCAATTATATCGCTCATATCTTTATTATCTTGACTTTCAATTGCGTCATTAATAATAAATTCTTCCGTTTCAATTAATGGCGTATTATTTTCTAGATGATGACAAATTTCTAAAAGATGAGAGGCTAATAACACAGATCTATTTGGTAATAATGCAACTTCAGTCTGATGTTCTGTTGATACAATGCATATTCGACGATCTTTTGAAGCACTAAGAATTGAAGGAATAATGGCGTTTACTCGTTGTAATTTTCCAGAAAGTGCAAGCTCTCCTATAAACTCATAACGTTCTAATTTATCTGAAATTAACTGTTCTGATGCAATTAATATTGCAAGTGCAATAGGTAAATCATAACGTGCCCCTTCTTTGGGTAAATCAGCGGGCGAAAGATTAATTGTTATTCTTTTGGCAGGATAAATATACCCACTATTAATTAATGCACTTCTTACTCTGTCTTTTGCTTCTTTTACGACAGTTTCAGGTAATCCAACTAATGTTAATCCGGGTAATCCCTGACTAATATGAGCCTCAATAGTAATAAGCGGAGCTGATATTCCTAAAGAGGCACGGGTATATATTATTGCTAATGCCATTTTTTATTCTCCATTATTTTTTTCTTTTTAAATTATTTTTCTTTTTGTGTTAAATAGAGAGGTAAATAAATGTGAGATATCTCGAAAATAACATAAGATATTGAAATTCAATAAATAAATAATTTAATAGACAATTAATTAAATTAATATGAATATAATAAAAAGTATAATTGGTTTTTAACTTAAAATAATAAAATGCAATAGTAGAAAAAATAAAATAACCTGTTCTTTATTAGTATTAATAACTTTAAAATAAATATTTTTCAGTATAATATTCCGATGAATGTTTGTGATATAAAAAACATATAAAATTCATTGAGTTATAATTATTTTAAAAATAAACGTTGTCAATTCTAAAATATCATGATAACTCTAAAAGGACAGAGTGAAAGAAAACACAACACAACATAAAAACATACATTTTAAATAAGAAAAGAAGTTATAAAACTATGAATACTATCGTCCTAGTGATTAGCCTAATTATTGTCAGCGTGGTGGTGATTATTAACCCACCGTGCGGGGCTGCACTAGGACGAAGAAAGGCTAACTAAACTAGCCGGATCTCTTAAAAACCCCCGCACCGAAAGGCGCGGGGGTTTTTTTTGAGCCTGAGTTTGAAAAAGAGATTAAATTGAAAATAAATTTAAATTAAACAAGAAGTTAAGATAGCAGGGTGAGAGGATGAATGGAGCACAGTGGTTAGTACAGGCATTACGAAAACAGCAAGTTGAAACCGTCTTTGGTTATCCTGGTGGTGCGATCATGCCTGTTTATGACGCACTCTATGATGGTGGGGTTGAACATATTTTATGTCGTCATGAACAAGGTGCTGCCATTGCTGCTATTGGTTTTGCCCGTTCTACTGGCACAACGGGTGTTTGTATTGCGACATCAGGCCCAGGCGCTACTAATGTTATCACTGGACTTGCTGATGCATTGTTAGATTCTGTGCCTGTTGTTGCCATCACGGGGCAAGTTGCCTCTGATTTAATTGGGACTGATGCATTTCAAGAGATTGACGTTTTAGGTCTTTCGTTGGCATGTACTAAACACAGTTTTTTAGTCTCATCGGTGGATGAGTTACCAAGAGTATTATCAGAGGCATTCTCTATAGCCTCTCAAGGTCGCCCAGGACCTGTTTTAATTGATATTCCTAAAGATGTTCAATTGGCTGATGCTTCCCATTTATCAAGCCATGAATTACCTGAAGAACAAGAATTTCCTTACCCAACACAAGAGCTAGCACAAGCTAAGCAAATGTTATCACAAGCACAAAAACCTATTTTGTATGTCGGTGGTGGTGTTGCCATGAGCAATGCCGTGGAAACGTTAAGAGAGTTTGTGAAGCAAACAGAAATGCCAGTTGTTTCCACTTTAAAAGGATTGGGTTGTGCTGATGCGTTAGATGCTAACTATTTAGGCATGTTAGGTATGCATGGCACTAAAGCGGCAAATTATGCTGTTCAGCGTAGTGATTTATTAATTGCTGTTGGTGCGCGTTTTGATGATCGCGTCACGGGGCGATTAAATACTTTTGCACCTAATGCCAAGGTTATCCATATCGATATCGATCATGCAGAATTAAATAAATTGAAACAGGCGCATGTTGCGTTATTGGGAGATGCTAAGGCGTTGTTGCCTGTTTTGTCTCAGTCATTATCTATCGCATCTTGGCAACAAGAAGTACAAGAATTAAAAACAGAGCACGCTTGGCGTTATGATCATCCGGGCTCTGCAATTTATGCACCATTATTATTAAAACAATTATCAGATGCGAAACCTAAAAATACCGTTGTGACAACAGATGTTGGCCAGCATCAAATGTGGTCGGCGCAACATATGACATTTGATGTACCTGAAAATTTTATCACCTCGAGTGGTTTAGGTACCATGGGATTTGGTATCCCAGCTGCTGTTGGTGCTCAAATAGCTAGACCAGATGCTTGTGTTATCTGCGTTTCAGGTGACGGCTCTTTTATGATGAATGTGCAGGAACTGGGCACAATCAAACGTAAACAATTACCAATCAAATTGGTGTTATTAGATAACCAACGCCTTGGCATGGTTCGCCAATGGCAAGAGCTATTTTTTGAACAACGTTATAGCGAAACCATTTTAACAGACAATCCAGACTTTGTTGCCTTAGCCAAAGCTTTTGATATCCCGGGGCAACGCATTACAGAAAAAGCACAAGTTGCTGATGCAATAAAATGTTTATTAGAGAGCGATGGCCCTTATTTACTACAGGTATCTATCGATGACGCTGAAAATGTCTGGCCTTTAGTTCCGCCGGGCGCAAGTAATGATGAGATGATGGAGAAATCAAAATGAACCAACACAATATCACAATTGAAGCCCGTTTTTGTCCAGAGATCTTAGAACGTATCCTGAGAGTTATCCGCCATCGTGGTTTTCATATATGCTCAATGAACATGAGTATCACGGAAAGTAATAATATCAATTTAAGTCTGACAGTAAGTAGCCAGCGCCCATTAGAACTTCTGTGCAGTCAGTTAACAAAATTAGCTGATGTTGCAGGTATTCAAGTATCACATCAACAGAAAGAAAAAATAAGATTCATTAGTGCACTCAGTGCCATGTAAGGATAAAAGAATGACAAAGCAAGCTGATTATATTTGGTTTAACGGTGAAATGGTTCCATGGGCTGAGGCAAAAGTACATGTTATGTCTCACGCATTACATTATGGAACTTCTGTGTTTGAAGGTGTGCGTTGTTATGATTCTCATAAGGGTCCTGTGGTCTTTCGCCATCGTGAACATATGCAACGTTTACATGATTCAGCAAAAATTTATCGTATGCCTGTTGAGCAAAGTGTTGACGAATTAATGGAAGCATGTCGCGCAACTTTACGTAAAAACAAATTGGTCAGTGCTTATATTCGTCCATTAGTTTTCATTGGTGATGTTGGTATGGGGGTGAATCCACCAGCGGGTTATAAGACAGATGTGATTATTGCTGCATTCCCTTGGGGAGCCTACCTTGGTGAAGAAGCCTTAGATAAAGGCATCGATGCGATGGTTTCTTCTTGGCATCGTGCAGCTCCAAATACGATCCCAACTGCAGCAAAAGCCGGTGGTAACTATTTATCTTCATTATTAGTGGGTAGTGAAGCGCGTCGTCATGGCTATCAAGAAGGGATAGCGTTAGATGTTCATGGCTATTTATCTGAAGGTGCGGGTGAAAACTTATTTGAGGTAAAAGATGGGGTTATCTTTACGCCTCCATTTACGTCGTCAGCTCTGCCAGGGATCACTCGTGATGCCATTATTAAACTGGCAAAAGCTCTGGGTTATGAAGTCCGTGAGCAAGTACTTTCTCGGGAATCACTTTATCTTGCAGATGAAGTCTTTATGTCCGGTACAGCAGCAGAAATTACACCGGTACGTAGCGTTGATGGTATCCAAGTAGGTATCGGACGTTGTGGCCCTGTGACCAAAGCGATTCAAAAAGCGTTCTTTGGTCTATTTACGGGGGAAACAGAAGATAAATACGGCTGGTTAGATCCAATCAATTCATAAACATAATCAAATAAATTTGTTTAGCGGGTAGATGTTCCCTACTCGCTTTCTTTATCGCAGGAGTGTGAAAAATGCCTAAATACCGTTCAGCAACAACGACACATGGCCGTAATATGGCTGGAGCCCGTGCCTTATGGCGTGCAACGGGTATGACTGATGCTGATTTTGGTAAACCCATTATCGCAGTTGTGAACTCATTTACGCAATTTGTACCTGGTCATGTGCACCTGCGGGATTTAGGAAAACTGGTTGCTGAGCAAATTGAAGCCGCGGGTGGTGTTGCTAAAGAATTTAATACCATTGCAGTTGATGACGGTATCGCAATGGGGCACGGTGGTATGCTCTATTCTTTACCATCGCGTGAACTTATTGCTGATTCTGTTGAGTATATGGTTAATGCGCACTGTGCTGATGCAATGGTGTGTATCTCAAACTGTGACAAGATCACCCCAGGTATGTTAATGGCGTCTTTACGCTTAAATATCCCTGTTATTTTTGTTTCAGGTGGCCCTATGGAAGCGGGGAAAACGAAGCTTTCAGATCAACTGATCAAGCTGGATCTGGTGGATGCCATGATCCAAGGCGCAAATCCAAATGTGAGTGATGCTGATAGTGAGCAAATCGAACGATCGGCTTGCCCAACGTGCGGATCGTGTTCAGGTATGTTTACTGCAAACTCCATGAACTGTTTAACAGAAGCACTGGGATTATCTCAACCCGGAAATGGTTCATTATTAGCGACACACGCTGATCGTGAAACACTGTTTATCAATGCTGGTAAGCGTATTGTTGAATTAACTAAGCGCTATTATGAAAAAGATGATGAATCTGCATTACCGCGCAATATCGCTAAAAAAGAAGCCTTTGAAAATGCGATGATCTTAGATATTGCAATGGGAGGCTCGACAAATACGGTTCTGCATTTATTAGCAGCCGCACAAGAAGGTGAGGTTGATTTCACTATGGAAGATATCGACAGGCTTTCTCGCCAAGTTCCTCATTTATGTAAAGTGGCACCAAGTACGCAAAAATATCATATGGAAGATGTTCACCGTGCGGGGGGAGTTATGGGGATTTTAGGTGAATTAGACCGAGCCGGATTACTCAATCGCAATGTGGGTAATATCTTAGGGTTAAGCTTGCCAGAAACGTTAGCGAAATATGATGTGATGTTAACTCAAGATGAGCAAGTAAAATCCATGTTCCAAGCAGGTCCTGCAGGTATTCGTACAACAAAAGCTTTTTCTCAAAATTGTCGTTGGCCAACCTTAGATACCGATCGTGAAAATGGATGTATCCGCAGTAAAGAGCATGCTTATAGCCAAGATGGTGGATTAGCGGTGTTATCCGGTAATTTAGCGGAAGATGGTTGTATTGTTAAAACTGCCGGTGTTGATGAAGATAATTTAATCTTTAGTGGTCCTGCTAAAGTGTATGAAAGCCAAGATGATGCGGTAGAGGCTATTTTAGGTGGAAAAGTAGTGGCAGGCGATGTGGTAATTATTCGCTACGAAGGACCTAAAGGTGGTCCAGGTATGCAAGAGATGCTATATCCAACCTCTTATTTAAAATCAATGGGATTAGGAAAAGCTTGCGCACTTATCACCGATGGTCGTTTCTCTGGTGGAACATCAGGTTTATCTATTGGGCATGTTTCACCTGAAGCGGCAAATGGTGGCGTCATTGGTTTAGTGGAAGAAGGCGATATTGTCTCTATCAATATTCCAACCCGAGAGATCTCATTAAAGGTAGATGATAAAACGTTATCAACTCGTCGTGATGCACAAAATGCCCGTGGTGATAAAGCATGGACACCACAAAATAGACAGCGCCAAGTTTCGTTTGCCTTACGTGCTTATGCCTCTTTAGCCACCAGTGCCGATAAAGGTGCGGTGCGTGATAAATCTAAATTAGGGGGCTAAGAAATGGCTGCCTTTAGACCTTTAAATTCAGCGCCAAGTAGCGCTGAATATTTAAAAGCGGCGCTGAGCGCACCTGTTTATGAAGCCGCAATAGTAACTCCGCTTCAAGAGATGACAAAAATCTCTGAACGTTTAGAAAATACGATTTTAGTTAAGCGTGAAGACAGACAACCAGTTCATAGCTTTAAATTACGTGGTGCTTATACCATGATTGCTGGATTAACGCCTGAGCAAAAAGCGAAAGGTGTCGTGACGGCGTCAGCGGGGAACCACGCACAAGGTGTTGCGTTGTCAGCCAATCGAATGGGAGTAAAAGCACTCATTGTGATGCCAGTGGCAACAGCAGATATCAAAGTTGATGCTGTTCGCCAATTTGGTGGAGAAGCGTTGCTTTATGGTGCTAATTTTGATGAAGCCAAAGCAAAAGCTATCGCGCTATCTGAAGAGATGGGATACACCTTTGTCCCGCCTTTTGATCATCCTGCGGTAATTGCAGGACAAGCAACATTGGCAATGGAACTTTTACAACAAGATGTTCATCTTGACCGTATTTTTGTGCCTGTTGGTGGCGGTGGTTTAATTGCAGGTGTCGCGGTATTAATAAAACAACTTATGCCAGAGATTAAGGTGATTGGTGTGGAAGCTGAAGAAGCTGCATGTTTAAAAGCGGCTTTAGAGGCAGGACATCCCGTTGAATTAGCAAGAGTTGGATTATTTGCAGAGGGTGTTGCGGTTAAACGTATTGGCGATGAAACTTTCCGTTTATGCCAAAAATATGTTGATGATGTGATCACTGTTGATAGCGATGCTATTTGTGCCGCAGTAAAAGATTTATTTGAAGATGTGAGAGCAATTGCAGAGCCTTCAGGCGCATTGGCATTAGCAGGACTTAAAAAATACGTTGAAGAGCATCAAATAAAAGGGGAACGTTTAGCCCATGTACTTTCTGGTGCAAATGTGAATTTTCATGGTTTACGTTATGTTTCTGAGCGTTGTGAATTGGGTGAGAAACGTGAAGCCCTGTTTGCGGTGACTATTCCTGAACAAAAAGGCAGTTTTTTACGTTTTTGCCAAATTTTAGGTCAACGCGTTGTCACTGAATTTAATTATCGTTATAGCGATGCTGATCCTGAAAATGCACGTATTTTTGTCGGAGTGCGTTTAAGTCAAGGGCTACAAGAGCGTAAAGAAATCTTACGCGAGCTGACAGTCGCTGGTTATCAAGTTGCTGATTTATCTGATGATGAAATGGCAAAATTGCATGTGCGTTATATGGTGGGTGGTCGTCCTAATAAACCGCTTAAAGAGCGTCTTTTTAGTTTCGAGTTCCCTGAATCGCCAGGTGCTTTAATGAAGTTTTTAAAAACATTAGGGACTTACTGGAATATCACACTATTCCATTATCGTAGTCATGGTACTGATTATGGACGAGTGCTGGTGGCATTTGAATTACCTGAGACCGAAGGGCGCTTTGAACGGCATTTAGATGACTTGGGGTATGAATATCATGATGAGACAGGAAATCCCTCTTTTCAGTTGTTCCTGTCACCACAAACAAAAAGTTTAGTCGTGGAGTAATCGCCAAAACGCGCTGATCACAGGCTCTTTAAGGCGTTTGTTTAATCCACAAACGCCTAGCTCGAAAGGCTCTACCATTGAAATATTATCGAGCAACGAGATGCGATTACGAACGGGCTCTGGGCAGTTATCAACGACAACTTGTGGAATAAGCGCAATACCACAACCTAATGCGACCATTGAGACAATTGCTTCATGTCCTGAAACCGTCGCATAAATTAAAGGGTTATGGATACGATGTCGCTTAAACCATAACGCAATTCGTTGTCGTGATGGACCATGTTCAGGAATGATAAACGGAATATTGAGCCAGTCGGGTTTCTCTTGCGTGGCAAGATGGCGAACATTACAAGGTAGCGCTGGTGCAATTAGCACTAATGGGATTTCGCCTATTTTTTCGAAGCAAATATTTTCCGGTAGTTTTTCCGGTTTCCCTGCAATACCTAAATCCGCTTCGTCAGATTGCACTTTATCAACAGCATCAGCGGCATCACCTGTCGTGAGTTTTATTTCGACTAATGGGTTTTCAGCTCGAAAACGGTCAAGAATAGGGGGTAAATGACTGTAAGCGGCAGTAACAGAACAAAATAGGCGTAACTCACCAGAAAGGCTAGGGCTATTTTGATTTAGCGTGTGTTTAAGTTGCTTATATTGCAATAAGGTTTGTTGGGCATAGCGCTTTAATTGTTCGCCAGCATCAGTAAGAGTGACTTGTCGGTTGTCACGTAAAAAAAGTGGGTGGCCTAAGCTTTCTTCAAGACGTTGAATTTGACGAGATAGCGTAGAAGGGCTGACATGCATGGCATGTGCAGTCTTGGTGAAATGACAACTTTCCGCTAAATGCAAGAAAAGCTTGAGATCTCGAATATCCATTGTCAGCCACCTATTTGAAGTAAAGAAAAAGAACGTTGCATTTTTTGCAACATTATCTTGTAAATATATCAATTTAAGCAATGGCTTTCATCCCCTATAGTAAAGTCATGCAACACCTCACGGAGAGTGAGGATAATAATAGCAAACACATACACAACGATTTTGGAGTCTTCTATGGCAAATTATTTTAATACATTGAATCTGCGTCAGCAGTTATCGCAATTAGGTAAATGTCGTTTTATGTCGCGTGAAGAATTTGCTGATGAAGCAAATTATCTGAAAGGCAAAAAAGTCGTTATCATTGGTTGTGGCGCACAAGGTCTTAACCAAGGCTTAAATATGCGTGATTCTGGCTTGAATATCGCCTATGCATTACGCCAAGAAGCAATTAATGAAAAACGTGCATCATGGCGTCGAGCGACTGAAAACGGTTTTGAAGTCGGAACTTATGAAGCACTGATCCCACAAGCAGATTTAGTCGTTAACTTAACGCCAGACAAACAACACTCAGCGGTTGTTCAAGCGGTTCAACCGCTGATGAAATCAGGTGCTGCATTAGGCTATTCTCATGGTTTTAATATCGTTGAAGTGGGCGAAAAAATTCGTGATGACATCACCGTTGTGATGGTTGCACCGAAATGCCCTGGTACCGAAGTGCGCGAAGAATATAAGCGTGGTTTTGGTGTTCCGACACTGATTGCAGTTCACCCAGAGAACGATGCAAAAGGTGAAGGTATGGCTATTGCCAAAGCATGGGCTGCAGCAACTGGTGGACATCGTGCTGGCGTTTTAGAGTCATCATTCGTAGCCGAAGTAAAATCAGACTTAATGGGTGAGCAAACTATTCTGTGTGGTATGTTACAAGCAGGTTCACTGTTATGTTATGACAAAATGGTTGCTGATGGTGTAGAGCCAGGTTATGCAGGTAAGTTAATTCAGTTTGGCTGGGAGACCATTACAGAGGCATTGAAGCAAGGTGGTATCACCTTAATGATGGACAGATTATCTAATCCAGCGAAAATGCGTGCTTATGCGTTATCAGAGCAATTGAAAGAAATTATGGCGCCACTGTTTGCAAAGCATATGGATGATATTATTTCAGGTAAATTCTCTGAAACCATGATGGCAGACTGGGCAAATGATGATAAAAACTTGCTGACATGGCGTGAAGAGACTGGCGCGAGTGCTTTTGAAAACTACCCTGAATATGAGGGTAAAATCAGCGAACAAGAGTACTTTGATCACGGTGTATTAATGGTTGCGATGGTGAAAGCTGGTGTTGAATTAGCCTTTGATACGATGATTGAAGCGGGGATCTTTGCTGAATCAGCCTATTATGAATCACTGCATGAATTACCATTGATCGCAAATACTATTGCTCGTAAGCGTTTATATGAAATGAATGTGGTTATCTCAGATACCGCAGAATATGGTAACTATCTGTTTTCATTTGCCGTTGTGCCGATGTTGAAAGAGTTGATGGCAACACTGCAACCTGGCGATTTAGCGAAGAAAGTTCAAGATAATGGGACAGATAACGCACAGTTACGTGATATCAATGAAGCCATTCGTCAGCACCCCATTGAAGCCGTAGGTAAAACGTTGCGTGGGTATATGACGGATATGAAGAAGATTGCAGTTGGTAATTAATTTTTCGTCACTATTTACGCGATAACCTCCGTTGTCGCCTTCTTCTCACGCAAATAGCTTAGAAAAATAAGCGAAGATTGAAGATTAAATTTTATTTTAAACCGCATTTCTTAATGGAATGCGGTTTTTTGTTTTTTATAGTATGAGGAAAATTGAAAGAGGGAATACTCAAGACTTTGAGCGCTTTCTGCTACAATTATCCCCCGTTATGTTCTTAGTTAATGAAGTTTGGAAAAAGTATGCGATTAAATCCCGGTCAGCAAAAAGCAGTAGAATATGTGTCAGGCCCTTGCTTGGTCTTGGCAGGAGCAGGGTCGGGTAAAACACGGGTTATTACTAATAAAATTGCACACCTTATTCGTCAATGCCAATACCCAGCAAAACAAATTACAGCTGTTACGTTTACCAATAAAGCTGCGCGTGAAATGAAAGAGCGTGTTGCTCAAACTTTAGGTCGCCAAGAAGCGAAGGGATTAATGATCTCAACGTTCCATACATTGGGACTAGAAATTATTAAACGCGAATACAAAGCATTAGGGATTAAAGCTAAATTTTCATTATTTGATGATCAAGACCAATCTGCACTACTCAAAGAATTAACGGCAGATTTATTAGAAGAAGATAAAGATTTACTTTCTCAGTTAAAGAGCCAAATCTCTAACTGGAAAAACGATATGCTCACACCAGAGCAAGCAATCGGAATGGCGAGATCGCAACAAGACCATACATTTGCTGAATGCTTTCGACGTTATGAGCAACATCTGCGTAGTTGTAACGTGCTCGACTTTGATGACTTAATTTGCCGACCAACTTTATTACTGCGCACAAATGAAGAAGTCAGAGAACGCTGGCAAAGACGTATCCGTTATTTGCTGGTGGATGAATACCAAGATACTAATACAAGCCAATATGAATTGGTAAAATGGTTGGTGGGTGAAAGAGCCCGTTTTACCGTTGTAGGTGATGATGACCAATCTATTTATTCGTGGCGTGGCGCTCGTCCTCAAAATTTAGCGTTGTTACAAAAAGACTTTCCACAAACTGAATGTGATCAAACTTGAGCAAAACTATCGATCTTCAGGGCGTATTTTAAAATCAGCGAATATCTTGATTGAAAATAATCCCCATGTTTTTGAAAAACGGTTATTTTCAGAATTAGGTTATGGTGATGAACTTCGCGTTTTAACCGCCAATAATGAAGAGCATGAAGCTGAACGTGTTGCGGGTGAATTAATTGCTCATCATTTTATTAATAAAACGAATTATAAAGATTACGCGATACTTTATCGTGGTAACCACCAGTCTCGTATTTTCGAAAAAATACTTGATGCAAAATCGTATTCCCTATCGTATTTCGGGGGAAACCTCCTTTTTCTCGCGAGAGGAGATAAAAGATATTCTTGCCTATTTGCGAGTCATTACTAATCCTGATGATGATGCGGCATTTTTACGTATTGTGAATAAACCTCGTCGTGAAATTGGACCGATGACAATCCAAAAATTAGGCGAATGGGCAAAAGTTCGAGATAAAAGCTTATACAATGCCTGTTTTTGATTTAGGATTAAGCCAAACGCTAACTGGGCGAGGTTTAAATTCATTGCATGCTTTTTCACAATGGATGTCGCGAATTGTACAAAAGGCAGAACGAGAACCTTTATTAGCGGTGCGTGATTTACTTCATGAAATGGATTATGAAAGCTGGTTATATGAAACCTCAAGTAGTGCAAAAGCGGCTGAAATGAGGATGAAGAATATTAATCAGCTATTTTCATGGATGAGTGAAATGCTAGAAGGTGATGAATTACATGAACCTATGACGCTTTCTCAAGTGGTTAACCGTTTTACTTTGCGCGATATAATGGAGCGAGGTGAAACAGAAGAAGAGCTAGATCAAGTTCAGTTAATGACTCTACATGCTTCTAAAGGCCTTGAATTTCCACACGTGTTTTTAGTGGGAATGGAAGAAGGGATTTTACCTCATCAAAGTAGTATTGACGAAGATAATGTAGAAGAAGAGCGACGCCTGGCTTATGTGGGTATTACTCGTGCACAAAAAACACTAACATTTACATTATGCAAAGAAAGACGCCAATATGGTGAATTAATTCGACCTGATCCGAGTCGTTTTCTGTACGAATTACCTCAAGATGATTTAAATTGGGATACGAATAAAAAGAAAGTGTTAAGTGCAGAAGAAAAGCAAGAAAAAGGGCAGCGGGGTGTGGCGGGGTTAAGAGCGATGCTGGCAAAGCATAAACCTGAATAAGTCTTATTATTAATTATTAACCCCTTGACACCTTAATGTTCAAGGGGTTTTTATTTTGCCTCAGTAAAATGTGGTTAACTTATACGAGAGCTATTTTGTTCTTCAACCATTAATGACCAATGCACATAACTCTGTAGCTGGATCTCTTCTTGGAGATTTTCAGCACGTAACGGATGTTCACTAAGCCATTGATAAGGTAGAGTAATAATGAGCGTTTCGTCCTCGGTACGTAATCGTAATGCGGGGAGTGTATCATCGCGACGACGGCTAGCGAAAATAATGGCTAATCGTAGTAAACGTACCAATCGATTAGCTTGATTTCATCGGCAATGCATTTTGATGATTCAGAGGACCAAGATCGATAATACCTGTTTGATTTTTTTAACAACGACGCTAATAAACGTCGTTGTGCAGGTGTATATCCTGGTAAATCAAGGTGAGAAAGCAGGTAGCTTGCATGCGATGATGCTTGGCGGAAATCAACACTCAGGCCAATTTCATGTAATGCACTGGCACTATTAAGTAATTCACGACAGCGATTATCTAACTGCCAACTTTTACTGACTTGAATAAAAAAGTGTTCAGCCAGTTGTTGTACGCGGTGTGCTTGCTCAATATCAATTTGAAAACGACGTTGGATATTACGTAGAGTACGTTGGCGAATATCTTGCTCAATAGGCAGATGTAACATACCGTAGACTAAACCTTCTCGTAATGCGCCTCCTGCGAGGATCATATTTTCAATGTGCAAGGTTTCAAATATAGCGATCAAGATAGCTAGCCCACTTGGAAACACTAAGGCTCGCTCGAAGGTGAGCCCATCAATTTCCAACTCTTCTAATTTTCCACATTCAATGGCTTTATGTTTAAGTCGTTCTAATTTAGGCAAGGTAATTAATTCATCCATTCCTTGCGCAATCATAATTTCTTGCAGGGCTTGAACAGTGCCTGATGCTCCCACACAGACTTGCCAGCCTTGTTCAATTAATTTCTCAGCAACAGGCGCGAGTATCGCTTTAGCTGCATCTTGAGCTTTTGGCAAAATTTTCGTGAGTTAGACTGCGATCAGTAAAATAGCGCTCTAACCAAGTCACACACCCCATGCTGAGGCTCATTAATTGCGTTGTTTTAGCGCCAGTACCTGTAACTAGCTCTGTACTTCCACCGCCAATATCGACCACTAAACGTTGCTCTGCACCACCTGTAGTATGTGCAACACCACGGTAGATAAGGCGCGCTTCTTCCTCACCACTAATAACATGAACCGTATTACCAAGTATTTCAGACGCTTTAGCGACAAAAATATCTGCATTTTTGGCAATACGTAATGTGGCTGTTGCGACAATTCTGATTTGTTCAGCTGGAATATCACGTAGATATTCAGAAAAAAGTCGTAAACATTGCCAACCGCGTTCCATTGCCTGTTCTGACAATTCATTTTCACTGTTTAGGCCAGCAGCGAGTCGAACTTTACGTTTTACGCGAGAAAGTACTTGTATTGATCCCGCAATTTCTCGAACGACTAACATATGAAAACTGTTAGAACCTAAATCAATAGCAGCATAAAGTGATGAAGATTTCAGCATAATTTATGGATGACTCGGGCGTTTATTTCGGTTGTTACGTTGAGTATTATTTCCTCTGTTTCGCGACGGCGCATTATTGCGACGAGGCTGACCTTGGCGAGGACGGTGACGACGTTTAGGCTCAGGAAGATCTGTCAATAACGCATCACTATTATATTTACTCACAGGAATAGCATGTTGAATATACGTCTCAATCGCTGGTAAATTTAGCGCATATTCTTCACATGCAAGACTGATTGAATTACCACTATTACCTGCACGTCCTGTTCTACCAATGCGGTGAACATAATCTTCACAATCATCAGGTAAATCATAGTTAAAAACATGTGTTACTGATGGAATATGAAGACCTCTAGCTGCAACATCAGTAGCAACCAGAATATCAATATTACCTTGGGTAAAATCGTCTAAAATACGCAGACGTTTTTTCTGAGGAACATCACCTGTTAATAAACCAACACGATGTCCATCGGCAGCAAGATGCGCCCAGATATCATCACAACGATGTTTTGTATTGGCAAAAATGATACAGCGATCAGGCCATTCTTCTTCAATTAATGTTTGAAGAAGACGCATTTTTTCTTCGTTTGAAGGATAAAAAAGCTCTTCTTTTATACTAAAACCTGTTTTTTGTTCAGGTTCAACTTCAACGTATTCTGGATTATTCATTTGTTCAAAAGCAAGTTCTCTTACACGGTAAGAGAGTGTCGCAGAGAACAACATGTTCATACGTTCAGCTGCAACTGGCATACGGCGGAAGAGCCAACGAATATCTTTGATAAAGCCGAGATCGTACATTCTGTCAGCTTCATCAAGTACTACAACTTGGATTGCGTTAAGATTGATATGGCCTTGCTTAACGTAGTCAATTAATCGCCCAGTTGTGCCAATAACAATATCGACACCCTTACTTAATACTTTTAGTTGTTCATCATAGCCATCGCCACCATAAGCGAGACCCATTTTTATCCCTGTATTTTGCGCAATTTCTTTAGCATCAGAATAAATCTGTACGGCTAATTCGCGTGTGGGTGCCATAATAAGAGCACGAGGTTGATTAGTTTCATGCCCCTCTTTTGCAGGGTGAGTTAAAAGATAATGAAACGTTGAAGTTAAAAACGCCAACGTTTTTCCTGTTCCTGTTTGGGCTTGCCCGGCAATGTCTTGACCTTTCACAGTGATAGGTAACGTCAATGCCTGAATTTGTGTACAATTAGAGAACCCTTTTTTCTCAAGGGCTTCTATCACTTTTGGATGCAAGGCGAAGTCGGAAAACTTCTTTTCTGTCAAATATGTTTTGCTCATAATGTAATAGAATATCAGTTATGGGTTGCATTACAAAAGTTTATCCGCTGAAATGCAGACGGACTTTTGTTATTTAATGTTACACTGGTACGGTCAATATTATTCTTTGGAGTAGAACAATGAGCGATAAAATCCTTCACTTATCTGACAGCAAATTCGATGCTGATGTATTAAAAGCAACCGGCCCCGTGCTCGTTGATTTCTGGGCTGAATGGTGTGGCCCTTGTAAAATGATTGCTCCTATTCTAGATGAAGTTGCAACAGAATACGCTGGTAAATTAACAGTTGCGAAGCTAAACATCGATCAAAACCCGCTAACAGCACCAAAATTCGGTATTCGCGGTATTCCTACCCTCATTTTATTCAAAAACGGTGCAGTGGCTGCAACTAAAGTTGGTGCGTTGTCAAAAACTCAACTGAAAGAGTTTTTAGACGAAAATATCTAATTTGATTTAGATATCAAAAATAAAGTAGGACGTTTAGACCTTGTCAGTATTTCTGTTATTGACCGCTAGACGTCCGCTTCGAAGCATGATAAGTTAGCGCCACTTACTTACATAATATATCGGATCTTCTTGTCAATATGATTAGACACGATTAAATAAGTCTGAGATATTGAATATCAAGTGTACTAAGTAATAGAATTGAATAACATGATATGATATTCAATCTAATATGATATTTAATATAAGTAATCTGAATTCATCTAACCAGTCAAGTTGCCTTAGAATAATCTATAGTATTCAGGGAATATAAATTTTTCCAAATATGTTCCTAACCCATAAGTTGAAAGTACGCTCATAGCATCGCAATAATGAATGTCACTTCTTTGGGGATAAAGCAGGCTGGTCTAATAGTATTAATACTCTCTAACATTATCATTTTAGTTATACCCTTATGTTAGAAAGTTATAATCTGTAATTTTACACATGACGAAACTGACAGCGATTCGCTGTTATACTATTCACGTTCATAGTTCGAGAGTTACCCCGAGTTATTAAGAACCCACCATTATGAATCTTACCGAATTAAAAAATACGCCGGTATCAGAACTGATAGCACTTGGCGAAAATATGGGGCTAGAGAACCTGGCTCGAATGAGAAAACAAGACATTATTTTCTCTATCTTGAAGCAACACGCGAAAAGTGGAGAAGATATTTTCGGTGACGGTGTGCTGGAAATATTGCAGGATGGCTTCGGCTTCCTACGTTCCGCAGACAGTTCCTACCTTGCTGGTCCCGATGATATCTATGTTTCTCCAAGCCAAATTCGCCGTTTCAACCTTCGCACTGGTGACACCATTGCCGGGAAAATTCGTCCTCCTAAAGAAGGTGAACGCTATTTTGCCCTCCTAAAAGTTAATGAAGTTAACTTTGATAAACCAGAAAATGCCCGCAGTAAAATCCTCTTTGAAAACTTAACACCTTTACATGCTAATAATCGTTTACGCATGGAACGTGGTAATGGTTCAACAGAAGACTTAACTGCGCGAGTTCTTGACTTAGCGGCTCCAATTGGTCGTGGTCAGCGTGGTCTTATCGTTGCTCCACCAAAAGCGGGTAAAACAATGTTGTTGCAAAATATCGCAGCAAATATTGCTCATAATTACCCTGATTGCGTATTGATGGTACTTCTGATTGATGAACGTCCAGAAGAAGTAACCGAGATGCAACGATTGGTAAAAGGTGAAGTTATCGCATCGACCTTTGATGAACCGGCTTCTCGGCACGTACAAGTTGCAGAGATGGTCATTGAAAAAGCAAAACGCTTAGTTGAGCATAAAAAAGACGTTATCATCCTGTTAGACTCTATTACTCGTTTAGCGCGAGCTTATAACACTGTTGTACCTTCTTCAGGCAAAGTGTTAACGGGAGGGGTGGATGCAAACGCCTTGCATCGTCCTAAACGTTTCTTTGGTGCAGCGCGGAATGTTGAAGAAGGTGGTAGCTTAACGATCATTGCTACAGCACTCGTTGATACGGGTTCTAAAATGGATGAAGTTATCTACGAAGAATTTAAAGGTACAGGTAATATGGAATTACACCTGTCTCGTAAAATTGCTGAAAAACGTGTTTTCCCAGCGATCGATTATAATCGTTCTGGTACACGTAAAGAAGAATTGCTAACAACGCAAGATGAGCTACAAAAAATGTGGATCTTGCGTAAGATTATTCACCCAATGGGTGAGATCGACGCAATGGAATTCCTCATTAATAAATTAGCGATGACGAAGACAAATGAAGAATTCTTCGACTTTATGAAACGCTCATAAAATTTGTTAATAACGTTCTTGGGCTGATAACAAAGTTAAAATATTAAAAGAGTGTGCTCTATTACAGAAGTAAGTAATATCACCTCAATTTATATGCTGTTAAGTCCATTTACTTTGTTGGAATGACGATATGATATAAAACGCCACACTCTTTGTGGCGTTTTTTGTTTTTATTTTTGATGGGTTAATTAAATTTTGAGTGCGATATCTTAATGAGAAGTTGGTATATATATTGCATGAGTTAATAATTGATAAAAATAGCGATGGCATCAATAAACATAGTTAAGGAAAACTTATAATTGATGAAGGGTGGTGGGTTTTCGAATGAACTCGTCGTGGTGAGCTGGAAAAAGAATAAAAACACAGGGAAGGGTAAAATAACCAGCTATATTTATTATAGAGAACAGTACTGTGGATATACTAAAAATGAGCACAAGCGTTTTTTATGTGTTCTTATTTTCTTTCGCATTTTTATTTTTGGCTCGTAAAATTGCAAAGAAAATAGGACTCGTGGATAAACCGAATTATCGTAAAAAACATCATGGATTGATCCCTCTTGTGGGCGGGATTTCAGTCTATTTTGGTATTGTTTTCGCATTTTATATTTCAGATATCTATATTCCTCATAAGGAATTGTATCTGGCATGTGCGGGACTTCTTGTTTTTATCGGTGCGTTAGATGATCGCTTCGATATTAGTGTCAAGATTAGAGCAACAATCCAAGCCTTTGTTGGGATTGTAATGATGGTGGGAGCTGGGTTAAAACTAGACACATTGGGCCATGCTTTTGGTCCTTGGGAAATGCATTTAGGGCCTTTTGGCTACATTGTTACACTATTTGCTGTTTGGGCCGCAATTAATGCCTTCAATATGGTTGATGGTATTGATGGGTTATTAGGTGGTCTTTCTTGTGTCTCTTTTGGTGCTCTTGGTATTTTATTATATCAAGGCGGTAATTCTGCACTCGCATTTTGGTGTTTCTCATTTATTGCGGCTATCTTACCTTATATCCTGTTAAATTTAGGAGTTTGCGGTAAAAAATTCAAAGTCTTTATGGGTGATGCGGGGAGTACACTCATCGGATTTACTATTATTTGGCTATTAGTTGCCTCAACACAAACTCAACCTCGTCCTGTAAAAGCAGTCACTGCATTATGGATCATTGCTATTCCGCTTATGGATATGGTGGCCATTATGTATCGTCGTTTACGTAAAGGCATGAGTCCTTTCTCACCAGATCGTCAACATATTCATCACTTGATTATGCGAGCGGGTTTCACCTCTCGCCAAGCCTTTATTTTAATTACTGTGGCAGCTGCACTATTAGCTGCAATTGGTATTATTGGCCAGAACCTGTCTTTTGTTCCTGAATGGTTCATGTTGGCATTATTCTTGCTTGCATTTGTTATGTATGGTTATTGCATTAAACGCGCGTGGCGAGTCGCTCGTTTTATTAAACGACATAAGCGTCGCTTACGTAGGGCAACACAACAGCATTAATATAAGCAGAGGTTTTTTAACGTGATGAACTCGGAAAATAACGCCTCCCGACAGGGTAATCAGCCAGATAATGAACTCGATATTAGAGGTCTTTGTTGTGCGCTTTGGTCAGGAAAAAGCTGGATTATAGGGTTCGCTCTGCTTTTTGCTGTGATTGCACTAGGGGCATCTTATTTGATGCAACCTAAATGGAGTGCAATCGCAATGACAGAGAAACCAACGATAAATAACTTAGGCAGTTATTATTCGCAATCTCAGTTTTTACGTAATCTTGATACACAAATTAATCCCTCAGCACAAACCCCAGGCTTAACTATTTCAGATGAAGCTTATCAAGAGTTTGTGACTCAAATTGCTGCGTTTGATACTCGTCGTGAGTTTTGGCTACAGACGGATTATTTCAAACAACGTAAAGAAAGTGATGAGCAAGCTAATGCTGCGTTATTGGATGAGTTAATTAACAATATTCAATTTACGCCTGCTGATGAAAAAAAGTTGGTTAATGATCAACTTAAACTCATTGCCGAATCCTCAAAAGAGGCGAGCCAGTTATTAAATGAGTATATTGCTTTTGCTAATAAAAGAGCATCTACCCATCTTAATGATGAGGTGATAACAGCATGGGCAACAAGAACACAGTCAATGAAAGCGTTAGTTAAACGCCAAGAAATGGCGGCTCAAGCGGCTTATCAACGTCAAATTAACTTATTAGAGCAATCAATAAAAGTCGCTGAGAAACAAGGTATTTCTCAAAAACAGACATCTATTGCGATTGATGAGTTACCAGACTCTAAATTGTTTTTACTAGGTGTTCCTTTATTGCAATCACAGCTAGAAACTTTAGTGGCGACAGGTGCTGATTTTGATAGCGATTATGATCAAAATACAGCAATGTTAGCGACCCTCGCTGTGGGGGCAAAATTGCAAGATAACTTCCAAACTTATCGTTTCTTACGAACTCCTGAAGATCCTGTAAAACGTGATAGCCCTCGCCGTGCCTTTATGATGGTGCTTTGGGGAGCAATTGGCGTGTTAGTCGGCGCAGGTGTTGCATTAGTAAGACGTAGCTCATTAAAAAAATAATAATTATTAAATGTTGTCATTGATGACAATAACGAAACATCAGGTGTTTCGACACCTGATGTAATGAGTATAAGGGCATATTGCTTTCCCAAAAATAAGCGATATAACAATGAAAAAAAGAGAGCCACTGTGAAAGTGTTGACTGTTTTTGGCACACGCCCTGAAGCGATAAAAATGGCACCTTTAGTGCACGCTTTAGCAAATGATGATTCGTTTGAAGCGAAGGTATGTGTTACGGCCCAACATCGAGAAATGCTTGATCAGGTATTAAATCTTTTTGAGATCAAACCAGATTATGATCTCAATATTATGAAACCAGGACAAGATTTAACGGATATTACCTGTCGTATTTTAGAAGGGTTAAAACCGGTATTAGCATCATTCCAACCTGATGTTGTTTTGGTGCATGGTGATACAACGACAACGATGGCAGCAAGTTTAGCTGCATTCTATCAACGAATTCCAGTTGGTCATGTGGAGGCTGGATTGCGTACTGGCAATCTTTATTCACCATGGCCTGAAGAAGCAAACCGTACTATAGCAGGGCATCTTGCTATGTACCATTTCGCCCCGACAGAAACGGCAAAATTAAACCTAGTGCGCGAGGCAGTTGCTGATAAAAATATTTTTGTCACAGGAAATACGGTGATTGATGCGTTGTTTTGGGTAAGTGATAGAGTCATGGGCAATCAAACACTCTTAAATGAACTCGCTGTAAACTATCCTTTTATTCAACCAGGCAAAAAAATGATCCTTGTGACGGGACATCGTCGCGAAAGTTTTGGGGGGGGGTTTGAGCGTATTTGCCAAGCATTAGCTGAAATCGCATTAGCGCACCCTGATGTTGAAGTTGTCTACCCTGTTCACTTAAACCCTAATGTGAGTGAACCTGTCCAACGTATTCTTCACGGTATCGATAATATTAAATTGATACAACCACAAGATTATCTCCCATTTGTTTATCTAATGAACCATGCTTACCTTATTTTGACTGATTCTGGTGGAATTCAAGAAGAAGCCCCTTCATTAGGCAAGCCCGTTCTTGTAATGCGAGACACGACAGAACGCCCAGAAGCGGTTGAAGCGGGGTCTGTTCGTTTGGTGGGAACAGACACTAAACGTATTGTTAGCGAAGTAACCTCTTTATTGACAGACGAAAACGCGTATCACCAAATGAGTAAGGCGATAAATCCTTATGGTGATGGACATGCCTGCCAACGTATTCTTGAAGCATTGAAAAAAAATCAGGTGACATTATGAGTTTTGAAACTATTTCTGTTATCGGCCTCGGCTACATTGGTTTACCTACAGCGGCAGCTTTTGCCTCTCGTAAAAAAAGCGTCATCGGTGTTGATGTTAATCAGCATGCAGTTGATACAATTAACAAAGGTCAAATTCACATTGTTGAGCCTGATCTCGATAAAGTTGTTAAACAAGCTGTTGAAGAAGGTCACTTAAAAGCCTACACCACGCCACAGCCAGCAGATGCTTACCTTATTGCAGTACCAACACCTTTTAAAGGCGAACATGAGCCTGACTTGGCTTATGTTGAATCAGCGGCGCGCTCTATTGCACCTGTACTGAAAAAAGGTGATCTAATTATTCTGGAATCAACCTCACCGGTTGGCTCTACAGAACAGATGGCCGAATGGTTAGCAGAATCTCGCCCAGATTTAACGTTCCCTCACCAACAAGGTGAAGATGCCGATATTGATATCGCTTATTGCCCTGAGCGTGTATTACCGGGTCAGGTCATGATTGAGCTTATTCGCAATGACCGTGTTGTGGGGGGAATGAACCGTAAATCGTCGGAGCGTGCGAGCGAATTATATAAAATTTTCCTTGAAGGTGAATGTGTTATCACTAATGCACGTACCGCAGAAATGTGTAAGCTGACAGAAAACAGCTTCCGCGATGTTAATATCGCATTTGCTAACGAATTATCGCTTATCTGTGCGGATCAAGGTATCAATGTTTGGGAGCTGATTAGCTTGGCGAATCGCCACCCTCGCGTCAATATTTTACAACCAGGTCCAGGTGTTGGGGGACATTGTATTGCGGTTGACCCTTGGTTTATCGTGTCTCAAAACCCGAAACAATCCCGCTTAATTCACACCGCGCGTTTAGTTAATGATGGCAAACCAGTATGGGTTATTGATCAAGTCAAAGCCGCGGTTGCAGATTGCCTGACAGAAACAGGTAAGCGTGCCAATGAAATTAAAATTGCTTGTTTTGGTTTATCTTTTAAACCGAATATCGATGATTTACGTGAAAGCCCAGCCATGAATATCACAAAGCAGGTGGCAGATTGGCACAGCGGAACGACATTAGCGGTTGAACCTAATATTCATGAGTTACCAACGAAACTAAAAGGGATCACTGAATTAGTATCAACAGAGCAAGCATTGAAAGACGCTGATATTGTCTTAATGCTCGTTGATCATCAACAGTTTAAAGCTATCCCAGGTAGTAAAGTCACTCAAAGATGGATTGTAGATACTAAAGGAGTATGGCGTTGAAACGCATTCTAGTGACAGGTGGAGCCGGTTTTATCGGCTCTGCTGTTGTTCGACATATTATTGAAAATACCAATGACAGCGTTGTTGTGGTGGATAAGCTGACTTATGCCGGTAATGTAGAGTCATTAGCGCCCGTTGCTAACAGTGAACGCTATGCCTTTGAGCAAGTTGATATCTGTGATAGGGCAGAACTTGACCGTTTATTTTTTCAATATCAGCCAGATATTGTGATGCATTTAGCGGCTGAAAGCCATGTTGACCGTTCTATTGATGGCCCTGCTGCGTTTATTGAAACCAATATTGTTGGTACTTACACTTTATTGGAAGCTGCTCGCCATTATTGGCAAGTTCTCCCAGAAGAGAAGAAAACGGCATTTCGTTTCCATCACATCTCCACAGATGAAGTGTATGGTGATTTGGAAGGTACAGATGATTTCTTTACTGAAACCACACCTTATGCGCCAAGTAGTCCTTATTCAGCGTCTAAAGCATCAAGTGACCATTTAGTACGTGCATGGTTACGGACTTATGGTTTACCCACGGTGATCACAAATTGTTCAAATAACTATGGGCCTTACCATTTTCCTGAAAAATTAATCCCTTTAATTATTTTAAATGCGATTTCAGGAAAACCATTACCTGTCTATGGTAAAGGCGAGCAAATTCGTGATTGGCTCTATGTTGAAGATCATGCTCGTGCACTCTATTTAGTCGCCACAACAGCAACACCGGGTAAAACCTACAATATTGGCGGTCATAATGAGCGCCGTAATATTGATGTTGTTAAAACAATTTGTGCGCTATTAGAAGAGTTGTATCCAGTAAAACCTGAAGGTGTTGCTCAATACGTTGACTTAATTACGTATGTAAAAGACAGACCGGGGCATGATCTGCGTTACGCCATTGATGCTGCGAAAATTGAAGCTGAATTAGGTTGGAAGCCCGAAGAGACATTTGAATCAGGTATTCGTAAAACTGTTTTGTGGTACTTAAATAACGAAACTTGGTGGAAACGCGTACTTGATGGCTCTTATGCAGGTGAACGTTTAGGGCTTGGAAACTGATTAAGTAAAAGGATAAATGATGAAAGGTATTATTCTAGCGGGTGGCTCTGGTACACGACTACATCCGATAACCAAAGGGGTATCGAAACAGTTGTTGCCTATCTACGATAAGCCCATGATCTATTATCCGCTTTCAGTTCTGATGCTTGCTGGTATTCGAGATATTTTGATCATCACAACACCTGATGATATGACCTCATTCCAACGTTTATTAGGTGATGGTTCTGCATTTGGTGTTCATCTTCAATATAAAATTCAGCCATCGCCAGATGGCTTAGCTCAAGCGTTTATTTTGGGTGAAGAATTTATTGGTGATGATCATTGCTGTTTAGTGTTAGGCGATAATATCTACTTTGGTCAAGGATTTAGTCCTAAACTAAAACAAGTTGCTCAACGTGAACGTGGAGCGACAATCTTTGGTTATCAAGTGATGGATCCTGAACGATTTGGTGTTGTTGAATTTGACGATAATTTCAAAGTCTTGTCGATTGAAGAAAAACCGGAACAACCAAAATCTAATTGGGCAGTAACAGGGCTTTATTTCTACGATAACCGTGTGGTTGATTTTGCTAAAAAAGTAAAACCGTCTATTCGTGGTGAATTAGAAATTACGTCGATTAATCAAATGTATCTTGAGTGTGGCGAGCTGAATGTTGAGCTGTTGGGGCGTGGTTTTGCATGGTTAGATACGGGTACTCATGACAGTTTAATTGAGGCCAGCACTTTCGTTCAAACAGTTGAAAAACGCCAAGGATTTAAGGTGGCATGCCTTGAAGAGATTGCTTGGCGTAATGGATGGCTCAATGATGACCAAGTAAGAGAAAGTGCAAAATCACTGTCTAAAACGGGTTATGGTCGCTATCTATTGGATTTATTACATGTCCGTCCTCGCCAATATTAATTATCTTGAGTGGGAAAGTGAATTTTTCTCACTCAAAACAGGGCGCCTTGAGTTTGACGCTCAAGCGCCTGTATTAACAGACAAACAGCTTGATGCATTTGCGCTAGTTCAAGCTAAAGTCGCATCTCATGAGCTTTCACTCATCGATAAACTCAGTCAATTAGGTTTTCAATTTGCGGAAGGTGAGATTGATTTTAAGCTTCCAATTGGCATAGAAAATGCTTGTAAGAAAGCGCCCGAACTATGTTTTAGAAAAGCCAATGATGCGGATATTCATTTACTGATGAAAACGGCATCAGAGGCTTTTGCACAAAGTCGTTTTCGAGCGCCATGGTATCAAGAAGACGATAGCAGTCGCTTTTATGCATTATGGGTGAAAAAAGCGGTATTAGGCACGTTCGATGATCTTTGTTTGTTGACTTATGATAATGAAAACAAGGTAAGTGGTTTTGTCACTTTACGTCGAATATCTGAAAGTGAAGCAAGAGTGGGATTACTTGCCGTAATGCCCAATAGAACAGGACAAGGCATTGGTAAACAACTGATGTCGGCCGCGAAGCTTTGGTGTCAACAGCAAGGTATTTCAACCCTATATGTTGCAACACAAATCAGCAATATTGCTGCTTCGCGTTTATACACACATAGTGGAGGCTTAATAGAGAGCACCACTTATTGGTTATACAGGGGATAATATGATTCCGTTTAATAAACCACCCGTTGTCGGCACCGAATTAGAATACATGAAACAGGCTATGGAAAGTGGCAAGCTTTGTGGTGATGGCAATTTCACAAAAAAATGTGAAAAGTGGTTAGAAGAACAATTTCATTGTCATAAAACGCTGTTAACGCCATCTTGTACAGCATCGCTTGAAATGGCAGCTATCTTATTAGATATCAAACCAGGCGATGAAGTCATTATGCCGAGTTTTACCTTTGTTTCGACCTCTAATGCGTTTGTATTACGTGGAGCAACCATTGTTTTTGTTGATATTCGTCCAGATACTATGAATATCGATGAAACAAAAATAGAAGCAGCAATTACAGATAAAACCCGTGCTATCGTGCCTGTTCATTATGCAGGTGTTGCGTGTGAAATGGACACGATAATGGCGATTGCAAAAAGGCATCATCTATTTGTGATTGAGGATGCTGCACAAGGTGTTATGTCAACTTATAAAGGTAAGGCATTAGGCACTATCGGTCATATTGGTTGCTATAGCTTCCATGAAACCAAAAACTATTCATCGGGTGGTGAAGGTGGTGCAACGCTCATTAACGATCCTGATTTAATCAATCGTGCAGAAGTTATCCGTGAAAAAGGCACTAATCGTAGTCAGTTTTTCCGTGGTCAGGTAGATAAATACACTTGGCGTGATATTGGATCTAGTTACTTAATGTCAGATTTACAAGCTGCTTATTTATGGGCACAGCTTGAAGAAGCTGAAAAGATTAATGAACGCCGCTTAGCATTTTGGCAGATTTACTATGATGCATTGACGCCATTAGCAGAGAAAGGCTTATTAGCGCTTCCAATCGTTCCTGAAGGATTAGAACACAATGCGCATATGTTCTATATCAAACTGAACAATATCGAGCAACGTACGGCGTTTAATGACTATATGAAAGCGCATGGAGTTTTAACTGTCTTCCACTATGTCTCATTGCATACCAGCCCAGCAGGTATGAAATTTGGTCGTTTTGATGGCGAAGACATTTTCACTACACAAGAAAGTGAGCGTTTAGTGCGTTTACCAATGTTCTACAATATGACAGAAGAAGAACAGCAAACCGTTATTAGCCATATTCGCGATTTCTTTGCTTAATTATGTCATTAGCTAAAGCATCAATTTGGACAGCAGGATCAACCCTGATAAAAATCGGGGCTGGTCTGCTTGTCGTTAAGTTACTCGCTGTCTCCTTTGGTCCTTCTGGCGTGGGATTAGCGGGTAATTTTCGCCAATTAATTACCGTACTCGGCGTATTATCTGGTGCGGGGATTTTTAATGGTGTAACGAAGTTAATCGCACAATATCAAGATGATGACAGCCAACGCAAAAATGTGTTGGGCACATCATCATCTATGATCCTGCTGTTTTCCACACTGTTAGCTATTGTCTTTCTTATTTTATCAGCACCGATAAGCCAAGTGCTATTTGGTGATAATTATCAGCAATATCAAGATATTGTAAGAGCCGTCGCCTTTATTCAAATGGGAATAGCGTATAGCAATTATTTCCTGGCGATATTAAAGGGGTATCGTGATGCGGCTGGTAATGCATTATCAATTATTACCGGTAGTATCATTGGTGTTGTTGCTTATTATTTATGCTATTTATTTGCGGGCTATCACGGTGCGTTGATTGGGCTAGCATTAGTCCCTGCGCTGATCTTATTTCCTGCTACAGTAATAGTATTAAAACGTAAACGATTTGCGTTAAGTGAGCTTAAACCTCGTTGGGATAAGGTAATAGCAAGCCATCTTGGTAAATTTACGATTATGGCGATACTGACATCGATTACGTTGCCAGTCGCTTATATCATGATGCGTAATTTACTTGCTGAGCACTATAGCTGGGATGATGTTGGTATTTGGCAAGGTGTAACTAGCATTTCAGATGCTTACTTACAGTTTATTACAGCCTCTTTTTCTGTTTATTTGTTGCCAACACTTTCTCGATTAACGCAAAAGAGTGACATTACCAAAGAGATCGTGAAATCACTGAAGTTTGTACTTCCTGCGGTTGCCGTTGCCAGTTTTATGGTGTGGTTATTGCGTGATTTTGCGATTTGGTTACTGTTTTCAGATAAATTTGTCGCTATGCGTGATTTATTTGCATGGCAACTTGTCGGTGATGTTTTAAAAGTAGGCGCTTATGTCTTTGGCTATTTGGTCATTGCAAAAGCGGCGTTGCGTTTTTATATTCTCACCGAAGTCAGCCAGTTTGCTTTATTAACACTATTTTCCCGTTGGCTTATTCCTGAATATGGCGCATTGGGTGCTGCTCAAGCCTATATGGCAACCTATATTATTTACTTCCTTCTCTGTAGTTCTGTTTTCGTTATTTATTGCAGGCGCAAATGACAACTTTGATTTACGTACTAGGTTCAGACATTGTGCATCATAACAACACAATGTTACGGTTTTTTAACGACCATCTCGTCACTGAGGCGAGATTAACGTATAAACCTCGTTTTATCGTTGCCAGTAAAGATACTTCACTGCAAGAAAGCTACTCTGCTTTAGACATCGAGTGTTTAGCAGATAAAAAGCAGGTTGCGCAGAGAGTGATTACATTGGCAAAAGCCGATATTCACCAACGATTCCTTTTTTTAGGCCAATTTAATGCGCCTATTTGGCTGGCATTACTGACAGGTAAAATTAAGCGTCATCAGTTTTGGTGGCACATTTGGGGGGCTGATCTGTATCAGGATGCTAAGCAACTCAAATTTAGACTATTTTATCTTCTTCGCAAGTTGGCACAAAAACGGGTAGGGCGAGTATTTGGCACACGAGGTGATCTTAACTATTTCGCGCAGTTTAACGTTAATATTCCAGCAAGTTTGCTTTATTTTCCAACAAGAATGGATCCTGCACTGACGGTGGCAGAAAAGTCACCTATTGATGCACAACAAATCACCATTATTGTGGGAAATTCAGGAGACAGATCAAATCGCCATATTGAAGCATTACAATCAATAGCAGAACAATATGGATCACGTGCAAAAGTGATTATCCCAATGGGATATCCTGAGAATAATCACAACTATATTGACGAAGTTTCTCACGCTGTTAATCAGTTACTTCCTGATAATCAGGTTGAAATTTTACGTGATAAACTGGCATTTGATGATTATTTGGCCTTATTAAAAACATGTGATTTAGGCTATTTTATTTTTCATCGTCAACAAGGTATTGGCACACTTTGCCTGCTTATCCAATTTGCTATTCCTTTTGTTATCAGCCGTCAAAACCCATTTTGGCAGGATTTAACTGAACAGAATGTTCCTGTTTTTTTCTCGGGTGATAAATTAGATATTGCGCTGATTGAAGAGGCTAAACGTCAATTATTGATGCTTGATCGTAAAAATATTGCCTTCTTTGCACCTAATTTTACTGAAGGTTGGAAGCAGTTGATTGAGATAAGTACAGGAGAACCCCAATGACATTGGCGGAACTGGGTGGCTTAACACTCGTTTATTTTATCTCCTTAAGTTTTATTTTATTACTGACTTATCAAGAGTTTCGTCGAGTTCGCTTTAATTTTAATGTTTTTTTCTCAATGCTCTATTTGCTGACATTCTATTTTGGTTTTCCATTGACCTGTATGTTGGTGTTCCAATTTGATGTCGCGGTTGTTTCTGTTGATTCATTATTATACGCATTATTAGCCTCTACCTGCTTCTATGCGATTTATTATGTGACTTATAAGGTTAGGTTGAGAAAGCCCGTTAGTGGCCCTTCTAGGTCGTTATTTACGATGAATAGGGGTAGAAACCAATCTTACTTGGATCTTATTGGCATTAATTGCATTTGTGACAGTGGGGATTTTTTTCCTACAAAATGGTTTTTTACTCTTTAAGCTGAAAACATATAGCCAAATTTTTTCGAGCCAAGTATCAGGAGTGGCGCTTAAGCGCTTTTTCTATTTCTTTATTCCCGCCATGCTGGTGGTTTATTTTTTAAAACCGACACAACAGCGTTGGATTTTCTTCTTGTGTGCAACGGTCGGTTTCGGAGTTTTAACTTATATCATTGTGGGTGGAACTCGCGCGAATATCATTATCGCTTTTGCTCTGTTTCTATTTATCGGCATTGTTCGTGGTTGGATAACGTTGTGGATGCTGGTTACTGCAGGGTGATGAGTATTGTCGGCATGTTCTGGTTGGCATTAAAACGCTATGGACTTGATGTCAGTGGCGCTGAGGCTTTCTATACTTTCTTATACCTAACCCGTGATACGTTCTCCCCTTGGGAAAACTTAGCGTTATTAATTGATAATTATGACAAGATTGAGTTTCAAGGGCTTGCTCCAATTATTCGTGATTTTTATGTTTTTATTCCTTCGTGGGTTTGGCCTGAGCGTCCGGATGTTGTACTCAATTCTGCAAACTACTTTACATGGGAAGTCCTTAATTACCATGCAGGTCTTGCAATTTCACCAACCTTAATTGGTTCTTTGGTGGTGATGGGAGGGGTTGTATTTATCCCATTAGGTGCAATTGTGGTGGGATTAATTATTAAGTGGTTTGATTGGTTGTATCAGCAAGGGTTGAATGAAAGCAATCGTTATAAATCCGCTATTTTACAAGCATTCTGCTTTGGGGCAATTTTTAATATGATTGTTTTAGCACGAGAAGGGGTTGATTCCTTTGTCTCTCGTGTTGTGTTTTTCTGTTTGGTTTTTGGCTTATGTTTGGTTGTTGCAAAACTGCTTTATTGGTTATTTGAAAGTGCGGGATTAGTGCGTAATTACGTGACTCGTCAAATACAAAGTGAACCTCGTTTAGAGAAAAAGGAAAAGTAATGGGATCCAATTCAATTCCGAAGTATTCAATCCGTGGACATAATATCTGGGGATTTCGCGATATGGCTCATTTTCTGGATTATCTTTATGAAGGAACACAAATAAAAAGTGGATCTCTGATTGCCATAAATGCAGAAAAAATCCTTACCGCAGAAACCGATACGGCCTTGAATGAGTTGCTTAACGAAGCCGATTATCTTTATGCGGATGGGATCAGTGTTGTGCGCGGTATTCGCCGTAAATATCCAGATGCACATGTTTCTCGTATTGCCGGTGCTGATCTATGGGAAGCCCTGATGGAAAGAGCGGGTAAAGAAAAAACCCCCGTCTTTCTTGTGGGTGGCAAACCAGAAGTTCTTGCTCAAACAGAAGATAAGCTAAAAGCACAATGGAATGTGAATATTGTGGGGAGTCAAAATGGTTACTTCACTCCCCAAGATAGAGAGGGGTTATTTGAGCGTATAAAGGCCTCTGGTGCGAAGATAGTGACTATTGCTATGGGTTCACCTAAGCAAGAGCTATTTATCCGTGCATGTCGTGAGATTTACCCTGATGCATTATATATGGGCGTGGGGGGGGACTTATGACGTATTTACAGGTCATGTTAAGAGAGCTCCTAAAGCATGGCAGAATCTTGGTTTAGAGTGGTTATACCGCCTGTTATCACAACCAAGCCGAATTAAGCGTCAATTTAAGCTGTTAAAGTTTGTTGGGTATTACTATTCCAATAAATTGTAATAAGAATAACATCTTTTTTGCTAGGCGTGGCTGAATCAAGAATTTATTCACGCTTTCACCTAGCATCTTTATTGTTTAATTATTATACTAGCGGGACGTTTAGTGCGTAAAAACGCTCCATTTATCGACGAAATGCACAAAGTATCGTCAAACAAACTTTTTTTTTCAAAAAGCACTAGACAGACAGTGTGTAAATCCGTACTATCCTCTCCCGCAACGGCGTGAAGCGCCCGTAGCTCAGCTGGATAGAGCGCTGCCCTCCGGAGGCAGAGGTCTCAGGTTCGAATCCTGTCGGGCGCGCCATTAAAGCGTGCTAAGAGTTACGGTGAAGAGCGTTGTTGTAAGAAGTAATAAGATAGCTGTTATGGTGGCTATAGCTCAGTTGGTAGAGCCCTGGATTGTGATTCCAGTTGTCGTGGGTTCGAGTCCCATTAGCCACCCCATCTTATCTTAGTTATTGTTTATGCGAGGGTGGCGGAATTGGTAGACGCGCTAGCTTCAGGTGTTAGTGTCTTAACGGACGTGGGGGTTCAAGTCCCCCCCTTCGCACCAATAAACAAGATAAGAGCAGTCATTCAGACGGCGAGTAGCGCAGCCTGGTAGCGCAACTGGTTTGGGACCAGTGGGTCGGAGGTTCGAATCCTCTCTCGCCGACCAATAAGAGAAAGCCCGATTTTATCGGGGCTTTTTCGTATCTGCGATTTATAATCTTATATTTAAACTAAGTATATTTATTTTTCTATATCCATATCCAATTCTAGCTTCGGCTATCTTTTCTAGTGCTTATTCTTAATTGAGCGTAAACAAGAACGTCACTTTTTATAAGTGATATCTGGTCTTATCACTTAAGGTTTATTAATAATTTAATTTATTACCTTATTTTTATCTTCATAAAAAGAATAGGTAAATTAATAAAAAATATATTTTAATTATATGAAATATAAGAATTTTATTTTTTGTGTCGGTAAATGCCAACACTTGGTATTTTTAATGTCGCCAATAGGTGACATTTAACATCTTGATTTATTGGTCTTAAATATGTTGTGTGTTTTTCTTGTCGTGAAAAAGAGACGTACGTTTGGCTTTATATTTTCTTTTCTATTTAGCAATCGCTGTATGAAAGTACAGACAATGTACTTTTTATCATAAAAAAAGAGTGAAACAGAAAAGGGAAACGAAAATTCAATGAGTTATCTTATATTTTTGTAGCAGGTAATTCTTGTTATCAGAAAATAAAAATTGGCACGCTAAATGCATTATTTATATCGTAGATGCTCATTCCACTCCTTATGATAGCATTGGCTTCATAAACCTAGGAATGATGCAGAGCCGATTATTCGGTGCCTACGTCCAGGTTAACGATGAACATCATTCATCATCAACAGGACGAAACGTTGAGTGAGGCACCATCCGTCTGTAGACCTGATTGTATATTTATACGCCTGTATAGTTTTATACAGGCGTTTTTTTATGTGCTTTTTTACACGCTATATATAGCCTATCCGTTTTGTGTTCATCGCGTTATCACGTTATCATCCAGTGCGAGGGTAGATAGGAGATAGCCGTATCATGATAAATAAACAAAAAGCGTACCTTGCACAGGAGAGGCTCTTTCTTATTGAAAAGTTTGGCCCATTATTGTTTTTTTTGCTCCCCTTGATCATGCTGATTATTGGTGGAAAATCATGGGCTAAATATGTGGCTTTTCTTTGCCAGGGGATCGCACTGATTTATATTGTGGTATTTTACCAAGCAAGAAAATATTACTTATCGTTTGTTCAAGAAAACATGAAAGGAATACCCTGTCGTTTTTATCATATCGCTTGGGTGTATCTGTTTTTAACTTTATGTGTAGAACTTGTGTTGTTATTTCAACATGACTTTTAAATTAAATAAAAAACCCTCACATAAAGAGGGTTTTTAACATTGTGGATCAAATGATATCTATTGTGAGTTTATTGGCTTTTTTTCGGCTCTTCAAAAATGACAGAATCTTTTTTCAGTGTCATTAACAAAGCATCTTTACGTACTTTGGCCGACTCCTCAGATTTTTTCTGTTTATCTAAGACATCAGCAAGCCAGGCAAAGTCATGAACATCAGGACGTTGTTTTAGCGCATTACGAAATGCCGTTTCTGCTTGTGCCCATTGCCCTTGTTGCATGGCAATTTGACCTAATGTGCTATTGAGTAATGGTGTTGGTCCATGTTGTTTAATCAATGTATTAAGCACTTTTAAAATCACGTTAGCGTCTGTATTTTTTAAGCGTGGCAACAGCAAGATCAAACGCTCATCATATTGACGTTTGATCCCTTCTAATATGATCGTTTGAGCCGTAATAGGATCGTTACACTCAATAAGATGTTCAGCCAAAACAACACGTAATGCATTATCATGATGTACTTTACGTGGTTGTGCTTTCCACCAATTTTTTAGCCCATCACAGCCACTTTCGGACATTTTTTGTCCCATAATGCCAATGTAGGCTTTTTGGCGTAATTGTTCTAATTCATCATCCGTATGCAACGCAATTTTTTGCATTGATGGAATGATATCAAGTAATGCTTGCCAAGCAGCGGTTCGGGTATAAGCCGTTTCAGCTAAACGTAAAACCTCAGGATGGCGAGGTGCTTGATTTAATAATTCATCAACCCCAGTACGCGCCGCATGATTTTCATTTTGCGCTAATAAAATACGCACTCGTGTAATATCAACTGGAAGCTGATTGGTATCGGCAAGTTCAGCTGCTCGTTCAAGGTGTTGCTGAACTCGGAATTCATCACCACGCTGTTGTGCTGCTTCTGCTGCTAATAGGTAGTTTACAACGGGTTGTTCCGCATAGTCTGCGTTGCGACTCATCAGTTTTTCAACTTCTTTAAAGTCGCCTTCTGCTAATTTCATTAACGCCATACTGGTTTGTTTACGAGCACGATTACGTTTACGGAAAGAAAACCAGCTGTAGGCTTTTGAGCCTGTGCCAATAAAACGGCGATAACTCCAACCAATTAGCAACAGCGCCAATTGCAGTAAAATAAACATAATGACGAGGCTGGTAACACTGGTTTCAATATCCCAATTATCTGTTTGTATAAGCACGTAGCCTTGATGCCCTGCCAATATTGGGCCAAAGATGATGCCCGCAATAAGCACCACAAAAAGGAGCAGTATTTTTAACATAAGCTTATTCTCCTTGTTGTGTTACTGGTGCATCAGCTGCTGCATCTTGTGCACTTTCTGATGTACTCTGTTCAGCTTCTACTACTGCTTGTGCATCTTGAGCTTCAACAGCTTGCGGTTGAGTATACTCATTTTGCGCCAGTAAATTACGGATCTGTTTTTCGACACGTTTTTCTAACAGTATCGGGCTTTTTAATTCAGCAGGCATTGTCAGTGTAATAGGTTGTTTCTCTAATTCAGAGACCGTATCTAAAAATGCCGTTGTACTAGGATCCGAGGTATCGAAATAAGCACGAACCCAAGTGGATACTGCTTCAAGTGATTGCTGATAAATCTCAGTTTGATGGCGAGGAACAGCTTGGGAAGCAATTAATAAACGTGAACGAATATTCTCACGTAAATAAATATCTTGGTTTGGTGCTAATAAAGGTACGGCTTCAGTATCTCGACGACGAATAGTAATAAAGTCGTCCATAAAGCTCTTCCAGCTTTTACTGAGGTTTTGCTTCCAATCTGACAGCGAACCAGAAATGGTTTCGTCATCTTTATCCATTGGTGAGCCATTACGCTCGAGATCTGCTAAGCGCAGATTATCAACCTGATTAGCTAATTGATTTATTTGTAAAATAGTACCGTCGTTATCAATTTTGGTTAGTGCGGCTAGATGACTGATATCTTCATTAATAGCACGGCGAATTTCAAGCAAGCTTGGATCATTCATTTCTGCCAAGCTACTATCAGCGCCTTTCAGTAAACTAACGGCTGTCACCACATCTTGGTCATTCCATAATTTACGACCCGCCATTTTCACCATAAAATCGGCTTGTGCCAATAGCCAACTTTTGACATCAGCACTGGAAATCGCAGCAAATCGAGTTTGCAGATCTTGAATTTGATTCTCTGTGGCTTGGCGCTCGTTTTGTAATTTTTCAATAGTTTGTTTTTGTGAGTTAAACAAGCTATCAATATTATCAAAACGTTGTTGATAGGTATTCTGTAACTGCTGTAATTGAGCAAGTTCTGATTTTAGTGATTGATTTTCTAAACTTAGTTTTGAGGCTTGCTGATTGGTGTAATAGTAAAGACCACCACCTATCGCTAAAATAACCAGGATAGCAACAGCACTTCCAATTAGACCTGAGCGCTTATTATTAACAGGTTTGACTTCCTGATAGCGGACAGTCTCATCAGCTTTAGCTGCCTCTTTTGGCAAGTTATTGTCATTCGTATTTTTCTGTTCCGTCATATCGGTGTCTCATTTAGGTTCTATATTAATGCACGAAATAAAGCATCATTATTGGCACTTTCAGCAACGGTGACGGTTTCCCACCCTAATGTTTTTGCTATTGTTGCTAATCGTTCACTCACCACAAGTAAATGGCAGTTTAATAGCCATGCTTTCTTAGGTTCAGCCACCAGATCAAAGAGCTGTTGTAACATTTCACCACTAGTGACAACAAGAGTATCAACCTGTGCTTTTTCCCACTGAAGCGCAAAAGCCTCAGGAGGATAATGAATAAATAGGCGTTGGTAACATTCGCATGTATCAACGATTGCCCCTCGTTGACGCAATGTTGTTGCGAGTAAGTCACGACCACCATTACCTCTAAGTAGTAATATTCGCTTGTTTTTCACCTGATGAAGAGCAGGAAGCTCAAGAAGATCTTCACTGGTTTCTCCTTGCTCAGGATAGCAAATAGGAAAACTACTTAAATGTTGGAAATCTTTCGCTGTGCTTTTACCTATCCCATAATAGGATAGCGTATCTGGCCATGATTGTTGTAATTGATTTAGTTGCCAGTTTGCGTACGACACCGCATTTTTAGAAAGTAAAAAGACACAATCACCCGCCCTTAAGCTTTTTAGTTTAGCATCTAATAAAGAGAGTTCTCGACCCGCAATAATCTCTATTAAGGGGGCCTGAAACGCTATTTTTCCAGCATCAATTAAACGCTGGGTTAATGCTTTTCCTGCGGGATCAGGGCGTGTGATTAAAATACTCATGCGGGTGCGTTGCCTTGATACACTGCTGTTAAAATGGCTCTGGCACCTTTATCTAAAAGCTCTTCAGCCAGTGAAATACCCGCAGTTTCAGCTTCTTGTGGGGAAACTAAACGCTCACCACGTAAAACAGTTTCGCCATCGGGTGAACCGACTAATGCCCGTAGCCAAATTTTGTCATCTTGCCAAATTGCATAGCTTCCAATCGGCACTTGGCAACCACCTTCAAGGCGCGTATTCATTGCTCGCTCCGCTTTAACACAAATGGCGGTACGAGAATGGTTGAGGGCTTCTAATAATTGGCGAGTTCCATTATCATTTAAACGACATTCAATTCCCACTGCACCTTGTCCAACGGCAGGTAATGACTGCTCTGCGGATAACGGTGTGCGGATACGTTCATTAAGACCAAGACGCTTTAAACCAGCAACAGCAAGAATAATGGCATCGTAATCGCCGTTATCTAATTTCCCTAAGCGAGTACCTACGTTACCTCGTAAATCGCGAATAATCAGATCAGGACGTTGTGCTTTTAACTGACATTGGCGACGTAAGCTCGATGTACCTACAATGCTACCTGCTGGAAGTTGCTCTAACGAATCATAATGATTAGAGACAAAGGCATCTCGAGGATCTTCGCGTTCACAAATTGTTACTAACCCTAGACCTTCAGGAAAATCAATGGGAACATCTTTCATGGAGTGAACGGCAATATCTGCACGAGATTCAAGTAGCGCAAGTTCTAACTCTTTGACAAAGAGTCCTTTACCACCCACTTTAGCCAAAGGTGTATCTAAAATGATGTCACCTTTAGTGACCATCGGTATTAATTCGACGACTAAACCTGGATGAGCAAGTTGTAGTTGTTCTTTCACATAAAGCGCCTGCCACATAGCAAGAGGGCTTTGGCGGGTAGCAATACGGATGGTACTTTTTGACATAATAGTATTATCTCTTCCGAGCGATTAGCGATATTTTTGTTTAGAAATAAGGCATTGTTTTAACACTTTAAAGCTCAATTTTCCAGTTAAGGCACTTTGAGTGGTGATAACAATGAAAGAAATTAGGTATTAATCGAAAAAGAAAAAAAGAAAAAGGAAATAAAAAATAAGCAAAATAGAGATCCATTGTAATGGCTTTATTTATTTTCTAAGATTTATTCTTTTTATATCTATATAAAGAGTGTGGTTATTTACAAATATAAAACATTAACATACGATTGTTAACATTTTTTTGTCAGCAAGTAAGATAAGCATAATGCCTAATCTGAACATATTGATAAAACAACTATTATTTTAAATAATCTTTTTTAGCAATTATCTCCCGATATATAAAAACACGATAAATTTTAACAAAAATATTATTAAATAAAAGAAAGATGAATAATAAAAATAAAAAAACAAATTGAGTTTTAAATTAAATAATTAATTAATGAATATTGATTAATTATTTAAATATCATTTTTATTAATAATAAAAAATTTTTATTATTTTAAATATAAAAGTAAAAAAACAAAAAAAGATAGAAAAAATAAAACTTATCAATAAGTTATCTTTATTTTCCTTTTTTATCTATTTTTTAAGCTTTGTTAGAATTTATTTTGTGTTTCATCATCGAGTAAGCAGGGGTTTTTGTAGGCTAAATGATGGATTGGAATATTTTTCTTGTCATTTTTTGTACAAATAAAATGATTCATCTATATGATTATAAAGATATTAATCGTAAAGCTTTACACGATTAAGCTCTTAAATATCATTTTTAGATCTTGGTGCTATATTTTGAGTTCCTCTTTACGCCTTGCGCTCAAGGTGTTAAATTGATCACGTTTCCGAGATTTTGTTAGTAAAGTTTTATCTATTAATAATGGAATAACTCAAGCTCGGTCACTTATAAACTCAGATTCTACTATCTTCTTAGTATTGTTCAGGCGAAACTCTTGTATCTTTATATTGAAACACTGAAGCAACGGCTGGATGCGATTAATCAACTCAGACTGGAACGAGCATTTGCATCGATGTGTGATGTTTTTAAACAGGTTTATGGTTTAATTCCTGTTTTATTGCATTACCACCATCCTGAGTTACCCGGCTACCTACAAGGAAATGTTCCTCACGGTACATGTTTCTTTGAACCTGATGACATGCAACGTCAATGGGCCAATAAGCTGGTTAACGCATTATGTGATGAGCCAATGGAAGGGTATGCCAGCGGAGAGTTGCCAATTACGGGCATCTACTCGATGGGGAGTACTTCTTCTATTGGGCAAAGTCACTGCTCCGATATTGATATTTGGGTCTGCCATCAATCATGGCTGGATCAGGGTGAGCGTGCGCTTTTACAACGCAAATGCCAACTGATTGAACTGTGGGCTGGTGAGCTAGGTATTGATGTTACATTTTTTTTAATCGATGAAAATAGATTTCGCCACCATGCAAGCGGTAGCTTAGGTGGAGAAGATTGTGGTTCTACTCAACATATTCTTTTACTTGATGAATTTTACCGTACCGCGGTACGCCTTGCAGGTAAACGCTTGCTATGGACGATGGTGCCAGTAGAAGAAGAACATCATTATGATGAGTACGTTAACTCCCTTTATGCCCAAGGTGTATTAACACCTAATGAGTGGTTAGATTTAGGGGGATTAGGTGAACTTTCAGCCGAAGAGTATTTCGGTGCGAGTTTATGGCAACTTTATAAAAGTGTCGATTCACCTTATAAAGCAGTATTAAAAAGTATTTTATTAGAAGCTTATTCAGCGGATTATCCTAATGGAAAACTGCTAGCATTAGAGATGAAGCAACACCTTCACCGTGGCGAAATTGTCAATTATGGTTTAGATGCTTATTGTATGATGCTTGAGCGTGTTACTCGCTATTTATTATCTATCAATGATTTAACTCGTCTTGATCTTATTCGTCGCTGTTTCTACCTAAAAGTGTGTGAAAAATTATCTAACGAAAAAACACAAAATGAATCCGAAGGTTGGAGACGACAAGTCTTATCGCAATTAGTGACTCAGTGGCAATGGGATAACGAACGTTTAACGATACTCGATACCCGTGATAGTTGGAAAATCGAGCGGGTGCGTGATGCGCATAACGAACTGTTAGATACAATGATGCAAAGCTATCGCAATCTTATTCGCTTTGCGCGTCGTAATAACTTAAGTGTCAGTGCAAGTCCACAGGATATTGGTGTATTAACACGCAAACTTTACGCAGCATTTGAAGCATTGCCTGGTAAAGTCACCCTGGTTAACCCGCAAATATCACCTGATTTATCAGAATCACATTTAACCTTTATCTATGTGCCACAAGGCCGAGCGAATCGTAGTGGATGGTATTTATATAATCGTGCGCCTGATTTTGAAAATATCGTTGGACATCAACCATTAGAATATAACCGCTATTTAAATAAATTAGTCGCGTGGTCTTACTTTAATGGACTGTTAACGAAAGATTCTCGTGTTTATATTCATCAAGGGGGATCCTCTTGTGATGAAATTAAACTGAATGAATTAGTCAGGGATATGTCAAGCCATTTCCCAATTCGTTTACCTGCACCAACGCCAAAAGCATTGTATAGCCCTTGCGAAATCAGGCATCTAGCCATTATTGTCAATTTGGAAACAGATCCAACCGAGCGTTTTTCTGATCAAGTGGTTCACTTTGATTTTAGAAAACTTGATGTTTTTAGTTTTGGTGAAGAAGAGCAGTGTCTTATTGGTAGTATTGATTTGTTATACCGTAATTCATGGAATGAAGTCAGAACTCTTCATTTCAGCGGGACACAATCTATGTTGGAATCGTTAAAAACGATTTTAGGTAAAATGCACCAAGATGCAGCTCCTCCCGCTTCAGTTGAAGTGTTCTGCTATAGTCAACATCTACGAGGTTTAATTCGTACTCGTGTGCAACAGCTAGTATCGGAATGTATTGAACTGCGTTTATCAACGAATCGTTTAGAACCGGGTCGGTTTAAAGCGTTACGTATTGCGGGGCAAACGTGGGGATTGTTTTTTGAACGTCTCAATGTGTCGGTACAAAAATTAGAAAATGCCATCGAGTTTTATGGTGCAATTTCTTATAACAAGCTTCATGGATTGCCTGTTAAGCTGGACAAAGATGCTCGTTATTTACCTGCAGTCATTGATGGCTTTGCGTGTGAAGGGATTATCCAATTTTTCTTTGAAACAACAGAAGATAATAATGTCTTTAATATCTATATATTAGATGAAGCAAATCGCGTCGAAATTTATTCCCATTGTGAAGGAAGTAAAGAAGAGTTAGTGAAAGATGTTAGCCGTTTTTACTCTTCATCTCATGATCGATTCACATATGGTTCAAGCTTTATTAATTTTAACTTGCCACAGTTTTATCAAATTGTGAAAGTAGAAGGATCAACACAAGTGTTGCCTTTTGCAGGAGGATCTTTTGGTAAACTGACCGATCTGGGTAATAAAGAAGTACAACCTGAGATGAGTTTAGTTGCGCATGGATTTACAGATTATAAAGCTGTACAACATTCTTAATTAAGTACAAGCCAATAAACCCCAAATGGGAGCCATAAAAAGCTCCCATTATGATGATTAATCGTTTTTCTCAAAAAGAAAACGCATCACCACTTTGTTCTGTTATTGCTTGTGCCAGCATGGTTAAAAATTCACCGCTACTTCTATCACAAATCCATTGATCATCTTTCCAATCAAAGTGATAACCACCAGAGCGTGTCGCTAACCAAATTTGATGAAACGCTTCCTGACGATTAATAATAATTTTGCTATTATTTTCAAAGGTTAAGGTCATTACACCACCATTGATTTCACAATCAATATCTGCATCACCTTCATAATTATCAATAGATTGTTCAATTTCTGACAAGAGTTCATCAGCTAATTGGTGAAATTCACTGTCGTTCATCTTCATTTCCTATTTGCTTTTCGAGATCTAACTGCGATTATAGAGGATATTAACCAAATAATTGATAGGCAGATTTCGAATGAAAACGTATTTACGTTGCACTCTTGCTATAATAACACTGATTTCTCTTTCGGGTTGTGGCTTGAAAGGCCCTCTTTATTTCCCTCCTGAAGATACTCAGGCAAAAATGACCCAGTCATCCCAGCCAACCCAGCAAGTTGAGGGCGCCTCAACTCAGACCAATTAGTCAATCTTAGAAACGGTAATTTCGTTTCAGGCAGGGGCAAAATGCAATTTTCAAAAATGCATGGTCTTGGCAACGACTTTATGGTGGTCGATGCTGTGACCCAAAATGTTTATTTTTCACCAGAATTAATATGTCGATTAGCGAATCGCCACACTGGTGTTGGATTTGATCAATTATTGGTGGTTGAAGCACCTTATGATCCTGAACTTGATTTTCATTATCGCATTTTTAATGCGGATGGAAGTGAAGTTGCACAATGTGGGAATGGTGCGCGTTGTTTTGCTCGATTTGTGAGACTAAAAGGACTTACAAATAAAAGAGAGATAAAAGTCAGTACGCAGTCCGGCAGAATGACCTTACATGTTATGGATAATGACGATGTGTGTGTCAACATGGGCGAACCTGAATTTGATCCTCAAAAAATCCCTTTCCGTGCACAAAAAATGGAAAAGACCTATATTATCAGGACAATGGAACGGACTGTTTTATGCGGTGTAGTTTCAATGGGAAATCCTCATTGTGTTATTCAAGTTGAAGACATTCAAACAGCCGAAGTTGAATTATTAGGACCCGTGTTAGAGCAACATGAACGTTTCCCTGAACGTGCTAATATTGGTTTTATGCAAATCGTAGATAGAAATAACCTTCATTTGCGTGTGTTTGAGCGTGGAGCAGGTGAAACAAATGCCTGTGGTAGCGGGGCTTGTGCCGCTGTTGCGATCGGTATTGCTCAAGGTTTATTAGATAAACGAGTGAAAGTCACGTTACCAGGAGGATCGCTATTTATCGAATGGAAAGGAGCGGGTAACCCTCTTTATATGACAGGGCCTGCGACACATATTTATGATGGGATCATCCAGCTATAATTTTATTTTTTGAGAGGCTATCTGTATGACGGATAAAAATGAGCAGTTCTGTTCTCCTGAAACAAACGAACTTAATGATCAACAAGTGGTTCGTTACCTCACAGAGCATCCTGGTTTTTTTATCCGTAATGCAAGCTACATTGAGCAAATGAAAGTTCCTCATCCCATAAGAGGAACAGTCTCATTAGTTGAGTGGATAATGTCACGCCAACGTAATCGTATTCACTATCTTGAAGAAGATATGCGTTTACTGATAGAGCAAGCTTCAGAAAATGAATCGCTGTTTAGTCAGCTGTTATTATTAATTACTGAATTATCCCGTAGTGATTCCCTCAATGAAATGCTAGAGCGTTTAAACCTCTGGGCTAAAGGGTTGGGGTTGTATTCTGTTCAATTACGTCTATTTACTGATCGCTGGCAATTACAACCGCCTTTAGACGCCCAAGCACTTGCACTTTCTCGTCAAACCTTTGAACATTTCCGTATTCAGCGTATGGGTGATGATAATCACTACTTAGGCACGCTAAATGGGCAAGAGATCATGTTGTTGATGCCTAATGTACGACATTCAGGCTCTGTTGCACTCTCATTATTAGGCCATTACGGTGATTTAGGGGTGATTATTTTTAATAGCCGAGATAATCAACATTTTCAGGAAGGAATGGGAACCGTCATGTTGGATAAATTAGCCCATATCTTACCGGAATTATTAACACGTTGGGTGGCAAGACAATGAGCCAACCAAGTGATCTTCCAGAAACACTCACCACGGTTATCGAGCAATTTCTGCGTTACATTCAAGTTGAACGCAGATTAAGTCCTGTAACGGTAGAAAATTACCATCGCCAATTGATGGTCTTAGTGCGAATGATGGTCGAGATAAAAATAACGCAATGGCGATCACTTGAAAGCCAACATGTACGTATGTTATTGGCAAAAAGTCATCGAAGCGGGTTACAGCCGCCCAGCTTGGCTTTGCGCTTTTCTGCGTTACGTAGCTTTCTTGATTGGCAAGTAGCACAAGGTATGCTGGATGTTAATTCAGCGAAAGGTATTCGCACACCTAAATCAGGTCGTCATCTTCCTAAAAATATGGATGTAGATGAAGTAAACCAATTAATGAATATCGATTTAAACGATCCCCTTTCTGTCAGAGATAGAACCATGCTAGAGGTTATGTATGGTGCGGGTTTGCGTTTATCTGAGCTGACCAATCTCAATATTAACGATATTGATCTGAATGAAGGTGAAGTTCGTGTATTAGGTAAAGGAAGTAAAGAGCGTAAAGTTCCTCTAGGAAGAAAAGCGATAGAATGGCTACAAAATTGGTTTCCGATGCGAGAACTTTATGCACCAGAAGATAAGGCTGTTTTTATCTCAACTCAAAGTGGTAAGCGTTTATCCGTGCGCAGTGTACAAAAACGTTTTGAACTTTGGGGGGGTAAAGCAAGGACTAAATAGCCATGTGAATCCTCATAAATTACGCCACTCGTTTGCTACGCATTTACTGGAATCCAGTGGTGATTTACGTGCCGTACAAGAGTTATTAGGGCACGCTAATTTATCGACTACCCAAGTCTATACCCACTTAGATTTTCAGCATTTAGCGAAAGTCTATGATGCTGCTCATCCGAGAGCTAAGAGAGAAAAATCATAATGCGCTTTTACAGAACTCTGACGCCAATTGCAGCGATGACTTTTGATTTAGATGACACGCTGTATGACAATGTGCCCGTGATGGACAGAACGGAAAAAGAGACACTGGCTTTTATTCGTCAATATGATCTGCGTTTTAATCATTTCACAAAAGAAGATGTGAATGCCTATAAAAAGCCACTTATAGAAAATAATCCAGAGATATTTCACGATATTACACAGTGGCGTTGGCTTGCTGCTAGAAATATGTTGTTAGATTACAACTACAGTGAAGCTAAAGCAAAGCAAGGTGCAGATGAAATTATGGCGCACTTTGCTTATTGGCGTAGTCGTATTAACGTGCCTCAAAATACACATCAAGTCCTCACTCAATTAGCAGAAAAAATTCCTTTAATCGCCGTTACAAATGGTAATGCAAACCCGCTAAGTTGTGGTTTAGGGCAGTATTTCTCACATATTTTAAAAGCTGGCCCTGATGGTCGCTCTAAGCCTTATTCTGATATGTTTGATAAAGCGGCAACGCTTTTAAAAGTACCTCATAAACAAATTTTACATGTGGGTGATCATCTTGTGACGGATGTTGAGGGTGCTATTAATAGTGGATTACAAGCTTGCTGGATTAACCTTGATAACCGTAGTTTGTTTGAAGAAGGTGAAACTCGCGTGATGCCACATATTGAAATTACAGATTTAAGTAAACTGATAGAATTGGTTTAACGTAATATTAGGTCAAAATGGCAGAGATAAACGCAATTGAAAAAGGCTTTACTTTGCATCACGGATGAAATCCTGTTAGTTTGTTGCTTATTGACTATTTCTGTATATATCCACAGTATTTTCCTCACTAAATGATTGGTAATTATGGACGTCTCATATCTGCTAGAAGGCCTTAATGATAAACAGCGCGAAGCCGTGGCCGCACCTCGTATAAATATGTTGGTGCTTGCTGGCGCAGGTAGTGGTAAAACACGCGTATTGGTACATCGTATCGCTTGGTTATTATCTGTTGAGCAAGCGTCTCCTTTTTCTATTATGGCTGTGACGTTTACCAATAAAGCGGCTGCAGAAATGCGTCATCGTATTGAAGATTTAATTGGTACCAGTCAAGGCGGTATGTGGATTGGGACTTTCCATAGCTTGGCTCATCGTTTATTACGCGCACATTATCTTGATGCAAACCTACCACAAGATTTTCAAATTATTGATAGTGACGATCCAATATCGCCTTATTCGTCGCATTGTTAAATCGATGAACCTTGATGATAAACAATGGCCTGCACGACAAGGAATGTGGTATATCAACGGTAAAAAAGATGAAGGATTACGTCCTCAGCATATTCAAACCTATGGTAATCCTGTAGAAACAACATGGTTAAAAGTGTACCAGGCATATCAAGAAGCATGTGATCGTGCGGGGCTGGTGGACTTTGCGGAGCTTTTATTACGAGCCCACGAACTTTGGCTTAATAAACCTCAAATTTTAGAACATTACCAAAATCGCTTTACTAATATCTTGGTTGATGAATTTCAAGATACTAACCGTATTCAATATGCATGGATAAGAATGCTGGCAGGTCAAACGGGTAAAGTGATGATTGTAGGCGATGACGACCAATCCATTTATGGTTGGCGTGGGGCGCAAGTTGAGAATATTCAAAACTTCTTAAATGAATTTCCTGGCGCAGAGACTATCCGATTAGAGCAGAATTATCGTTCTACAAGCAATATCCTAAAAGCTGCCAATGCGCTAATAGCAAACAACAGTGACAGATTAGGTAAAAATCTGTGGACAGAAGGTGCAGAAGGCGAACCTATCTCGCTTTATTGTGCTTTTAATGATTTAGATGAAGCGCGTTATGTTGTCGGCAGAATTAAGCGCTGGCAAGAAGAAGGGGGGGCATTGACAGACTGTGCCATTCTTTATCGTAGTAATGCTCAATCTCGTATAATGGAAGAGGCACTATTACAAGCGGCAATGCCATACCGTATTTACGGCGGGCAACGCTTCTTTGAACGCCAAGAAATTAAAGATGCGCTTTCTTATATGCGATTAACGGCTAATCGCCATGATGATGCTTCTTTCGAGCGTGTTGTGAATACACCAACACGGGGTATTGGTGATAGAACATTAGATATTGTTCGCCAAGTCGCGAGAGATAACCAAATTACCTTATGGGAAAGCGCATTACAGGTTATCGAACATAAAATGTTGGCAGGACGTGCAACTGCTGCAATTCAACGATTCTTAGAACTGATTGAAACACTCGCCTCTGAAACAGCAGATATGCCATTACATGTACAAACAGACCGAATTATTCGTGATTCAGGTTTAAAAGCGATGTATGAGCAAGAAAAGGGCGAAAAAGCCCAAGCCCGTATCGAAAACTTAGAGGAGTTGGTCACCGCGACCCGCCAATTTAGTTATCAAGATGAAGACGAAGATTTAATGCCTCTGCAAGCATTTCTTTCACATGCCGCATTAGAATCAGGTGAAAGCCAGGCTGATGCATATCAAGATGCGGTTCAATTAATGACGCTTCACTCCGCCAAGGGGCTTGAGTTTTCACAAGTCTTCATTGTGGGGGTTGAAGAAGGGATGTTCCCAAGCCAAATGTCATTAGATGAAGGTGGGCGTTTAGAAGAAGAGCGTCGTTTGGCCTATGTTGGTGTAACTCGCGCGATGAAAAAGTTAACACTTACTTACGCTGAAAACCGCCGTCTATATGGAAAAGAAGTGAGTCATCGACCATCTCGTTTTATTGGTGAATTACCTAAAGAGTGTGTCGAAGAAGTCCGTTTACGAGCAACAGTTTCACGTCCTGTTAATCATAGCCGTTTAGGTACCCCAATTATTAGCAATGACACCGGTTATTCGCTAGGGCAACGAGTGAAACATCCTAAGTTTGGTGATGGGACAATTATCAATATTGAAGGCAGTGGTGAGCACTGTCGATTACAAATTGCCTTTAATGGTGAAGGTATTAAATGGCTAGTCGCGGCATTTGCTCGACTAGAGTAAGGTCGCCATTTAAAGTAGGTAGTCACTATCTTATATAAAAAACATCCTTACTGATTGGATAGGCAAGTAGGGGTGTTTTTTTAAGGGAAATACGATTTGGTTACTTAATAATCTCGTTACCTATTCTTACTAATGAGATCTATTGATGAAACTTTCTAGCACCTTCTTTCATACCTATTTTTTTGTCTCTTCTGCTACGCAAATTTCTCTTATCTCTTTTTCTAATAATGATATTAGAGTCGAAAATGTCGAGGAAGTTCTTCGTGATCGTTATCACCCTAGTGAGCCGATTAATGAATTTGAAGAAGATCTGTATTGTAAATTATTGAGGCATCAGCGTGATTTTGTTCCTCGTATCAATCTCTATTACAGTATTGTGATTAACCATATTCAAGTGATTAATAACACAATATCAACGTTATTTAGGCGTTCACATCGTTATGTGGAAGAGATATCGAAGGGGACATCTTTGCTAAAGAAAAATAAGAAGAAAAAATTCTCTTCCGCTTTTACTCAAATTAGTAATTTAGCGGAAGAGTGAGCTTTAAATAACTAACTACGTCTTAAACGACGTTGAGTATAAAGTGCATCGAGAGTAAAGAGGATCAGTGCAACCCAGATAAAGCCAAAGGTGACTAATCGTTCAGCATCAATTTTTTCGTCATACACCATTGTGGCAAGGATAAACATCAAGGTTGGGCCAATATATTGGAAAAAACCCAATGTTGATAAACGCAGATGGTGTGCTGCTTCTGTAAAGAGTAATAACGGTACGGTTGTAATAATACCTGCTGCAATTAACAAGGTGTTTAATGACCAACTATTTTCAAGCATATTACTTGTTGGCGAATGGGGTGAAAAATAAAATGTAAACTAATGCTACTGGGAATAACCATAAAGTCTCTACTAGCATCCCGGTTTGTGCATCGACCCCTAATTTTTTACGCAGTAGGCCATAAAGGCCAAAAGTAACCGCGAGACTGAGCCCAATGACGGGCACTGAACCAAAATGCCATAGTTGTATAAAGACACCAGTAAAAGCTAAACCTACGGCTACCCATTGCATACGACGGAAACGTTCGCTCAAGAAAAGCATGCCAAAAAGTACGTTAACAAGGGGGTTAATAAAGTAGCCAAGGCTAGCTTCTAGCATATAACCATGGTTAACGGCCCATATATAGGTAAGCCAGTTAGTTGCGATAATCACGGCTGTCAGTGCTAAGAGTAGAATTTTTTTAGGTTGACGTATTAATTGGCGTAAATAAGGCCAGTGACGACTGAGAGTCATTAAAATCAACATAAAAAAGAATGACCATAGAATACGGTGTGTGAGGATCTCTTCAGCGGGCACTTCTTGAATGCTTTTAAAATAGACAGGGGCAATACCCCAGATCAAATAGGCGCCTAAGGCACATAAAACGCCTTTCATCGTGTTTTTCTGGCTCATGCTATCTCTGGAATTGATGGAAAGGAAATGTGTGACGGGGTTATCATACCCAATGACATTATCTAATGTGTCATTAGGCATGTATTTTTACAAGTAATTAATAATATTCTAAGTATCATAGTGCGCAATGAATTTTAACAAAGATTTAACCCACAATATAAGTTGCTGTTCCACTTGCAATATGGACTTGCTTTTCATTATGTAATTCAACACGAGCAACAGAGACTTTATTGCCACTGCGTAAGATATGACTACTTGCAGTAAAACACTCCCCACGTCCAGGTCGTAAATAATCAACTCGTAAGTCAATTGTACCCATTTTAGCGAGTTTCTGTTCGAGTTGCTCTTGGGATATTGGTGCTAAACGTGTTAATGCGTTACCTACACAAACTAATCCTGCACTGACATCAAGTACCGACGCAATGAGCCCACCATGTAAAATGCGTTGAGCAATATTACCAACCAATTTATCTTGGTAGCGGAATTGAATTTCTGCATAATCTTGTTCAAAACGAACTAACTCTAAGCCAATCAATTGGTTAAATGGCATTTTATACACAAAAACATGACCAATTAATGTTTGAGCTTCTTCTAATGTTAGCTGTTTTTCCATTTTTAAAACCTCCGATATCACGTCATAAAGTTAATATTATGTTAATGATACATGACGAAACCGTAATTGCACATTCGTGCTATAAATATAATGGCGTGAAAATATACGAGATTTAATGGCAATTACGTGTAAAATATGGTCGCTTAAGTGTAATAAAGCACATTTATAAGAACTAATTCCAAAGTAAGTACTAACTTTATATATTATTCAATAATGAGACAGGATAATTAACTATGTGTTACATCCGTTCTTTACTCGCGGTGGCTTTATTCTATCCAGCATGGGGATTTGCATCCGAAGTACAAATATCGTCGTCTCCGGCACCGCTTGTTCAGGGCAGTATCATTTCTGGTTTATTACAAGAATATGATTCACCTTTTGTTCTTTATCCTTATGAATCCAATTACATTATTTATACTGATACCTCGGATATGAATAAAGAGGCTATTGAAAGTTATGATTGGGGCAATAAGGCTAGAAAAGATGAGGTGAAATTTCAACTTAGTCTTGCTTTCCCTTTGTGGCGTGGTATAGCGGGTGAAAATTCCGTTTTAGCAGCTTCTTATACTCAGCGCTCTTGGTGGCAATTAAGTAATAAAAAAGAGTCAGCTCCGTTTCGGGAGACAAACTATGAGCCACAACTCTTTTTAGGGTGGGCTACTGACTATAAATTTGCGGGTTGGACACTTCGTGAAATTGAAACGGGTTTTAACCATGAATCCAATGGGCGTTCAGATCCCACATCTCGTAGCTGGAATCGAGTTTATGCACGCTTTATGGCACAAAAAGGTAATTTACAACTTGATTTAAAACCATGGTATCGCTTTAGTGAAAGTGCACAACGTGATGATAATCCAGATATTAATCGTTACATGGGCTATTATCGTTTAAAAGCAGGTTACCGATTAGGTGAAAGTGTGATCACGGTGACGGGTCGCTATAACTGGAACAGTGGCTATGGGGCGGCTGAATTAGGTTGGAGCTATCCAATTACTAAGCATGTCCGCTTTTATACCCAAGTATTTAGTGGTTATGGTGAATCGATGATTGACTATAATTTTCGCCAGACACGTGTTGGTGTGGGTGTGATGCTGAATGATATGCTGTAATTTTCCTCGTTCTGAGGTAGCATAACGCTATAAATGATGACGGCACCTTCATATTGGTGCCTTTTCTTTGGCTCCTCATCATAGTTTTTATCAGTAGCTTTTCAGAGGAACGGCGTGTCCACAGCAGAAGTTCTTAATTCAATGCCATCAGCACAGACTATTTTGCGAGAAACCTTTGGTTATCAGCAGTTTCGTCCTGGTCAGCAAGAAATCATCCATACCATTACAACAGGACGTGATTGCCTTGTTGTGATGCCGACAGGGGGTGGAAAATCCCTTTGCTATCAAATCCCCGCATTATTGTTAGATGGATTAACCGTTGTTGTGTCGCCTCTGATCTCCTTAATGAAAGATCAAGTCGATCAGCTTTGTCTTCATGGCATTGAAGCTAGTTATTTAAATTCCACACAAACACGTGAAGAGCAACTCGATGTTCAAATGCGTTGTCAAACGGGTGAAATAAAACTGCTGTATATTGCTCCTGAACGTTTGATGATGGAAAGTTTTTTGCACCAATTGGTACAGTGGAAACCCGTATTATTGGCCGTTGATGAAGCACACTGTATTTCACAGTGGGGGCATGACTTCCGCCCTGAATATCGAGGAATTGGATTATTAAGACAATATCTTCCCGATGTGCCTATTGTTGCACTGACAGCTACGGCAGATAACACAACGCGTTATGACATTATTAATCAGTTAGTGTTGCGTGATCCTTTAATACATATCAGCAGTTTCGATAGACCGAATATCCGCTACACTTTAGTCGAGAAATACAAACCTCTTGATCAGCTTTGGCTCTTTATTCGTGGCCAAAAAGGAAAGTCAGGCATTATTTACTGTAACAGTCGCAGTAAAGTAGAAGAAACTGCAGAGCGACTGAGTAAGCGTGGATTAAGTATTGCGGGCTATCATGCTGGAATGGAAATGACACAGCGAGCCAAAGTGCAAGAGGCGTTTCAGCGTGATGATTTGCAAATTGTGGTTGCAACCGTTGCGTTTGGAATGGGGATAAACAAACCTAATGTGCGTTTCGTGGTTCACTTCGATATACCTCGTAATATTGAGTCTTATTACCAAGAAACTGGGCGTGCAGGGCGAGATGGATTACCTGCAGAAGCGGTATTATTTTATGATCCCGCTGATATGGCGTGGTTGCGTCGTTGTTTAGATGAAAAACCTGAAAGCGACCAAAAAGCGATTGAAATGCATAAGCTCAACGCAATGGGCGCTTTTGCAGAAGCACAAACATGTCGACGACTCGTGCTTCTTAATTATTTCGACGAGCATCGACAAAATGCGTGTGGCAACTGTGATATTTGCCTTGATCCTCCTAAGCAATATGATGGATTGGTGGATGCACAAAAGGCTTTATCCTGTATTTATCGTACTGGTCAGCACTTTGGTATTGGTTATATTGTTGAAATTTTAAGAGGCGCGAATAATCAGCGTATTCGAGATTCGGGACACGATACGTTACCTGTTTATGGCATAGGAAAAGCACAAAGTCACGAACATTGGGTGAGTGTGATACGGCAACTTATTCATTTAGGTATGGTGACACAAAATATTGTACACCGTTCTGCATTACAGCTTACGGAAATGGCAAGGCCTATCCTTCGAGGTGAAGTCCCCTTACAATTAGCTGTGCCTAGATTATTAAGTCCAACAAAAAGCCGTAATCAACAAACAAAAAATGCGCACAGACAGTACGATAGAAAACTATTTGCGAAACTACGGAAATTACGTAAATCTATTGCTGATGAAGAGAATATTCCGCCTTTTGTGGTCTTTAATGATGTCACGTTGATAGAAATGGCCGAGCAATGTCCTGTTTATCCTGATGAGTTGTTATTAATAAACGGTGTCGGCCAACGAAAATTAGAACGATTTGGACCCGCTTTTATGACACTGATCCGTGACCATATTGAGGGCTTCGAATAACGCCAACAAGGAGAGCCAATGACAACCACTCTTTTTAAACATTCGTGGTTATCTCGTGAAAAGCAGTTTTCTGCTTTTACGAATGGCGCTTTATTGGATTTTTGGAACCAACGTGAAGAAGGTGAATTTACGGGTGTTGATGGAGCAAAGATTCGTTATGTTCATTGGCGTTCGCCATCGCACAATAAAGCACTAGTAATTGCTTCAGGCCGTAGTGAAAGCTATGTAAAGTATCCTGAAGTTGCATTTGATTTTTTCCATACTGGCTACGATGTTTTTTTGCTTGATCATCGAGGGCAAGGCCTGTCTGACCGACTATTAGAAGACTCACAAAAAGGTCATGTGGAAAAATTCAGTGATTATATTGATGACTTCTCAACATTCATTGATACGATAGTGTTGCCTTATCAATACCAACATTATTTTGCATTAGCCCATTCAATGGGCGGTGCTATCTTAGCGGGGTATCTTCTAAAACATCCTCATGTTTTTAAAGCAGCCGCATTAAGTGCGCCGATGTTTGGTATTAAATTACCGATACCTCGCTGGGTGGCTAATTTTTTAGTCAATCGAGCAGAACAAAGTCAATCTGAAAGAAATAACTACGCAGTATCAACAGGTAAATGGTTTCCATTACCTTTTATTCTAAATGTGTTAACACATAGCCATGAACGATACCGTCGTTATTTACGTTATTACGCTGATTTCCCTGAGCTACGATTAGGTGGCCCTACTTATCATTGGATGGGCGAAAGCCTACAAACAGGAGATTGGTTAATTGAACATGCGGGAGAGATTGATACCCCTTTATTAGTGCTTGAGGCTGAGCATGACAAGGTGGTAGATAATCAAGAGCTAAGGGCTTTCTGTGAACGTTATAGTCAGTCCAGAACAAGAGAAGAAAAGCAAAAATTGCCACTGGTGATTAAGGGTGCGCATCATGAAATCTTGTTCGAAATAGATAAGCTACGCTCACAAGCATTGAATGAAATCTGTGAGTTTTATGATAAGCATTTATTTTAATCAGGAATGTGTATGTATTCGATAGTCGCTTCAGATCTTGATGGCACGTTGTTATCACCTAATCATGTATTAACCCCCTATACGCAAGAAACACTACACCTACTTATTAATAAAGGGGTGCATTTTGTATTCGCAACAGGTCGTCATCATGTTGATGTTGCTCAAATTCGTGATGGATTAGGCATTAACGCTTATATGATAACCTCTAATGGTGCAAGAGTGCATAACACGCATGGGGATCTTATTTTTAGCCAAGATCTTGAACCTGAAATTGCTTATGACTTGTCCCTTATGGTTTTTGATCACCCTGAAATTGAAACGAATATTTATGCTGGCGACTATTGGTATGTTAATAAAGAGATGCCAGGGGCTTGTGAGTTTTTTAGAGAATCAGACTTTGGCTATGAACTATATTGTAAAACGGGATTCCCGACCACCAATGTGTGTAAGGTTTTCTTCACCTCTGATGATCATGAGCTCTTGTTGAAACTAGAAAGTGAAATTAATCAGCGCTGGGGTAATAAGGTTAATGTGAGTTTCTCACTGCGTAATTGCTTAGAAGTGATGGCAGGAGGCGTATCTAAAGGTGAAGCGTTAGAGAAAGTGGCCGAACTGATGCAACATTCTGCGAAAGATGCGATCGCGTTTGGTGATGGTATGAATGACAAAGAGATGCTAAAGATAGCGGGTAAAGGTTGCATTATGAAAAATGCCCATCAAGCATTAAAAGATCTCCTCCCCAATATGGAAGTGATTGGAACTAACGCCGATGAAGCTGTGCCTCATTATTTACGTAAATTATATCAAGTGTGATCTTCTCTAAAGAAAAAAGGCGAGCAAGATAATATTGTTCGCCTTATCTTTTTAAATCAGCCTAAATTTCGTTAGTGATATTGCATTGTAAATTGCAATGTACCGTTTGCTTTTCCCGCACTTGTCGTATCGGATGTTTGAATATAACCCGCTTCCAAAGGAATAGAATAACTTCCGGAACTGCTGTTTTTTTCACTTACTGTAATTAATTGTCCCAGCTTTATTGGCTGGTTTTGATACTTAATCTGTATACCATAACCTTTGGCTGTATTACTGTCTGTTGGATTACTTAAGCCAATGGTGCCTGAGGTTTGTTGGCTATCGGCAACACCATCGAAGCGAATTTTAATCGGTGAAACAGGATCACAACTCAAATCAATATTGAAATCTTTAATACTCTCAGGACTTACAGATCCAACACCATTAAAACTGGATTTAGGGACAGCTCCAAGCGGTACATTAATATTGTTATTCATGACATCACAACCACTAGAAATAATGGTCAATGGTGAAAGATTAATTCGTGGCTCTGTTTTTCCTGTATAGTCACTGGTGATAAAACCATTGTTATAGACAATTAACATCGCAGCCCATATACCTGGAATGGTTTGTGATTTCACATTATCACGTAGCTTATACAGCTTCATTTCTAATGTAACGGAGTAATTACCACTGGTGGCGTTGGATGAACAAATAAGCCTGTTGCTATAGTTACCATCAATATTTTGCTGACCATCGACATAAGCAGACCCACTACAACTTCCGCTAATCGTGCCATGTAACGTATAGCCAATACCACTGTTGTTAAGTTCTTTGACATAAGCCCCATTCACTCTAGGACTGGAAGCATTAAACGAACCAGGTAAATAAATCCCTGGTCTAACTTCGCCTCCAGAAAGGTTCCACCATGTCCATGCATTCATTGTTCCTAACGGGATTGTGGCGACTTCCGTTAAAATTGGTGCTGAACGCGATACGTAAATAGGTGCTGAATAAGTTACTGTCTTAGTAGTGAGCTCTGCCCTAAATTCAGCCATAGTGGTTGATGTATACAAAAAAGCAGACAGACAACCTAGTGTTATATATTTATTCATTGTTATCACCTATCTGCAATCAAGTTGTAAAAACTGGATCTTTTCTAACGAGAGATCCGCATTTAAAGATGTTTTGCATTGTTCAACGGCGCTGTTACCCCATTTAGCACGTAACTGGCTCTGCTCAGGTACGCCATTTAAGAAAACTTCACCATCATTGGCAACAATCCCACTTGAAAGCACTTGTCCGTGTTGATAAATCTCAACTTGAGTACCAAATGGCAATGGTGTTCCATTGTAGTGTAAGTTTGCAAGCACACGAGCCCCTTTTCTTGCTTTGAAATCAGCTAAAACAATTGCTCCTTTGGTCGGTATAACCGTCGTTGATGTTAATTCAACATCGTTATTCCCCGTTAAAGAGGCAGGATCGACGGTGACTTTATTGCGTTCATAACGTGAAACATTAGGAATAACCGCATAGCCTTGGTTATTGGTATAAAGGCTCTGCGCACTACTGACTTTTAAGTTACCAACATCTTCCGCTTTAATTAAAATTGCAGAATCATAGATTGTACGAGATGGCGTTATACCACCTTGATGAATTAAGAGCGCACCATTTACTCCCCAATTCATTGATTGATAACGTTTATCATAACTGTAACCTGCATTTACTTCGCCACCGGATGCACTGTAATTACCATTGACTGACCCACTATATTCTTGGCGAGTATGATTATAATTTTGTGATACATCATATTGCAGATTGTTGTCTTCTAGCTGTGTTCCACTGACACTCACTGAGCTAATCGAATCACCTTGTCGACTGGTGTTGTAGCGATAACTTAACCAATTATTATTTTGAGTAAAATTAAACGGTAGACTTAAATTAATGGATAAAATCTGATCGGTTAGCCCACTTTCCTGGCGCTTGTTATACGCATAAGAGACGCTATAACTTAAAGCACGGTAGTTAGAGTTAAAACTGAGATTGACATTACGATCGACTCTGTCTTGATACCAATAATATTGTTGATAACCATTTAATGAGAGATAACCTATATCTCCTAAAGATTGTGATACAGATAACTGAAACTGTTTTTTCTTACGGTAAAGATGAGAAAAACGCTCATTAGCTGCCGAGAAATCATAATAATTTTTTGTTGAATAGCGATAAGATGCCAGTGAAAAACCTGTTTGGGTGTCAGGTAAATATTTAGAATATTGAATACGATAAGATTGTCCTTGAACTTCATCATCATTTATTAAGGTTGTTTTCGCGTGAGTAATATCGGCAGAAACGGCACCTAAATAGCCAAGATTAACCCCAGTACCTAATGCATAAGCTTGGTAATCAGCAGAGATTAATGTGCCACCATAAATGGATAAATTATAAGGGAGCCCATAAATAGCAGAGGTTTGAAAAAAATTAGGCTTTCTCGCAGCTGTATCAGCATGATACTTACCGATATCTACACTGTATTTTAAGCTACCTGCACGTTGCATCATGGGAACAGCTGAAAAGGGTTGTGAAAAAGTACGAGTTGTTCCATCCGCTTCTTCAATCGTGACTTGTAAATCACCACTGTAAGAGGTGGGATATAAATCTGAAATAGCAAATTCACCTGGTGGAACGGATGTTTGGTAAATCACACTGTTATTTTGACGAACAGTAACCACGGCATTGCTTTGAGCAATTCCTCTCACAACGGGAGCAAATCCTCGTTGGCTTTGTGGCAACATACTTTCATCAGAAGCAAGTTTAATACCACGATATGGAATACTCTCTAATACATCATTATCAGAGGCAGTTTCGCCGAGGGTTAAACGGCTTTTTAAACTACGAATATCTCTCTCAACATAAGTTTGCAAACTCTTCCACTGTGAAGAGTTATCACTGTTTTTATTATAGTTACTGTGATTACGCAAACGCCAAGCACCGACATTAACACCACTGCGTAACCCTAAAAAAAGAGAGTCGCTATTATGTTGATCATGATACCAATACTTATTTTGTCGATAGGTGTAATTCACAAAAGCCGCATTAATGCCATCATTCCATTGTGTGGGGGGAATATAGCCTTGCCCATAATTATATAAAGCAATTTGTGGTATAGAAAATGACAGGCGTGCTCGTGAAAAATCATACTGATATGTTGCATTTGGAATAACTCGAGCAATATCAGTGATCGTTTCATTTTTAATTTGTTGATTAGATGGTGGTATTACAGACTCTTTGACACCCCAATTTAATAAGTCTTGTTTAGTTATCTCTGGTGTAAGTGTCTTTTTTTCTTCGTTAAAAATAAAACGTACTTGGCGGTTATCAATTAATTTATTATTGAGATAAATATCAACAGAATAGACGCCAGGAAGTTGACCTCCGGCATAAGAAAAATAATCAAGGCTATTAATATCCGCAACTTGATTTTCTATTCCTAAATTGAGTGCATCAGGGTTAAATTGCTCTTCAGCCGTTACCTGATAAGGATATAAAATAGTGGCGATCGCCATGGTCAGCAAACCGTGGCGATTGAGATTATTGGTAGAAAATACGAATAATCGTTTTGTTGATAACGCTATTATGGATAAAGTCATCGCCATACGCTCTTAGTTTAATACTTTATCTACAGTTGCACCGTAGTCATTAATAAACTGCACTGTAACTTTCTGAGAAGTAGGTGTTTCTTTTAGTAATACAACTTCTTGATGTGGCTGAATTAAAGGATCGTAAGGGTGGCGTTTATCATCAATAAAAATATGTTTAATGGTTAAGTGATAAGGTGTGTTGTTCTTAAGTACTAAGCCTTGATTTTGTTTTGATAGTTCGACGTTATTAAAATTAAGTGGCTCGATATCATGAGCACGTAAAAAGAGCTTAAATTGAGAATTAATCACCAACTGAAGTTGATTTTCAGGACTTTTTTCAACGGGAGGAATAGATTTTATATTAAGCCAATAGACAACTTCGGTATTTGAGTTTAAGGGGGCTCCTGTATAAGAAATACGTGCCGTACCAGTGCTATCTGGCTCAATACGAAAAAGAGGGGGAGTCGCAATAAAAGGTGTTTTGTCATTACCTTGAAAAGCTGAAACCCAACTTTGGATCAAATAAGGTTTTTCTTTATCGGTATTTAGAACTGGGATGCTGATTTCACGAGCATTATCGTTATAAACAAACCGTGTTCCACCCACACTTATCCCTGCAGCATGGCATACCGTTATGAGAGAAAAGTAAAAAAATAATGTGAGAAAAATATTCTTTTTCATATTGGTGCCATAAAGTTAAGAAGAAATAAGAGGGTAATAAGTATTACCCTCATTTTTTATTATTTGTATTGGATGCTATAGACGGCTGAGCCGTTAGCTGGACCTGGTGTTGCTTGTGCTGTTGCTTTATAACGAGCAACATAATCTAAGTTAATTTCAGTACCATTAATTTCGACCTCTTTAGAGTCGTCATAGAGATTAATTTGAGATACGGCATCTTTCTCAAATAATGCAATACCGACATTTGTTGCACCACCAGAAACCTGGTCAATAGCTAGAATATCGCTATCAATTGCATCACGAGTACCGCCAAAGCGTACGGCAACAGTGGTATCAATAGGGCAATCAATTAGTTTAATTGTGAAATCTTTAAGGCCCGCGATTTCACCTTTAGTGGTTAAGCTTTTTGAAGATACTTTTCCTAAATCTACAGTCAGATTTTTAGAAGAGCTATCTACGGTGCAAGCTTGGTCTGTTATTTCTCCAGTAAAATTAATCGTGCCCGATGCAAAAGCTGCAGGTGCAGAAAGTAGAGAGAAACTCATCCCTAATAAATAGAGTGATTTATTTAATTTGCTCATGATCAGTCCTGTATAAAAAGTAATTATTTTTACTTTTTAATTTATTTATAAGTATAGATTTAAGTATAGATTTATCCGCATAGGAGATATGCCAATAAAATATAGCATTACAAAAAATTTAAGTTAATGAAGATTTACATGAGTTTTTTTGTCTTAATATCAAAATGTTTAATGTTTGTTTTTTTAATTAAGAATAATGTTTAATTAGTCATTAATTAAATCACGAGGCGAACTGTTTATTGCTAATAATAGTTTCTCTATATCCTCTATAGGGAATGAATTTTTATTCAAATAAAGATAAAAATTATATTCTTTATCGTTGTTGTGCGTATTTAATTGTTTAATCGAATTTTTATTCAATTCTTCCTGAATGACAGCTAAGGGGAGTCGAGAATAGCCAAGACCATGTTTAACAAGGCTTATTGCGGTTTCCACTGAGCCAACATGAATTACTTGGTTATTATGATCGATGTCAGTATTATTGCGAAATAATGAAATATATGTATGTTTTTGTAACTCCTTACATAAATCACTATTTGGGATCTGTTGTAATGCACTTTCAGGGTGTGTCACCAACACCGTTTTAATACTTTCTAAATCAATAGGTTGTAATGATTTTATATTGTGGTGCGTTATTACTAAATCCTGATTTTTTTGAGATAATACGTCCGATTGGCTGAGTGAAATTTTATGAATATTAATATCATAATGTTTATTCTCTTTAATAAATTGCGAGACTTTATCTAAAAACAAGTCTGAAATATATAAAGGATCAATCAGTATATTTATTTTTAACTTATTGTTAAGTATTAATTTTTTTGCTTCTTTCTCCAGTGAAATGGCTTTTTCAGTCAATTCTCTCGATAATTCGAGTAAGAGCTTACCTTCATGCGTAAGTACTGCTCGTCTTTTCTCTAAAGAGAGAATTTCAATGCCCAATGTTTGTTCTAATTTATTGATTGTATAGCTAATTGATGATTGTGTTCTATGTAAGGCATCTGCTGCCTGAGCAAAACCACCATAATCAACGACGGCTTGTAAGGTAATCCACTGATCGAGAGTCGTTCGGGATTTTTCCATAATGGAACCTTCTTATTATTGTTTATTTAATACTCATTTAAAATGAAGCTAGCAATATATCTTAGCATTGTTAATAGGTAGTAATACTCATTTTTTAAACAAGTTTAAAAAATATTAACATTATAAGCTGTAATGCTATTAATTAATAAGTAGTTCAGTCATTAGGGAAAATATTTATTAATTTTTATTTTTGTTATTCTCTGTATTTTATTTTATACGATTGCGATAAATCTTTTTTACTCTTTGTTATTGATTTAATTTATATAACATAAAATATGTTGGTTATTATAATAAGTGAAAACTTTATATTTTTATTTTTTTTATTTCTTTTTTTATTTCTTTTTTTGTTTTTATTGAATTATAAGATTTAAGTGATATTTTTCTAAAATTACTATTTTTATAATTATCTTGTTTTTATTTTTATCATTTTTTTGCTATTTATCTTTAATTTATTCTTATTCTTTTTTTAGTATAAAGTTAAAAAAATAAAATATTCCGTATTTAGATTAGATAATTATACTAAAATAAAAGAAACTGTTTTTGATGGTAAATACTACCTAGTAATCTAAATTAGACTGTGTGTAGTGTTAAATTTTGAAACGGGATTGGATCTTGCTATGTAAAACTATTGATATTTTAAATTATAATATTAAGTCCGGTGCTCTATAAATGACTTAGCATATTTTAATTTAAGGAAGAAGTAAGTGCTATTATAGACATCAAATTAAAATTTAAACGCCAATAGAACAGTCATCATCACTCATATAGAGAGTGAAGTTAAGTATAAAAACGTAAAAATATGATCTAATTAAATAATTGTAGGTCGATTTTGGTTAAGCATCCGCTACTCGTAATAGTGAAGCAAAGTAATAAAGGTAAGGCAAAATAGATTTTATCTTAAGGTGAATGAAACGCTTTATCCAAAATGGCATTTTTTTCTTTTGTTAAATAGGTATTTTGTTAGAAAAATATACTGCTTTAAAATTATTTATCCGAAAAATGGCAATCTTTTTATGATGCTCATTTTATTATCTTTATATTGTTATCGAGTGATAGATAGTTTCTATGTGTTATTATTTATCAGTTTTATTAATCAAAAAATCAAAAAATAATCTTCCTTTTTTCTAGAAATAAAAAATTAGGACGAAAATATGGATATATTTTATACAATCAACAAGCTATAAGAGAAAGAGATACATAGCGTAGGGAGGGATAAAAATGTGGAAAAAAGAAAATAGAAAAAAGAATCAAGCCATTATCTTTCATTTTTTTTCGACAAAATAATGACTTTTCATCAAATTAATTGAAATGGTATTTATAATCCCCCCACCTCTCTTGGTGTCGCTCGCATTGAGCTACGAATTGTATTACCCATCATATCCACTCTTGCTTGAAATGGCGGGAACGGTAATGGAATACCGTGTTCTGCAAAGGCTAAGAGAATATTTTGATGGATTTCGTGTCTTGCCGGCATTCTATGCCCCATTTCTGCTGCATAAACACGCAATTCAAAAATTTGAATACCTTGTTGTAAATCGACTAAATAAACCTCTGGTGCTGGATTTTCTAAAATCATCGTAGAGCGTTTTGAGGCTTCTAATAACACATTTGTTACCTGTTCACTGTTGCAATCTGCTGGAGCAGGGATAGTCATCACAATACGGGTAACAGAGTCTGACAGTGACCAGTTAATAAATTGTTCTGTAATGAAGGCTTTATTGGGGACGATAATTTCTTTTCTATCCCAGTCGGTCAACGTGGTCGCTCGTGTGTTGATCTTAGAAATATTCCCCGTTAAATTACGAATTGTCACGGTATCGCCAATACGGATTGGTTTTTCAAATAAGATCATTAATCCTGAAATGATATTGGCAAAGATTTCTTGTAAACCAAAACCGAGTCCGACACCCATTGCCGCCACTAACCATTGTAATTTTGACCATTCAATTCCTAATAAAGAGAAGCCCACGATGCTACCAATTAACGTGATACTGTATTTAGTCATGGTAGTAATGGCATAACCTGTACCTGGTGTTAAATCGAGATGTTGTAAAATAGCCAGTTCAAGTAAAGCCGGTAAGTTTCTCACCAATTGTGTGGTGATAATAATTACAAGGATCGCTACTAAAATAGAGCCCATAGTGATGGGTTGTATAGTATTAACCCCATTCACTGATGACGTTACATCCCAAAGTCGAATATTATCGACAAAAGAGAATGCGGTGTTTAATTCAGACCACAGTAAGATCATCGACACTAATGCAATCATGGTTAGAATAGAGCGAACCAAACCAATAGATTGTGCACTGATTGCATCAAGGTCTATTTCTTGGGCTTCAATCTCTAATCCTACTGTACTTTCACCACTACTCCCTACAATAGTATTTTCATCTTCACCTTTCGCTCGCTGAGCGAGAATTTCAGCTCGTTTTTGTTTCGCGCGTTCGAAGGCTAATTTACGGCGTTGAATAAGCATCCATCGCTGAATAATGTGATAGATAATCAGTAAAGCAAACCAAATTGCTACGGACATTTCTAAACGACCAAGCAAGACAATCGAGGTCGAAAGGTAACCTAAAATAGCGGCTAATCCAGCAATTACAGGGGCAAGCAGTAATAACCACCATAAAATGGTATTGATAATATTATCGCCAGAGCCGTGCTTATCAAGGTAAAGCGGGACATGTGCTTTTTTAAGGCTAGAAGTAATAAAGCTTAAGGCAACACAAAGTAATAAAAAGCAGAAGCGACCCACCGTTGGGGCAAATTCTCTATCACTATAATATTCGAAAGTGACTAATGACATCATTAGCGGAACGATGACAAAAATAGAAAGCTGATAAAAGCGCATTGCTTTTTTGACTCGGCTCTCTTTCCATTTAAATTGGGCGATAAACAAACCGTTATGGCGTGCAAAGGTGGCGCTGATCATAAATAACCATAACACGGGAGCAGCTGCGGTTACACCATAACCAATTGCACCCGCCATTGGATAACGCCATTCAACACTTTGTAAGCCATAACCGACAGCAGACCATAAAAGAGGTAACGGTAGCGCAATTAAAATAGACCAAAAAACGGTGCGAATTGTCAGTGAAAAGTGATCTTGTGTGACTTTTCCAATACGGTTACTGACTCTTTCAAGAAAGGCGTTGTAGTGTTTTCGAGTGCGAAGGCTAAAACCGACAATGGATAAGGTCACAAATAGGAATAAGAACGTATCTTGGTTTTTAAGCATGCTCACAGCGGCATGGCCTAATTGTGAGAAGGTATCTAGCGAAAGTAGTCGAGTAATATCTTTGACTAATAAAACTGGGTAATTGAACTTGATTGGGCTGATGTCTGCAACCCAGAACATATAACGGTTTGTCGCATCTTTTGTTTCTTTTAATGCATCCGCTAGTTGTGTCGTCGCAACTTTTAATTTTGTTAACTCAAGAATTTGAGAATCATAGCCTGATAGCAATGAATTTAGTAATTCATGACGTGCTTGAATTAGTGAATCAAAGATATATTGTTGAGCTTCTGGCAGTTTAGAGCCATCTGCCGTCTCTGGTGGCTGGATCTTACTTAAATTTTCCAGCATATCTTCATAACCTAAACGTTCGACACGTAATTGAATGATATCTCTATCAAGCTCTTGTGAACGAGGCATTTCAGGTAAACGGGACAGTTGTGTTCTTAACGCTTCCCCTAATGCGGTTGATCCACTTAACCATTGTGCCTGCTCTCGAATCGTTGTGAGTGTTTGACGGACTTGTTGGGTTTGTTGTGTGGTGATGCGCTGTTTTTCTGATAGCTCACTCATTTCCTGAGTTTGTTTATTCAGAATTTGAGAGAGTTCGCGGTTAGTTTGGATCTGTTTTGTCAGAAACTCGGGTAATTCACCACCTTGCTCGGCCAACATTTCTGTTTTTTCTAACGCAAGATCGGCGACTTCTTGGCGCTTTATGTTTAATAAGCTACGTAATTGTTGTAGTTGTACATCAAGGCGCTGATAGCGCTTTTTAAATAACTCTAAGCGAAGGCGTGCAATTTCTTGGCGATTATTTGCTGATAGTTGTGCCATTTCTAGCTCATTGACCATCGCTTTACGTGCCGTGACTTCAGCTTGAGTTAGCTTATTTTGAGCTTCTGTTAAAGGGGTTGTTGAGGCACTGGCAGAGGCCAGTCGTGCTGTCGCGTCACTCAGTAAACGGCGCGCTTCAGAGAGTTGTTGGGGCAATAAATTTAAAGATTCACTAATTTCACGGCTTTTATCTTGTTCCTGTTGTTGAAGTCTTGCTTGTTCCATTAATTGGCTACTGACTTGAATAATTTTTTGTTCTAAATCAGGAATGCTAATTTTTTCAGGGATAGTCGGAACAGCATGACTTTCTGCAAGAAGCTTAGTTCTTAGCTCTTGTGTTATTTGTGGATAATCATCAATCGTTTTTTGATAATTATCCGCATTTACTTGTGCTTTCTCGCCATCATTAATCCAGTTAATCGTACCTTGTAGCGCCTGAACGGCCTCAATATCTTGAGGGTTAGTGCTTCCTTCAAGTTGTTTAATATCTTGACGTAATTTTTCCACATCCGCTGATATTGCAGATGTGCTTAATGAAAGCGTCAAAAAAAGCGAGAAGAAAAGACTGATTATCAGGCGCACAAAGGTTACTCCGAATTACGTGTTATTCACTGATGGCCATGTTGTCATTGCCCACGACATTGATGATGGAACCAAGTTGTTCCCCCATTAATGTAATGGAGCCATTCATAAGATCTTTATTCAACTGAACGGTATTTTCAGGGAAAAGATTGATGACCGTTGAGCCCAACTTAAATCGGCCCATTTCTTCCCCTTTTTTCAAGAATATCGCTCCTGCTTTGTCTGCTTGAGGATAAGTCCAACGCTTAATAATACCTTCACGAGGAGGTGTTACCATGCCACACCAGATCGTTTCAATACTACCCACAATGGTTGCACCGACCAGAATTTGTATCATTGGGCCAAATTGTGTTTCAAAAAGACAAATAATGCGTTCATTGCGTGCAAATAAGTTAGGCACATTAGCTGCTGTTAATGGATTAACCGAAAAGAGATCACCCGGAACATAAATCATCTCTTTTAATAAACCATCACAAGGCATGTGAACACGGTGGTAATCACGAGGTGAAAGATAAGTGGTGATAAATTGACCATTACGGAATTTATCTGCCAACATAAAATTACCCGCAAGTAACGCTTCAAGGGTATAATGGTGCCCTTTAGCTTGCAGAATTTGATCGTCTTGAATAAGACCAAGTTGACTGACAGCGCCATCTGCGGGTAATGCAAGTTTATCATCACCTTCAACAATAGGGCGAACACCGTCTTTTAAAGCTCGAATAAAGAACTCATTGAAGGTTGAATAAGCATGAAACTGACTGTCTTTCGCTTCATTCATATCGACTTTGTAGGCTTTTGCAAAGGCTTTAATAACAAACTGGGTGATTGCACCCGCTTTTTTGTTTGCAAACCAACCTGCTAGCTGTGTGAGCCATAATTTAGGCAATAAATACTGTAGTTTAATTTTTAGCTTGTCCAAAATGGCAACCTCTGGGATTAAACGATAAAAAATAGACAAAAGGGGTCTATTGTACCCACCCTTAATAGGGTTGTCAGTGAATCAATTATTAAGAGTCTAAATTAATGTTCTTACGAACTTTCACCTGACTCATACTTTCTAAAATACGATGATAATTTTCAAAGCGTGTTTCTGATATTTCTCCGTTATTTACAGCCTCACTGATTAAGCAACCCGGATCGTCTAAGTGCTTACAATCGCGGAATTTGCATCCCCCAAGGTATGGCCTAAATTCAATAAACCCTTTTGTTACTTGGTCGGGTGTTAAATGCCATAAGCCAAATTCACGTACACCTGGAGAGTCAATGACATCTCCGCCTTGTGGGAAATGGTAAAGGCGCGATGCAGTTGTGGTATGTTGGCCTAAGCCAGAGTTATCAGAGACTTGATTAACAACAATACTTTCTTCCATTGGTGGTAAAAGAGTATTTAGTAAACTTGATTTTCCAACACCAGATTGCCCTGCAAAAATAGAAATACGTCCAATAAGTTCTTGAGTCAGTGCGTCTAATCCTTCTTTGCTATAGCTAGAGACTTCCAGAACACGATAACCAATATCTTTATAAGTTTGCATCCATTCACTGACTGTTTTACGACTTTCTTCATCTAACATATCAATTTTATTGAGCACAATCAGCGGTTCAACATTTAAAGTCTCACAAGCGACAAGGTAACGGTCAATAATATTTAAAGAAAGCTCAGGCAAAATAGCGGAAACAATAATAATTTGGTCAATATTAGCCGCAATAGGTTTAATGCCGTCATAATAGTCAGGGCGTGTTAGTACAGAGGTACGTTCATGTACTGCTTCAACAATACCATTTACGCGGACATTTTCTTGTGTTTGTAGCGCAGGACGCCAAACAACTTTATCACCTGTTACCAGTGATGAAATTGTGCGCCGGATATTGCATCGAGTAATCGTGCCGTCAGTCGCTTCGATGTCAGCATGTTGACCAAAACGGCTGATCACTAAACCTTCGGACGCTTCGCCTAATTGCGTATCGTCTAATTCAACGTGATTTTTTTTCTCTTTGCTCTGCAAACGCTTTTTATGATTTTCTTGTACTCGGCGTTGCTGGCCTTTAGATAATTTACGTTTTGTCACCGATCCTCACTTGTATTTATTCGGTTAGATGTTCTTCTGTCGTGCTTATTGAGTAAACGCGCTATGATAAACGCTAAAATATCATGTCTCACACTTAGAAACAGCTAGGATATATTATGTCAAAAAGCGAGAACAATCTGATCTGGATAGATCTGGAAATGACCGGTCTTGATCCTGAATGTGACCGTATCATCGAAATTGCCACCATTGTGACAGATCCTCAACTTAATATTTTAGCCGAAGGTCCCGTAATTGCTGTACACCAATCTGATGAACAACTGAGTTTAATGGATGAATGGAATACTCGCACTCATACAGGCAGTGGTTTGATTGAGCGAGTGAGAGCCAGTCAATATGATGATAATTCAGCACAAAAAGCGACAATTGAATTCCTAGAAAAATGGGTCCCAAAAGGGGTGTCACCTATTTGTGGTAATAGTGTGGGCCAAGACCGACGTTTTCTGTACCGTTATATGCCGGAGCTAGAGCAATATTTTCACTACCGTTATCTTGATGTCAGTACATTAAAAGAGTTAGCGCGTCGTTGGAAGCCTGAAATTTTAGACGGTTTTGAGAAAAAGAATACGCATCAAGCATTAGATGATATTCGTGAATCTATTGCAGAGCTAGACTATTACCGTAAGACCTTTATTAAAGAGTAAAAAATATGCATTCATGATTGATATTGCATCATTATGATGATTTTATCGGCATGCAATCAAAAAAACGTATTTTTTTGTTGATAAGGGCTTGCGGTTAAGCATTTTTCTCGTATAATGCGCTTCCCGTACCGATGAAGAATTTCGTTTGTACAGGTATAAGAAAGATGCGGGAATAGCTCAGTTGGTAGAGCACAACCTTGCCAAGGTTGGGGTCGCGAGTTCGAGTCTCGTTTCCCGCTCCAATCTTTCTTAACAATGGTGAGTAGTATTATGTGATGCGGGAATAGCTCAGTTGGTAGAGCACAACCTTGCCAAGGTTGGGGTCGCGAGTTCGAGTCTCGTTTCCCGCTCCAAATCTTTCACTCATCATTGTCAAAACTTACCAAATGCGGGAATAGCTCAGTTGGTAGAGCACAACCTTGCCAAGGTTGGGGTCGCGAGTTCGAGTCTCGTTTCCCGCTCCAAATTTTTCTCTTCTTCTTTACCAAATCTCATTTTTAATCCTCATAAAGAAATTTTAAGTTTTTTCTCTCGCTTTTTTAAATATCGACTACACTGTTTTAGGATGCAGATTAAGGCATTTTACTTAATACACGTAAAAGGAGTGTGGGGGATTTTTGCTCAAAAAAGAAAATACTGTTACTGCATGTAAGATCAAGCTATTTTTTTGTGATCTATCTTTGATCTTTGCTTGCTTTTCTATTTTGACAGCACTAGAATGTGCGCCTTTCCTCATTTAGAGGGGAGACTAGAGGCAAGTTCATTTTTTAGGTTTTAGACCTTTATACTGTTAAACATGTATTGAATAGTATTTTAGAAAAAGAAAAGTGTTTTTCAGGCTTTTCTCTAAAAAAAACTGATATATATTCTACTATTCTTAAAATCTTCCTGAATCACTTTATCCACAGTGAGATGCTAATAACCACCGCATCCGAGCGCTATTTATTTTTTTACTGCACAGAGTTATCCACAAGTACCTATCATTAAGTGATAAGGATATTGTTCTCTTTAATAAATCAATAGGATTTTATATCTATTTGATAAATAAGTTTATTTTAATTTTTTTAAATTTGGGTCTTAGTTCGCTTGAATTTTTTTTTCATGTTGATAGGCAAGGGATTTTTATTTTATTCACAGATGAAATTAAAGATTACTCGTTATATGTTTATTCTGTTAAAACTTAAGCATCTCTAGGTAAACCTTTAGTTATTGCTCTTACTAGACGTTTTTGTTGTGAAGTTTGTATTTTTACCTCTTTTTCATTTCGCTTCGCTGTCTGTTGTGCAATCGCCCAATTTAAATGTTCATCTAAAACATCACTCAATCCAAAGCGTTCTTGCAAAGCAAGTATAATTTTATCTTGGTAAGGTGCATTTCCTAACGCCACACTAATATTTCTAAGCCAACGTAAATAGCCAATACGACGGATCGGTGAACCCTCTGTGATACGCAGAAATTTATCTTCACTCCATTGAAAAAGATCGAGTAATTCAGGAGTGTGAAGTGCTCGACGGGGGGAAAAATCAGCTTCATCTGTCAATGATGAGAAACGATTCCAAGGGCAGATAAGCTGGCAATCATCACAACCATAGATACGATTACCCATTAATGGACGAAATTCTTCAGGAATAGCGCCATCAAGCTCAATAGTGAGATAAGAAATACATCGCCGTGCATCGATAGTATAAGGAGCAACAATCGCGCCAGTCGGGCACGTTGTCATGCAGGCGACACATTTACCGCATTGCTCTTCGACAGGGCTATCTGTGGGTAAAGGTAAATCAATCAGTAATTCGCCCAGAAAGAACCAAGAGCCAGCTTGATTATTGATAACAAGTGAGTGTTTACCAACCCAACCAAGCCCAGCTTTAACTGCTAAAGGGCGTTCCATTATAGGCGCTGAATCAACGAAAGGGCGGAAATTGACGACCCCTTGATATTCATATTGTTGGCAATATTGTGTAATTTTCTCACCGAGTTTTTTAAGACGTTGCCTTAATACTTTGTGATAATCTCGACCAAGTGCATAACGGCTGATATAGCCTTGTTCTGGGTTATTTAATGTCCGCGCAAAAGCGGCGTCTGTAGGGAGGTAATTCATCCTCACGCTAATAACACGTAATGTACCAGGAACCAGTTCATGGGGTCTTGCGCGTGTCATGCCATATTTAGCCATCCATGCCATTTCGCCATGATATTGCTTATCTAACCAAGCTTGTAAGCGAGGCTCTTCAAGTGATAAGTCAGTATCACATATCCCAGTTTGTTGAAAACCTAGCTCAGAACCCCATAATTTAATGTTTTGAGCAAGAAGATTAAGATCGAGTGATGACATGAATAAACCGAATCAATAGGTAAGAGGTGAGTCCTAAGAGCGCGCAGTGTATCATAGTGAGGCTATAGGAAAAATCCTCGCAATAAATAGATTTATGGTATGGTTATTTGATAGTGATTTCGATAACTATTTGCCTTAGGAAAATATAAAAAGCTTAGTATTTGATGTTTTCCAACGATCTTACTTTACTAAGCTGTTATAAATTAACAATAGATTATATAAATATGAAAGAATGGGTTGTTACATTAGAAGATGAAGCGGCAACAGTTGAACTTGGGCGCACTGTTGCCACGGCGACTAACCAGAGTGGATTGATCATTTATTTATATGGCGATCTGGGCGCTGGAAAAACAACCTTTAGTCGAGGGTTCTTGCAAGCTCTTGGACATAAAGGCCATGTTAAAAGTCCAACATATACATTAGTTGAGCCTTATATGCTCTCGCCAAACCCTGTTTATCATTTTGATCTCTATCGTTTAGCATCCGCTGAAGAGTTAGAATTTATGGGAATACGGGATTATTTTGAGCAAGATGCATTATGCCTTATTGAATGGCCATCTCAAGGTGAAGGTTTTTTGCCTAACGCAGATTTAGAACTTCATTTAAGCTACGAAGATGAAGGTCGAAAAGCGCGTTTTGTTGCCCTTTCACAGAGAGGGAATACTGTTTTATCCCGTATTCAGTCCGCATAAAGGAATATTGATTATGTCGAGCCTCATCACCATTGTGAGTCAAAGTCAGCGCTATTTGGTTGCCTTTCTGTTGGTTGTTTTTTCTTTGTTTTTTGTGCAAGTGGCACAAGCTTCCACTGTGACAGAAGTAAAAGCAGAAAATGGTCGTTCAGTAACAACCCTTACATTCTCTTTTAGTGATGGGAAGCCTCGTTATCGATATTATTCATTAAAAAGCCCTGATCGTTTAGTGATGGATTTTAAGCAGAGTACAAAAATCACTGGTTTACCTGCAACATTAGGGAGTGAGCAATTAGTTCATAAGATTCGCTCAACGCAATCTAAAGATAACCAATACCAAAGTATAGTGCTGGAGCTCGCTCAACCTGTTATGGTCACGGAGAGCTTGAAGAATACAAGTGGTAATTATAAGTTAGTACTTACTATCAAGGCGATGAGTGCTCGACAAAATAGTCATGCTCAACCAACTGTAAGTGTAATTGCCTTATCACCGCCAACAACAGTGACCGCATCAAATTCCAATAGGGAAATGGCACCATTAGTTACCAAGCCAAAAACAGATGAGACGCCAATTGTCCCTATTGCAAAACCACGCTCTACACCATCAAAACCACAAACGGGCTCTCGCCAAATTATTATTGCGATAGATGCTGGCCATGGTGGACAAGATCCTGGCGCGATTGGTCAAAAAGGTAATCGTGAGAAAGACGTAACGCTGAGTGTGGCAAGAAAATTAGAAGCTCGTTTACATAATGATCCTATGTTTAAACCTGTTTTAACGCGTAACGGTGATTATTTTATTTCGGTTGCGGGGCGTTCTGAAGTTGCACGCAAGCAAAGTGCAAATATGCTCGTGTCTATTCATGCAGATTCGGCGCCAAATCGTAGTGCAAGAGGGGCTTCCGTGTGGGTACTTTCTAATCGCCGTGCAAATAGTGAATTAGGTAAGTGGCTTGAACAAAGTGAAAAACAATCAGAATTACTCGGTGGTGCAGGTGATGCGTTATCCGAGGGGGCTGATCCTTATTTAAGTCAAACAGTACTTGATTTGCAGTTTGGTAATTCACAGCGAGTAGGTTATGACGTCGCGGTTGCAGTATTATCTGAACTTAGGAAAGTCGGTTCACTACATAAAAAGACACCAGAACATGCGAGTTTAGGCGTGTTACGTTCACCGGATATCCCTTCGATTTTAGTTGAAACGGGGTTTATTAGTCATGCTTCTGAAGAGCAGTTACTAATTTCTGATGCTTATCAAGAGAAACTGGCCACTTCTATTCATGCAGGGTTAAGAAATTATTTTCTGGCCCACCCTTTACAAAATGCGCCTAAGTGATTGAGTAAAATGGAATAAAGGTAATGGCGATAAATTTATTACCTCCTCAGCTTGCAAACCAAATTGCCGCAGGGGAAGTTGTTGAAAGACCAGCCTCTGTCGTCAAAGAGTTGCTGGAAAACAGTTTAGATGCAGGTGCGACCACAATTGATATTGATATTGATAAAGGTGGTGCCAAGCTTATCCGTATACGTGATAATGGGTGCGGTATCAATCGCGATGATTTGAAGTTAGCACTTGCTCGCCATGCAACAAGCAAGATATCGAGTCTTGATGATCTCGAAGCCATAATGAGTATGGGGTTCCGCGGAGAAGCATTAGCCAGTATCAGCTCTGTTTCTCGTTTAACACTGACATCACGTACCCAATCTCAAGATGAAGCGTGGCAAGCTTATGCTGAAGGCCGAGAGATGGCGGTTACCATTAAACCTGCCGCTCATCCTGTAGGAAGCACGGTTGAAGTGCTTGATCTATTTTATAACACGCCAGCAAGACGTAAATTTTTACGCACTGAAAAAACAGAATTTGCACATATTGATGAAGTGGTTCGCCGAATTGCGTTATCACGTTTTGATGTCTCTATTAATCTTACTCATAATGGCAAACGTGTTCGTCAATACCGAGCAGTAAAAGATGAAAGTCAGCAAAATCGGCGTTTGAGTGCAATTTGTGGTAATAACTTTGTTAACCAATCAATGCATTTAACGTGGGAACATGGTGATTTGGCAATAAAAGGTTGGGTGGAACACCCTTTATCTCCAGTGCAAAGTAGTGAAATTCAATATTGCTATGTTAATGGGCGAATGATGCGTGATAGGTTGATTAACCATGCTATTCGCCAAGCTTACGAAGGGTATTTACAAGGAGAGCAACAACCTTCATATGTTCTCTATCTCAGCGTTAACCCTCACCAAGTTGATGTTAACGTCCATCCCGCTAAACATGAAGTTCGTTTTCATGAGTCCCGCCTAGTGCACGATTTTATCTATCAAGGTGTATTGAGTGTTTTAAGACAAGTGACACAAGAACCTTTATCACTGATATCAGATAACGAAGAAGAAAACGAAATTGCGTTAAACTTTCCTGAAAACCGTCAAGTTGCAGGCGAAAACGTATTTTCTCAGCCATATCAAACGCCCGACGTTCAACCTAGCTCAAATAAGTCATCTTCATACCAACACCGTGCACGAGAGTGTAATAGCAATCATCATCAAAAACAGACCTCTCAAGTTGGAGAGCGTCGTCAGTTTGGTGAAAGTTATCAACGCACACAAGGCGCTCTTTATCAAAAAATGATGCAAGAAAGTGCATCCTTATCAAAGAATAAAGAGAAAATACCGTTATTTCCTGAACGCGCCCCATTGAATTTAGGTGAAATCGTTCATACAACTAATCTTATTGAAAAAGATGTGATGTCGGTGATGCCTTATTCTGTCAATACGAAAGAGGGGCAAACTGATTATACTTTTGGGCGAGTATTGGCAATTTATCAGCAGAAATATGCGTTAATAGAGTCTTCACAAGGTCTTGGGCTATTATCATTGGAAGAAGCTGATTTTCTGCTAAAATGTGCGCAATTACTGCCTAAAGATGAAACATTGAAACCTCAACCTTTGTTAGTGCCGTTAAAATTAGCATTGAGCAAAGAAGAAATAAGAATATTCAATCAGTTTCAATCGCTAATCAGTCATTTCGGGATCGTTATCGAAATTTCTCACGGTAAAGCAACAATACATGCAGTGTCGTTGCCTTTGCGCCAGCAAAATTTACCTGTGTTACTGACAGCATTATTAGGCTATTTGTCAGTTGAACAATCTTGTACCGAGCAACAACTCGGACAATGGTTTGCAAAACAAATAGGTGCAGAGCAGACGCAATGGTCGCAAGCTCAAGCAGTAGGATTATTGGCTGATATTGAAAGGCTTTGTCCTCAATATGTCAGACAGCCAGCAAAAAACTTATTACAATTAATCGAATTACAACCGGTGGTAGCGGCACTAAATAATGAGCGAAGTAAACACGCAAATAAAACCTAAAGCAATTTTTCTAATGGGACCTACAGCATCAGGTAAAACAGCATTAGCAATTGCACTAAGACAAAAACTGCCTGTAGATATTATTAGCGTGGATTCAGCTCTTATCTATCGTGGTATGGATATTGGCACAGCAAAGCCAGATGTGGCAGAGCAATCGCTGGCGCCACATCGATTAATTGATATTCTAGACCCGGCATTACCCTACTCAGCAGCAGATTTTCGCCGAGATGCATTAAATGCAATGGAAGAAATTACGGCCGCTGGGCGAATTCCACTATTAGTGGGTGGGACTATGCTATATTTTTAAAGCGTTACTTGAAGGCCTATCGCCTTTACCCAGCGCTAATCCAGATGTTCGTGCTGAAATAGAGAAAAAAGCAACGGAGCAAGGATGGGAAGCAATACATAAAGAGTTATCATTAGTGGATCCCGTAGCAGCACAACGGATACATCCTAATGACCCTCAACGGCTTTCGCGTGCATTAGAAGTTTACCTGATTTCAGGTAAGACAATGACAGAGTTGACTAAAATATCAGGTGAATCTTTACCTTATGATGTTTATCAATTTGCGATTGCTCCGAAAGATAGAAATGTTCTTCACCAACGCATTGAAGCACGTTTTAAACAGATGTTAACGTGTGGATTTGAAGATGAAGTAAAATCATTATATGAACGGGGCGATCTGCATGAAGATCTACCTTCTGTACGTTGTGTCGGCTATCGCCAGATGTGGTCATATTTATCTGGTGAAATAGATTATGATGAGATGGTTTATCGAGGGATCTGTGCTACCCGGCAATTAGCAAAGCGACAAATCACCTGGTTAAGAGGCTGGAATAATATTCACTGGCTTGATAGTGAAGATCAGAAACAATCTCTTGACATTGTTTTGCAGGTAGTTAGTGCATAGATGGTAGGTTTGTGTAAAATTGATAGTTGCCAAAGCGCAATTTTTGAGTAGTTCATTTTTCGAACCAATTGGGTTCTAATATAAAACAACAAAATAAGGAAAACATAGAATGGCTAAGGGGCAATCTTTGCAAGATCCTTTCCTGAACGCATTACGTCGTGAAAGGGTTCCCGTTTCTATCTATTTGGTAAACGGTATTAAATTGCAGGGTCAGATCGAATCTTTTGACCAATTTGTTATTTTGCTGAAAAACACAGTAAGTCAGATGGTATACAAACATGCTATCTCTACCGTGGTGCCTTCGCGTCCTGTTTCTCATCATAGTAATACAGGTACTAACCAAGCAGGCACAAATTACACTGGTAGTGCTACTCAGCAGGATGATGTTGCGGAATAATTATCTAATATTATTCTTGATATAAGAAAAACATAGGTAGGGAGACTTTACCTATGTTTTTTCCTGTTTTTATAAAGTCCAAGAGGTTTCGCCTTTGTTTGATCGTTATGAAGGTGGCGAATTAGCCGTTTTAGTGCACGTATTCTTTTCTCAAGAAAAGGACATTGATGATTTGCAAGAATTTGAATCTTTGGTGACATCTGCGGGTGTTAAGCCAGTTCAAATTATTACAGGAAATCGTAAAGCGCCTCATCCTAAATATTATGTGGGTGAAGGTAAGGCAGAAGAAATTGCCGAAGCTGTAAAAGCAAGTGGTGCAGATGTTGTTTTATTTAATCATGCACTGACACCTGCACAAGAACGAAATCTGGAAAGACTTTGTGAATGCCGTGTGGTTGATCGTACGGGAGTTATCCTGGATATTTTTGCACAAAGAGCAAGAACCCATGAAGGAAAACTACAGGTAGAACTCGCCCAGTTACGTCACTTATCAACTCGTTTAGTCAGAGGGTGGACTCACCTTGAAAGACAAAAAGGGGGGATTGGGTTACGAGGACCAGGTGAAACTCAGCTAGAAACAGACCGTCGCTTACTCCGAGGTAAAATTAGTCAAATTCTAATGCGATTGGGTAGGGTTGAGCGTCAGCGTGAACAAGGACGACAAGCGCGAAGTAAAGCTGATATTCCAACATTATCCCTTGTTGGCTACACGAATGCAGGGAAATCGAGTTTATTTAATCATATTACCTGTTCAGATGTGTATGCGGCAGATCAGCTCTTTGCAACATTGGATCCGACACTAAGACGTATTCAAGTCGATGATGTGGGTACGGTTGTATTAGCGGATACTGTTGGTTTTATTCGACATTTACCTCATGATCTTGTTGCTGCTTTTAAAGCTACTTTACAAGAAACACGAGAAGCTACTTTACTTCTTCATGTTATTGATGCAGCTGATAGTCGTTTTGAGGATAATATTCATGCAGTTGAGCGTGTATTAGAAGAGATAGATGCTCAAGAAATACCGACACTGCATGTCATGAACAAAATTGATCTTCTTGAAAACTTCACCCCAAGAATTGATCGAAATGAAGAAAACTTACCCGTTAGGGTTTGGGTTTCAGCACAAACAGGCGAAGGTATTCCTCTGTTATATCAGGCGTTGACAGAACGTCTTTCAGGTGAGATCGCACACTTTGAATTACGTTTACCGCCAGAAGAGACAGGGCGCTTGCGTAGTCGTTTTTATCAATTACAGTCCATAGAACGCGAATGGATTGAAAAAGACGGTAAAGTTGGGCTAATCATACGTATGCCTATGGTAGACTGGCATCGCCTTTGCAAGCAGGAACCCAATTTATTGGATTACGTGGTCTGATATTCGGCCATAAAAAAGAACATTAACTGAGAGCTGGCGACGAAATCGGCTCTTAAGCCTGATAAATCTAATCATAATAATGGAGCTAGAACATGGCGTGGAATCAGCCCGGTAACAACGGACAAGACCGCGACCCGTGGGGTAACCGAAACAGCGGCAATAATAATGGCGATGGTAACGGTAACTCCAACGGCAATCAAGGAGGTCGGAATCGTGGAGCATCAGATCTCGATGATATGTTCCGTAAACTGAGTGAAAAACTCGGTGGTTTCGGCGGTAAAAAAGGTGGGAACTCCTCTTCTGGGCAAAATGGCGGACCTCGTGGTAATGCTGGAAATCTTCTGATTTCTCTTGCATTAGGTGCGGTTGTCGTAGTTTGGGCTGCAAGTGGTTTTTATACCATTAAAGAAGCAGAACAGGGTGTAGTAACTCGTTTTGGTAAATTTTACCAAATCGTTGAACCTGGCCTGAACTGGAAGCCGACTTTTGTTGATGAAGTTCAGCCTGTTAACGTGAAAACTATCCGTGATTTAACGACGGGTGGCATGATGTTAACGTCAGATGAAAATATGGTTCAAGTTGAGATAAACGTGCAGTACGTTGTCTCTGATCCAGAAACATTTCTGTTTAACCTCACTACACCTATTAACAGCTTAGGTCAAGCAACTGACAGTGCTGTACGTGGAGTGATTGGTCGTTCAGAAATGGAAAAAATTCTGACTTCAAACCGTTCAGAAATTCGTGACCAGACGCGTCAAGAATTAGAAGAGACTATCCGCCCTTATAACATGGGTATCTCGATTGTGGACGTCAACTTCCAAGTTGCTCGCCCACCAGAAGCTGTAAAAGCGGCATTTGATGACGTAATTGCCGCTCGTGAAGAAGAACAAAAAACAATTCGTCAAGCTGAAGCTTATAAAAACGAAGTGTTACCGCTCGCTAAAGGTAACGCTCAACGTATGATTGAAGAAGCAACAGCATATAAAACCAGTGTGGTGATGAGAGCTGAAGGTGAGGTGGCGAGTTTCGCTAAAATCTTACCTGAATATCGTGCAGCTCCCGATATTACTCGCGAGCGTCTGTACATTGAAACAATGGAAAAAGTGCTATCGAAAACACGTAAGGTCATTGCTAATGATAAAGGTAACAGCATGTTAGTGTTGCCCTTAGAGCAAATGTTACGTCAGCCATCTCAATCGGGAGTATCAAATACCCATGAGGCGCCAACTCGTATGCCTGCACCTGCTCCAACTGTAAATCCAGCACCAACACAAAAACCTGCAACAACGACTTATGGTAATGGTGGATATGGTAGTAATAATGGCGGTTATGGTCAGCCTTATGGCAATAATCAAGGGGGACAATAATCATGCGTAAAGTTATCGCTGTTGTTGCAGTTATTATTTTAGCGTTGTTGTACTCCTCTGTGTTTGTCGTCCAACAATATGAGCGTGGTATCATCTTACGCTTTGCCAAAGTTGTACGTGATGCTGAAAATAAACCTGTTGTTTATGAGCCAGGTCTTCATTTTAAAATCCCATTCATTGAGAATGTGAAAAAACTGGATGCGCGTATTCAAACTATGAATATCCAGCAAGACCGCTTCTTATCAGGTGAGAATAAAGACTTATTAGTCGATTCTTATCTAAAATGGCGTATCAGTGATTTCAGTACTTACTATCTGGCAACGGGGGGTGGTAATACAACACAAGCTGAAACTTTACTGCGTCGTAAATTCAGTGACCGTTTACGTTCTGAGATTGGTCGTATGAGCGTAAACCAAATTATTACGGATTCTCGAGGTCGTTTAACTATTGATGTTCGTAATGCACTGAATGAAGGTACACCTTCTCGCGACACAAGTGCTGCTGATGATGCGATTGCCATTGCTGCGAAGAAAGTGGCTGAAGAAACTAAAGGTCAAGCTCCTGCTATCAATATGAACAGTATGGCGGCATTAGGTATTGAAGTCATTGATGTTCGAATTAAGCAAATCAACCTGCCTATGGAAGTTTCTGAGGCGATTTACCAACGTATGCGTGCAGAACGTGAAGCTGTCGCTCGTCGCCACCGCTCACAAGGTCAAGAGCAAGCAGTGAAAATTCGCGCAGCGGCTGATAAGACCGTTACAGAAACGTTAGCTGAGTCTGAGCGTGAATCGTTACGCCTTCGGGGTGAAGGTGATGCTCAAGCAACAAAACTGTTTGCTGATGCGTTCAGTCAAGATCCTGACTTCTATGCCTTTATTCGTAGCTTACGTGCTTATGAGAAGAGCTTTAACCAAGACGGTAATGACGTCTTAGTGCTAAGCCCAGATAGCGATTTCTTACGCTATATGAAAGCTCCAACAAAAGCGAGAGCGCTTGAAGAGTAAGCTAAATACGTTAAACCGTTTAGATAAATAATAAAATCCTCCACCTTAAAAAGTGGGGGATTTTTTTTGAAATCAATAAGATAAAACTAATAAATTGTTTAAGAAATAAAAAACTGTACATAAAAAGATGAAAATTTATGCTTAATGGTTTCCAAAATGGTTTTAGCTGGGATAGTATAAAGTGAAAATTGCATTTCAAGATAAACCTTCGGCAATTCCGAAGCGTCTTCTTCGCCATTTTCACTTTTATGTCACTCTGCTTCCTATTTTTGCGATCAAAATCGTTGATCAAAGTCACAATACGTTTGTGGTGCAGATTTTTCGGGCAAAAATATTGACAATGGCAAGATAACCTATTGCTTAAAAGCGGGGATGACATAATTAGATAAAATCTACTGTAACTCTTGATTTGAGATGGTAGAATCCTTTTTTAAGCAACCGAGTGTATTTTGAAATGAGTAATAACGTTGTCGTATTGGGCACCCAGTGGGGTGACGAAGGCAAAGGCAAGATAGTCGATTTGCTGACAGAACGCGCTAAATATGTTGTTCGCTACCAAGGTGGCCATAACGCAGGTCACACTCTAGTCATCGACGGTGAAAAAACCGTTCTTCATTTAATCCCATCAGGCATTCTCCGTGAAAATGTTGTTAGCATCATAGCAAACGGTGTCGTTTTATCACCAGAAGCGCTGATGAAGGAAATGACTCAACTTGAAGAACGTGGCATTCCTGTTCGTTCACGTTTACTTCTGTCTGAAGCTTGCCCATTAATCCTTCCTTATCATATCGCATTAGATAATGCGCGTGAGAAAGCGCGTGGCGAGAAAGCTATTGGTACAACAGGTCGTGGTATTGGTCCTGCTTACGAAGATAAAGTGGCTCGTCGTGGTTTACGTGTAGGCGATCTGTTTGATAAAAAAGCGTTTGCACAAAAACTCAAAGAAATCATCGAATATCATAACTTCCAACTGGTGAACTACTATAAAGTTGAACCTGTTGATTACCAAAAAACCTTAGATGATATCATGGCAATTGCTGATATTCTGACAGGTATGGTTGTTGATGTTTCTGACTTACTGTACAAAGCAACGCAAAACGGTGAGTTAGTGATGTTTGAAGGGGCACAAGGTACTTTATTAGACATCGACCACGGTACTTATCCGTATGTAACCTCTTCAAACACAACAGCAGGTGGTGTGGCTACGGGATCCGGTTTAGGCCCTCGCTATGTGGGTTATGTATTAGGGATCATCAAGGCTTACTCTACTCGTGTTGGTGCAGGTCCATTCCCAACTGAATTATTTGATGAAGTGGGTGACTTCCTACGTGAGAAAGGCCAAGAATTTGGTGCTACAACAGGTCGTAGCCGTCGTACTGGTTGGTTAGATATCATCGCCATCCGTCGCGCTGTTCAAATCAACTCACTGTCTGGTTTCTGCATGACTAAACTGGATGTGTTAGATGGTTTAAAAGAAGTGAAACTGTGCGTAGGTTACCGCTTACCCAATGGTGAAGTGATCGATACAACACCTTTAGCAGCTGATGATTGGGAAGGGATCGAGCCTATCTATGAATCCATGCCGGGTTGGAACGAAAGCACTTTTGGTGTGAAAGATCACGCTCAACTGCCACAAGCTGCGCTGAACTACATCAAACGTGTAGAAGAGTTAACAGGTGTTCCTGTTGATATCGTTTCTACGGGCCCAGATCGCTCAGAAACTATCATTCTCCGTCATCCATTTGATGCATAATCTGTATTAAATTGGTTTGATGTGAAAATCGTCCCTGAAAATGACAGGGGCGATTTTTTCGTATCTATTCGTTAGTGAATTGAAGATAAAAATACGCGTTACATACATTAAGATAAGACAGCTTTACACTCGGTTTTGCTTCTGTTTTATTGGTAACGAGTAAAAACAATAAGACAATATTATTGTTGAAATGCTAAAAATAAAAAAGCGATCTGTTGAAAACCGACAGTATCGCTTTTTCTTTGTTTGTGATGTCGCTATTATTTTGTGAATAGTCAAGTGAGAGACGGAAATAACTCGCTTTTGAGTATATCTTTGCTAAATGTCCAAAAATTAAACATAATATTGCTTAATAAAATGATATTCTCATTAATAATTACTTATCCCTTAATGAACTTAATAGGGAAAACCACTTTTCAGAGGTCATTGTGCAATTAACCAGTTTTACAGATTATGGATTGCGAGCATTGATATATATGGCTTCACTGCCAGAAGGCAAAATGACAAGTATCACAGAAGTGACGCAAGTCTATGGTGTCTCACGTAACCATATGGTGAAAATTATCAATCAACTTAGCCATTTAGGTTTTGTTGAGGCTATTCGTGGTAAAAATGGAGGGATCCGTTTAGGAAAGCCTGCAACAGACATCATTGTTGGTGATGTTGTCCGTGCTTTAGAGCCACTTTCATTAGTAAACTGTAGCGCTGAGTTTTGTCACATTACCCCAGCTTGTCGATTAAAACTGGTGTTAAATCAGGCGATTGAGCAGTTTTTGAAAGAGTTAGACCGTCACACACTCGCAGAGCTAGTTGAAAACAATAGCTCCTTATATAAATTGTTATTAGAAGATTTTTGAGTCTACTATTTCATCAAATCTGATAGCTTGGAGGTCATAATGTCAAAAGATCCTTTTCAGGATAGAGAAGCAGAAAAATACGCCTCTCCAATTGCTAGTCGCGAATATATTTTAGAAGAAATGAAAAAGCGCACGGCACCAATGAGCCGTGAAGATTTAGCACAGGCGTTAAAAATTTCGAGTGAAGAAGATCTAGAAGCGTTACGTCGTCGTTTACGAGCGATGGAGCGTGATGGTCAATTAGTTTTTACTCGTCGCCAGTGCTATGCATTACCTGAACGTCTTGATTTATGGAAAGGCAAAGTAATTGGTCACCGTGACGGTTATGGTTTTTTACGCGCAGAAGGTCAAAAAGATGATCTTTATCTTTCTCAAGATGAAATGAAAAAAACCATGCACGGCGATGTTATTCTGGCCCAACCTTTAGGGATGGATAGAAAAGGTCGTCGTGAAGGTCGCGTAGTACGTGTTATTGAACCAAGAAATAACCAAATTGTTGGTCGCTATTTTATTGAATCTGGTATGGGATTTGTTGTACCGGATGACAGTCGTTTAAGTTTTGATATTCTTATTCCTAAAGAAGATATCATGGGTGCGCGTATGGGGAATGTGGTAGTGGTTGAAGTCACTACAAGACCAACGCGACGGACTCAAGCCGTAGGTCGTATTGTCGAAATTTTAGGCGAGGCGATGGGAACAGGTATTGCAGTAGAAATCGCATTACGTACTCATGAAATTCCGTATACATGGCCAGCAAAAGTCACAAAAGAAGTTGCTGATTTAAAAGAAGAAGTGCCTGAATCAGCCAAAGAAGGCCGTGTTGATTTACGTGGCTTGCCTTTAATTACCATTGACGGTGAAGATGCACGAGATTTCGATGACGCGGTGTACTGCCAACGTAAAAAAGGCGGTGGTTGGCGTTTATGGGTCGCAATTGCTGATGTTAGTTACTATGTACGTCCACAAACGGCATTAGATACAGAAGCGCGTAGTCGAGGAAACTCTGTTTATTTCCCTTCTCAAGTTGTCCCCATGTTGCCAGAAGTCCTGTCCAATGGACTGTGTTCACTAAACCCACAAGTTGACCGTTTATGTATGGTTTGTGAGATGACCGTTTCTGAGCAAGGTCGTCTGTCTTCTTATAGATTCTATGAAGCAGTGATGAGCTCTCATGCACGAATGACATACACCAAAGTATGGAAAATTATTCAAGGTGATGAAGAGCTACGTGAACACTATAAGCCTATTGTTCAAGATATTGAGCATCTTTATGAATTATATCAAGCGCTTGATAAGGCACGTCAACAGCGTGGTGCGATTGGATTTGAATCAGAAGAAGCGAAATTTATCTTTAATGCAGAGCGCCGTATTGAGCGTATTGAGCCTGTTATTCGTAATGATGCACATAAATTAATTGAAGAGTGCATGATCTTAGCGAATATCGCGGCTGCTCGATTTGTTGAGAAAAACGAAGAACCTGCGTTATACCGTATTCATGATAAACCAAAAGAAGAGAGCGTATTGAATCTACGTTCAGTCTTTAATGAATTAGGTTTAACATTGCCGGGTGGATTAACACCAGAGCCTGCAGATTATGCGCGTGTCATGAAAGAGGTTGAAGACAGACCTGACCGTGAAATGCTACAAACGATGATCTTACGCTCTATGAAACAGGCGATTTACGATCCTGAAAATCGCGGGCACTTCGGCTTAGCGCTAAAATCTTATGCACATTTTACCTCACCAATTCGTCGTTATCCTGATTTAGCTTTGCACCGAGCAATTAAATATCAAATTGCAAAACAAGAAGGTCATGGATCACAGCGTTGGACGCCAACAGGGGGTTACCATAGCGATATGGACACCATGTTGCAATTAGGTGAGCACTGTTCTTTAACAGAACGCCGTGCTGATGAGGCCACACGAGATGTGGCTGATTGGCTGAAATGTGATTTTATGCTGGATCAAATAGGTCAACAATTTACGGGTATTATCACCAGCGTAACGGGCTTTGGTTTCTTTGTTCGTTTAAATGACCTGTTTATCGATGGTTTAGTGCATGTTTCTACATTAAATAATGATTATTATCAGTATGATAATGTAGGGCAACGCTTGATTGGTGAGTCTTCAGGACAAGTCTATCGTCTTGGTGATGAAGTTGAAGTTAAAGTTGAAGCTGTGAGCATGGATGAACGTACTATCGACTTCTCCTTAATTTCAACAACACGCACCGCACGTAACCCAGGTAAAACAGCACGAGTTCGTGGGTTAAAAGGCGAAAAAGACAAGAAAAACGCAAATTCTAGCAAGTCTCGACGTCGTGATGCAAGTAAAGATAAAAACTTTGAGCCTGATAGCGCCTTTAAAAAAGGCAAATCAGCTCGAAGTCATGCGAGCAAAGACAAAGCTGTAAAAGACCAAGTTGCGAAAGATAAAGCGAGTAGCAAACGTAAGAAAGCATCATCACAAACCAAAAAGATAGAGGCAAAACTTAAAGCTAAGCGCGCAGCCAAACGCGATAAAGCATAAGATTTGTTTTTCTGGTTCTTGTTAAAAGGCGGAAACTCCGCCTTTTATCTGTTTTGTGCCTTTTATTTTTTAATGAGTAAGCACCGCTATGAGCGAAGAAATTATTTATGGTATTCACGCAGTAAAAGCATTGCTTGAGCGTGATCCTGCACGATTCAAAGAAGTTTATGTATTAAAAGGGCGTGAAGATCGCCGTTTAACCCCCGTTATTCATGAATTGGAAGCCCAAGGGGTTTTAGTTCAAGTCGCTAATCGTCAGTGGTTAGATAGCCAAACAGAGGGGGCTGTTCACCAAGGAATTATTGCTAAAGTAAAACCAGGTCGTCAGTATCAAGAACAAGATTTACCAGACTTATTAGCTACAGTTGGTACACCTTTCTTATTAGTGCTAGATGGTGTTACTGATCCCCATAATTTAGGTGCTTGTTTACGTAGCGCAGATGCGGCTGGTGTGCATGCTGTTATCGTTCCGAAAGATCGCTCAGCACAGTTAAATGCAACGGCTAAAAAAGTGGCTTGTGGTGCGGCAGAAAGTGTTCCTTTAATTAAAGTGACTAACCTAGCCCGTACATTGCGTTTTCTGCAAGAAGAGAACATTTGGATTGTTGGCACAGCAGGGGAAGCAGATCACACCTTATATCAAAGCAAACTCACAGGCCCTATGGCTCTGGTGATGGGCGCAGAAGGTGAAGGCATGCGCCGTTTAACACGTGAACATTGTGATGAGTTGATTAGTATTCCAATGGCTGGAACGGTGTCCTCGCTCAACGTTTCTGTCGCAACGGGTGTGTGCTTATTTGAAGCAATGCGTCAGCGTATTTCTGTGAAATAACTGCTTAATTTATTTTATTGTCTATACTCCCTTGAGTTTTATTGACCGCGGGGGTATAGTTACGCGTCAATTTTTTCAGTCACAACTTAAACAAGTTCCTTGCCTCCATGGGTGGTGACTGACCCTGACAGGAGGCTGATAAATCCGTAAGGAGCAATATCAAATGCGTCATTACGAAATCGTTTTTATGGTTCATCCTGACCAGAGCGAACAAGTTCCGGGCATGATCGAGCGTTATAAAACCGCTATCACTAATGCAAATGGTCAGATCCACCGTCTAGAAGACTGGGGTCGTCGTCAATTAGCTTATCCAATCAACAAACTGCACAAAGCACACTATGTTCTGATGAACGTTGAAGCTCCGCAGGAAGTGATTGATGAACTGGAAACTACTTTCCGTTTCAACGATGCCGTTCTCCGCAACATGATCATGCGTACTAAACACGCAGTAACTGAAGCTTCTCCAATGGTTAAAGCAAAAGACGAACGCCGTCGTGATATCGCTGATGACCTTGATGATGAAGATGAAGTTGATGATGTAGCAGAGGATTCTGCAGAGTAATTAGTGCTGTGACGGCTAATAATCATTTGGTGCTAACTGGCACAGTGTGCAAAGCATTAATACGAAAAGTTAGCCCCGCAGGGATCCCGCACTGTCAATTTGTTATTGAACATCGTTCAATGCAAGAAGAGGCGGGATTAAAGAGACAATCATGGTGTCGAATGCCCATTATTGCTAGCGGGAAAGCGTTACAAGCAGTTACTCACAGTATAACGGTCGGCAGCCAAATCACCGTTTCAGGATTCATTAGTAGCCATCAGGCGCGAAATGGACTGTTTAAATTGGTGCTTCATGCCGAGCAGATTGAATTGATAGATTCTGGAGACTAGCCATATGGCACGTTATTTCCGTCGTCGTAAGTTCTGCCGTTTCACAGCAGAAGGCGTACAAGAGATCGATTATAAAGATATCGCTACGCTGAAAAACTATATCACTGAAAGTGGTAAAATTGTACCAAGTCGTATCACCGGTACTCGTGCAAAATACCAGCGTCAGCTGGCTCGTGCTATCAAGCGCGCACGCTACCTGTCTTTATTACCTTATACTGATCGTCATCAGTAATAGGTATATAGTCCATTAATGACTTGTAGAGGATAAGGTAATGCAAATTATTCTGCTTGATAAAGTAGCGAATCTGGGTAGCCTGGGTGATCAGGTTAACGTAAAATCGGGCTATGCTCGTAACTATTTAATCCCACAGGGTAAAGCTGTTTCTGCGACTAAGAAAAACATTGAGTTTTTCGAAGCGCGTCGTGCTGAGTTAGAAGCTAAATTAGCTGAAACTTTAGCAGCAGCTGAAGCTCGTGCAGCGAAAATCAATGCACTGGGTTCTGTCACTATCAGCTCTAAAGCGGGTGACGAAGGTAAACTGTTTGGTTCAATCGGTACTCGTGACATCGCTGATGCAGTAACTGCAGCTGGCGTTGAAATGTGCAAAAGCGAAGTTCGCCTGCCAAATGGCGTTCTGCGTACTACTGGTGACCACGAAGTTCACTTCCAAGTTCACAGTGACGTATTCGCTGAACTGAATGTTATCATCGTTGCTGAATAATCTTTGATTAAACAGTGAATGTTGATAAGGAAAACGCCAGCTTAGCTGGCGTTTTTTTTGAATAAATTTAAGTTTTTTTACCATAGTCTATGGCGTGCGATAATAACTTCCATCGCTTAAGCGTGTATAAGTAATGACGGTACCTGCGCTGTTTGTCACTTCTAGCATACTGACATCACCTTGTGGACTACGCTGTAATCGAATCGCCTGCCCTGAACGTAATTGGCTTAATGATTTCTGTTGATCTTCTGATTTTGCCATAGAGAAAGCATCATTTACTGGAAGTTGATTATCTCTAAAGAGCTGCGCTAAGGTTTGCCCTTCTTTAATGGTATATGTTTGCCATTTTTGTGTGGATGTTGAAGCAGACTCTTGTGGTTGCGCTGTTTGATCAACGTTTTCATCTATATTGTTTGCCGTTGAGTGTTCACTGGGGCTCTCTGTTCCTTGATCGGCATCTAAGCTATCTTGAGCTTGAGGGATCGGTGCCTGATAAATTGGCGTTTCGTTAGTGACTGAGGGTGCAATTGGCACAGGAAGATCTTGTGTTGATGATGACGGTTGAGGTGGCTCACCATTATTTTCACTTGTCGGCCAAAAAAACACGACCAACAAAACTACGGCAATAACCAGTATTGCTCGACGATGTAAGCCAGGGAATTTGCCCATATTCACCTCATTATTGATCTGTGAATCAGTATTATGAATTGCTGTAACATCTTTTTTATTCCTTGTAGCCATACTAGCACGAACCATGATCCTAACCTGCTCCCTGAATTCTTTTCAGAATTATCTATTTTCTCTAACCATTAATGTTCTTCATTTCCTTGATGATTAACTAAAAATAACTTTATACGTTGATAAGCATTTTTATCGGTTTCTATGGTTAAGGCTTGTGTTAATTCACCATAAAGATCATGAGGCAATAATGTATCAGACCAAGTTGAAAGAACATTCAGCGCCATATTTCTATCACGTAATATCGGGCTACGTAATTGCCGTTTGATGAGTGACCAGCCGATACCGGGAAAAACCACCAAGATCTTGCATAATATATTCAACGGCATGATGGGGCTGATATTCAGAGTAGGTAGTTATTAATGGATCATCTGTGCTACCTAATTGTGTTAATTCAATTTGTTGTTCTGCAAGTTTGACTACTCTTTCTATTTTATGAGAAGCATCTGTTTGCATTAATTGATACCACCAGTCTGCATTTGGATTATCTTTTTGTAGTGAAAAGAGTAATTCCCAAATATCAAGGCGAAGAGACTTTGCTACCAGACTTGCTTGGTAATTTTTTGAGCGAGAGGGATGTTGTAATGCTTCAATAATGAGTGTTGACCACTCTGGTTTTTGAATAATATTTTGTGAAACAGACATAATTTGCTGTTGGCCATGGTCATCCCACCCTAATGTTTCGAGTAATAACCAATCTTCACCACTATTTTGTACAAAATCAGTGATTTCACAAACGCAATAAAGTAATTTTAGCTCTTTTGGTGGCAGTGCATCGACTTGTGAAATAAACGCTTTGCAAACTTGAGCACCCTCACTGTAATCATAAATATCTTTTGCTGGGCCACCATTAAGCAATGCACGTAATAAATCACTACAACCCAGTAGCAGTGTGTTATCTAAAGGATGCGTATGGAGTATCTCTAATAGTTTGCCTTTCGTTACACAGTCATAGGCGACATATTCTGTCATTACATTATTTTTATACCCTTCAGTGAGTAACCAATAACGATTATTTACCGAAAGCGTTGATGGCAGATGTTCAATAAACTGAATTCGTCCCCAGCCTTTAGTTCGTTGACCGAGGGCGTGTAAAAAAGGCTCAAACTCTTCACAAGAAAGGCGCTGTTTTAGCGAACGAATCGCATAAAGTGTAAATTCAGGGTGGAGGGCGAACAATAAAAGTAAACGTTGAGAAGTATTATCACGAAATGATCTTAACAACCCTAAAGCGATTTTAACGGGATTCTTATCAGGGCTCAGTTTTAAGATCCATAAGATCAACTGAAAATAGATCTTATTTTTAAACAATGCTTCATCTTGTTCTATTTGGTCGATCAACTGGGAAAGATAAGTTATTGGGGCGAGTTTATCCTGACAGACTATTGCATAAAAAGAAGTGATATGATCTTTATCGGGTAAAAGCACAACATTTTTGATTGCGTTATAGAGTGATAGGATAAATTCCTCACATGATTGCTGTGAAGGTTGCTGTTCGATCGCGCGACCTATCCGTTGATGCAGAATAATACCTTCGCGAGCGCCTGCTGACCAACTGAAAGGAATAGATTCATTATTTGATTTTTCTTTTAAGTGGTTTTCTGACAATAGATTTAATTCATCAGGTAAAGGCTCATCGCCTATTTCATAAGGAATTAACAGTGAAAAAAGCGAAGGAGTAGAAGTAGGAAAAACATTAGGAAAGTCTATATTAAGATCAATAGACAGAGGTGACTTACTGAAAAGCTTATCGCGCCAATGAGTCATAATATGTCCTATTTGTTTTGCCGTCTTAGTATAACTTTAGCGGAAAATAGATAAACTGGATAAAAAAAGGTCAGAAAATCCACTTATATCACTTAAAAAGTCACGCCTAAAACAGCCTCCTTTTTTCTAAGATTGAAAACAGATTAAAAAAAACTGGTCAAGGAAATTAAAAAGCGCTACATTACTGTAATTCAATATTGTTATATTATAACATTACAAATATGATTGGAGTTTTATATGAAACCAGGTATTCATCCACAATATCGAACTGTCATTTTTCATGACACTAGTGCAGATGCTTACTTTAAAGTTGGTTCAACCATTAAGACGGAAAAAACGATAGAGTATGAAGGGGCAATTTACCCTTATGTCACGTTAGATGTCTCTTCTCAATCTCATCCATTTTATACCGGTAAGCAAAAAACACATTCTCAAGAAGGTAATGTGGCGCGCTTTAATAAACGTTTTGGCCGTTTTGTTAAGTAAGAAGGAAAGAAAAATGCAGGTATTAAGCTCATTAAAAAGTGCAAAACAGCGCCATCCTGATTGTAAGGTTGTGCGTCGCCGTGGTCGTTTTTATGTAATTTGTAAGTCAAATCCACGTTTTAAAGCAGTTCAGGGGTAAGATCATGCAAAGACCGATATTTTCTTGTTTTTTGATTATGGGTTTGTTGAGTAGTGCGATGTCTGTTTTGGCTCATGGGCATCATCATGAAAAAGTACAAACACAAGCACAACGAGATGCTGCTAATGGTATTTTTGAGGACAAGGACGTTCTCAATCGCCAGCTTAGTGATTGGGATGGCGTATGGCAATCTGTAGAGCCTTATCTGGTTAGTGGCGAGCTAGATGAGGTTTTACAAAAGAAAGCAGAAACGAAAAAAGATAAAACGGTTGAAGAGTACCGAGCCTATTATGCACAAGGCTATAAAACTGATGTGGATATGGTTGGCATTGAAAACAATATTATTGAGTTCCATAGAGGCGAGAACGTCGATAGCTGTGAATATCATTATGATGGTTATCGTATTCTACATTATGAGTCTGGTAAAAAAGGCGTACGTTATCTTTTCCGTTGCGATGATGCTAAAAGCCAAGCACCTAAATTTATTCAATTTAGCGACCATATTATTGCGCCAGAGAAAGCAGGGCACTTCCATTTATATATGGGCAATATATCGCAAGATGAATTACTTAAAGAACTAAGTAACTGGCCAACGTATTACCCTTATTCCATGAAAGCAGATGATATTGTTCATGAAATGCTTTATCACTGATTTAAGTAAAATAAATAGAAAATAAAATAATAAAAAAATCTTTAGCAAAGGAATGCTAGATTTTTTTAATTAATTATGTGATATCAAAAGAACAATAAAATAATTCATGTGAAAGTTATTTGATTGGTAATACATCAAGTTATAGTATTAACAGTGGTATGATTACATAGGCTTTATCACATCATATAAAATATATATGCTATTTACACATATCTTTTAATATAACATATTCGCTTGGTGCAAAGATTGATTGTTTATAGCAAATATAATATCCCTTAGAGACTAAATCATATCTGACATAAAATGAAAAAAAGAAACTAAAAACAATTCCAGCTATTGCAATAATAGCAAGATAACCGGCGATTTTATTATTCATTTTTTTTATTTTTTTCTTATATGCACAAATAAAAATTAAATAAGAAAATATATTAGTAAGGGTGAGCCAAAACATAATAATGCAGTCTGGAAAGAGAATAATATACGCTCTTTCATTGAAAAATATTCAATGTAATATGATATTGAAAAATAAAAACAAAAAATAGATAATAAAAAAATAAATAAAGAAGTTAAAAATAATTTCAGTGGGCTTATTTTATCCACGGCTAAGTCTCCCCCATTGTGTGAAAAATTGATCAGGGTGATAAGGCGTTTCAGGTTTCTTTTCCCAATAAGATTTTAGATTTTAGATTTTTAATAATGGTTTCACTGATCTTAAATTCATCATCTAACTTATAGAGAAAATATGAAATTGCAAGACCCAGTAAAAATATTCCTACAGATACAACAATGACACTTCCTCCTGAAATTATCCCTAATGTTGTTATAACACCGACTATAGTTGTAATTACTTGTGTTGCAATAGCCAATTTTGCCATATCCATAGTTATATTTATGAAAAAACTAGTGAGCTCATATTCATCTCTAAATATGAGCTCTACAATTCTATAAGTTGCTGAAAATACAATTGCAAAACGTACTCCTCCAGCTGAAACGGAATTCATTCCTTGAGTTCCTACTCCCATATATATAATACGAGGATTATTTGCTAGATATCGAGTCGCATTTAAATAAGCTCTAACGCCCGCATGACCTGAAATTCTTATATAAATATTTCTAAATTCATTAATAATCCTTTCGACTCTATATGATATCATAGATATTTCCAGAATATGATGAAGCGATATCACCAATACTAAATAAAGTGTCTTTCGATGATTTGTAAGGTGTTGGAGTAGATAAGTTTTTTAGAACATCATCAGCTTCTTCAATGGTGATAAGTGCCGCAACATTTTCATCATCTTCCGTATCATTAAGGATCCGCTCAATTCTTTTCTTATTGTTGTATTGTTCTTCTCTGTCCCAATCAATAACAGTGGTATCGTATATATAGCCCATATAAAAAGATCCTTTTTTTATAAATTTAAATTAGATTAATAAAATTTATGATTGTATGCAATTAAAAATATCCACTGTTAGATTAATTAATTGAAAGTTAGCTTAACAACAAGGGTGATTTTATTTTTTATTATGTAATATTCTATTTTTATTATTTACTTTAAGTGGATAGTATCCTTCGCTATACAAGAAGTTATTTTTATTTTTTTTATATAATTAATTAATAAATAAACTGAAGATATATAAATATAATTTTTAATATTTTTCGATAATAAGAGAAAATAGTAAAGGAAAAAGCAGTAGCATCCATGCTGACTTACTTTTATAAGTTGAGTTAACGATTATTTATAATCCCTGGCAGAGATACTTCATCTCCATATAATCTTCAATACCGTGTTCAGAGCCTTCACGACCTAAACCTGATTGTTTAATTCCTCCAAATGGTGCAACTTCATTAGAAATTAAACCCGTATTAATGCCCACCATGCCGTATTCTAAATTTTCAGCAACACGCCAAATACGTTGTGGATTTTCACTATAAAAATAAGCCGCTAAGCCATAAATGGTATTATTAGCTAAATGCACCACTTCATCTTCATTTTCAAAAATAACTAAAGGTGCTACAGGGCCAAAGATCTCTTCTTCAAGGATATGGCTATCAGCAGGAACATTGCCGACAACGGTAGGTTGGAAGAAGTTTTCACCAGCTTTATCACCGTCTCCACCACAAAGCAGTGTTGCACCGCGTTTTAGTGTGTCAGCAAGCAATGATTGTGATTTCTCAACAGCTTTACGGTTAATGAGAGGCCCAATAGTAACACCTTCTTCAAAACCATTTCCTACTTTGAGCTTTTTAACAGCAGCAACAAAGCGTTCACTAAATTGTTGATAAACATCCTTATGAATATAGAAACGGTTAGCGCAAACACAGGTTTGTCCTGCATTACGGAATTTTGCTCCCATAGCACCTTCAACTGCTTTATTAATATCAGCATCATTAAACACGATAAATGGTGCGTTACCGCCTAATTCTAAAGAGACTTTTTTTACGCTATCTGAGCACTGGCGCATTAATAAACGTCCAACACCTGTAGAGCCTGTAAAACTTAATTTGCGAACACGGTTATCGGAGGTAAAGACTTCGCCAATTTTAATGGCATCACCTGTCACAATATTAATAACACCAGCTGGAATACCGGCTTGAGTCGCTAATTCAGCTAAGGCCAATGCGGTATAAGGTGTTTCATTGGCAGGTTTAATCACCATAGTACAACCCGCCGCTAATGCAGGTGCGGCTTTACGGGTGATCATAGCTGCCGGGAAGTTCCAAGGTGTGATAGCAGCACAGACACCAATACCTTGTTTGATCACCATCAAGCGTTTATCAGCAGAAGGTGAGGGAATAATTTCACCGTTAGTTCTCTTACCTTGCTCGGCAAACCACTCAATAAAAGAGGCTGCATAAGTAATTTCACCTTCAGCTTCAGCAACGGGTTTACCTTGCTCAAATGTCATTAATTCAGCAAGTTTTCTTTTATTTTCAGTGATTAATCTAAACCAATTTTGCAATAATGCTCCGCGCTGATGTGCTGTGAATGCACGCCATTGCGGTAAGGCTTTTTGTGCGGCATCAACCGCCATTATGGCTTCTTGTGTTCCCATATTAGGAACTGTACCTAGTTGTGTGCCAGTTGCGGGATCAATGACATCAATCGTGTCGTTATTTTTAGCATTACACCAAAGACCATCAATATAGCCTTGTTCGCGGAAATAGGGATTTGTCGTTATCTTCACTTAATACCTCTCTGAACATATCTGTATATTGATATTTAGCGCTGAATTAACAGGGCTAGGCTGTTTTATGCCTACTGATAATTATATGCCTGTGTTGCGGAGTTGTGAAAATAAGTATGACAAATCACACTAAAAAAGTGCTAAAAACAGGATAAATAGCGTCAATTGCTTCTATTTTTAATGAATAACCCCCATTACTCAAGACAGAAGGTTTACGCTGTACCTTACCACTGTTATTCTTGGGATCAACTTTCATAAAAAACAGGTATTTTTCATGTCAAAACCATCATTTGATTCTATCGAATCACAGGCAAGTTACGGTATTGGTCTGCAAGTCGGTCAACAACTGACAGAATCAGGTCTTCAAGGATTAGAGCCCGCAGCACTGTTAGCTGGCTTGACCGATGCATTAGAAGGTAATGCGCCTTCTGTACCTGTTGAAACATTACACAATGCCTTACGTACTATGCATGAGCGTGCTGAAGCTGTTCGTCAAGAACGCCAAGCTGAGCTGGCTGATGCGGGTAAAATTTTCTTAGAAGAGAATGTGAAAAATGAAGGCGTTCAAGTTACAGAGTCAGGTTTACAGTATAAAGTACTGACAGCGGGTGAAGGTGCGATCCCTGCACGTACTGATCATGTTCGTGTTCATTACACGGGTCGTTTAATTGACGGCACTGTATTTGACAGTTCTGTTCAACGCGGTCAGCCAGCGGAATTCCCTGTAAATGGTGTTATCGCAGGTTGGATTGAAGCATTAACATTAATGCCAGTAGGCTCTAAGTGGGAATTATATATCCCTTATCAATTAGCCTATGGTGAACGTGGAGCAGGTGCGGCTATTCCTCCATTCGCAACATTAGTATTTGAAGTAGAATTATTAGAAATTTTATAATTTCTTATTCTGTGGCAAATCAGAGTAAAAAATAGCCGGTTTTGCCGGCTATTGTTGTCTCTATACTAAAATAAAGAGATAGTAGGGTAATTGATTTTTATAAGAGAAGTGATCATGCTTATAGAAATAAGAGAGGTGCATTATGTTAGAACAAGTCAGCAAATTAGCTCGCCAAGCCGGTATGGCGATAATGCAGATTTATCAGCAATCCGAGCCGATTCAAGTGCAGGAGAAAAGTGATCATTCACCTGTGACGGAAGCAGATTTAGCAGCTCATCAAATTATCAAACAAGGACTTGCTTCTATTGCTCCTGACATCCCACAATTATCTGAAGAAGATCCACCTGAATGGGAAGTTCGCCGTCATTGGGATCGGTATTGGCTAATTGATCCACTAGATGGTACAAAAGAATTTATCAGTAAAAATGGTGAGTTTACGGTGAATATCGCCTTAATCGAAAAGGGCATTCCTGTTTTAGGTGTAGTTTATGCACCAGTGCAAAATGTGTTATATGTGGCTGCCAATAAAAAAGCGTGGAAAGAGGAGTGTGGTCAGCGATTACCTATCCATGCAAGCCGAGCAGACCCTCCTGTGATTGTAATTAGTCGATCTCATCAAGATGATGAATTAAAAGAGTATTTATCACAATTAGGTGAACATCAAACGGTCGCCGTCGGCTCATCTCTAAAATTTTGTCTTGTTGCGGAAGGTAAAGCGCAGCTTTATCCCCGCTTTGGACCTACACATACATGGGATACCGCAGCTGGTCATGCTATCGCTATTGCAGCAGGTGCGCATGTTACCGATTGGAAAGGGGTAACTCTAGATTATTCTCCTAAAGCATCATTGATAAATCCAGGATTTAGAGTCTCTATATTTTAGTATCATATTATAGGATCAGAGCCCTTTATTTAATAAGGGCTTTGATATAGAGATTATTCTTTAATGAGATCATTGATAAGATTGATGGCTGTTGTGATTTCCGAGCCACTTAACACACCTTCTTTGACAAAACGGACTTTGCCTTGTTTATCAAGTACAACAATCGCTGAACTCTCTTTTTCTAACCCCCAGCCTTTTAATGCTACGCCATCGGCATCAACAATAAATTGTGACCAAGGAAACTCTTTTTTACTGTCTTCGACACTGCCACGTACAAAGGGACCTGTACCAAATACTGCATCATCTGTATTAATAATGGTTGTTGTTTGATAACTCGCTTGCGGGAATTTGGCTAATTTAACTGCTTCAATAAATGGCGCATTCATCTCCTTTGCTTTACTCCGTCCTGCTATATGCTGAACAGTACGTACTTTCCCACTCAGCAGACCACTGTTCCAATTTTGGTAGCTAAACTTATCTTTGGCTGTGTCATAAAGTAGCTCACCTTTGTCATTGATGGTGACCGCTGGGAGAACCGTATTTTCAGTGATGTTATGGGCCAATACCCACGTTGAAGTGCTAAGTAAAAGTGTCGCTAAGGTGAGTTTGTGCATAGCTATTGTCCTATTATTGAGGTCACGTTAGGTTCTATTTAAGCATAGAAGCTAGTGAAGAATAATACCTCATTATTGATACATTTATTTAACATTGAGAGGGTGAGATATTGCTTACGTTATCTTGATTTACATTCTTTACTGTCAATAAATGTAAAAATAGATAAGAAATTTAAATAAGTTGAACCTAGTACTTATAATTAGGTCTTTAAATTTGATATATAAAGATAAGTCTTTATGACTTATTAAACTCAACAACGAGCATGGGAGACTAACTGAAAGATGAAAATCTTCAATCGCTATAACCCTGAAAAAATTGCTCTCTACGTTAAGACGTTATTTCGTGGACGGTTTTATATCAAAGGAATGGGTGCATTTGAATTCGATTACGGTAAAATTCTATTACCTAAAATAAAAGATAAGCTACATTTTAATGTAATGAGTGAAGTAAACCAGCAGGTTATTTTACTTAAGGCTGAAATGGGTTAACTTTTATCTGATAGATAACTGAGTCTTTCTCTTCGAGTTTTCAGATAAGGCTCAGTTATTAATTTCATTTAGTTACTAACTAATCAGCAATTTTATTTTCATCTTTTTTGATTTCGACTTCCGTTGTTGTTGTCTGTGTAACAGGAACATGCTCCTGTAAGACGGGTTTAACGGGAGGAATATCATCAACTTTTGTCACAAGTAATTGATCAATTTTATAATTATCAATATCGACAACTTCAAACTTATACCCCGAGAACTTCACGTAATCAGTGCGTTTTGGAATTTTACGCAAGCGGTACATCATAAAACCTGCAATAGTTTCATAGTTACTAGAATCAGGGAAATCATCAATATCAAGTGCACGCATCACATCATCAATTGGTGTACCACCTTCAACTAACCATGAGTGTTCATCACGACTGACAATTTGCTCTTCTTGCCCTGGTCCAATTAAATCGCCCATCAATGTTGTCATCACATCATTTAGTGTAATAACGCCCATTACCATGGCATATTCATTGAGGATGATGGCAAAATCTTCACCTGATGTTTTAAAACTTTCTAACATATCTGAGAGTGTCAATGTATCAGGAATAATGAGAGCTTTTGCGGATATGAACGCCTTCATTAAGATTTAGGCTTTGTCCATTGATAACTCGATTAAGAAGCTCTTTAGAATCTACATAACCAATAATATGGTCGATATCACCTTCACACACTAAAAATTTAGAGTGAGGCTGGGTGGCAATTTTTTCTTTAATGTCGTTTTCAGTTTCTTCGCGATCAAAATAAACCACATCTTCCCTAGGCGTCATTGCAGAAGGAACGGTGCGTGATTCTAATTCAAAGACATTTTCAATGAGTTCATGTTCTTGTTTACGTAAAACCCCAGCAACAGCCCCGGCTTCTACAATGGCGAAGATATCATCAGAAGTAATATCTTCATTTCTGACCATCGGATTTTAAATAGCTTGAAGATGAGATCCGCCATACCATTAAATAACCACACCAGAGGGCGGAAAAAGGCAAGACAGAGGCGCATTGGATTGACAATTCGTAATGCGATAGCTTCTGGCTTAATCATACCAATACGTTTGGGGGTTAAATCAGCCAGTAAAATAAACATTGATGTGACAATAATAAAAGAACAAATAGACCCAAGTTGCTGAGCTAATGGTTCTTCAAAAAACTGTAGATAAAAGCTTTTAAGTGAAGGAGAAAATGCGGATTCACCGACAATACCCGCTAAGATAGCAACGGCATTTAATCCAATTTGTACGACTGTAAAAAACATGCCTGGCATTTCTTGCATTTTTAATACACGAGCGGCGTTAATATTGCCCTCATCGACTAGTTGTTTGAGTTTAATTCGACGAGAAGCAGCAAGCGAGATTTCAGACAGTGAAAAAAAGGCGCTGATAGCACAAAGCAAAAAGCACAATGAGTAAAACTATTAAGCATATAAGGCTCACATCACCCCGAGTATTTAATCCAAAGGGCAAATACTAGAGTGTTAAAAATAGAAGATAAATCAATATATTGTGATGGAATTATTCACAAAGATAGATAAGAGGGCGTAATTATATCATCGCCCTACTATTTTCTGCTAGTGTTACTTTTCTGGGGGATAGCAGATACCAATTCCTCCTAACCCACAATAACCTTGTGGGTTTTTATGTAAATATTGCTGGTGGTAGTCTTCAGCAAAATAGAATGGGCCCGCTGGCTGAATTTCAGTGGTGATCTTTTCAGTAGTACCTTGGGCATTCATCGCTTGTTGATAACGTTTCTTTGACTCAACAGCTTGTGCATATTGTTCAGTGTTGACGGTGTAAATAGCAGAACGGTATTGACTCCCAATATCATTACCTTGGCGCATACCTTGTGATGGATTATGATTTTCCCAAAAAAGAGCCAGAAGTTGTTGGTAGCTAATTATTGCGGGGTCAAAAATAATTCTCACCACTTCACTATGGCCAGTTAAACCTTGGCAAACTTGTTGGTAGGTTGGATTTTCTGTTACACCACCGCTATAACCTGCACTTGTTGAGTAAACGCCAGGCTGTTGCCAAAATAGACGTTCAGCACCCCAAAAACAGCCCATGGCAAAATAAGCGATACTCATCTTTTCCGGGATCTCATTAATGGAATGCCCATTTACCGCATGATTAGCAGATATTTCTAATGGCGTCGAAGTGCCCCTTAAGGCATTCTCAGGTTGGTAAGCTTGATGTTGCAAGGTAGACTCCATTTTTTATATTTGTAAACGCTTTACTATGGTAAAGGTTTAATATTGTTATAAACTAAATCTACAATAAAGCTTAAAACAGTTTGTCGTCAATTTATCACATGAATTAAATCATATTGAGGAGAAAACGTGCCGAGATACTCCGTTATCTACGTTCTCTGTCTGTCTTTTATCGCACCCGTTGCTTATGGGGCAAATTTGCGTTTAAAAGTGGAAGGTTTAGAAGGGCAACTCGAAAAAAATGCGCGAGTCCAGCTATCAAACATTACAACAGAAGAAGTTGCACCTGACGGGCGTTTTCGTGCGCGTGTTGAAAAGGCAATTCAAGAAGGACTTCGCCCTTTAGGCTATTATCAGCCAACAGTGACATTCTCTTATCAAGAAAACACACCACCTGCGCGTTCTGTATTAACGGCTAAAGTTGAACCCGGTATTCCTATTTTACTCAAAGGGGTCGATATTGTTCTTGAAGGCGGTGCTAAAACTGACGAACAATATGCAAAGGTCATTAAAGAGAATACCCCTCCTCTTGATAGTGTTTTAAATCATGGTGATTATGAAAAGCTCAAAGGTTCATTAACAGGACTTGCTATCCGTCGTGGTTACTTTGATGCTGAAATGGATAAAAGCCAGCTAGGTGTCTCTTTAGATAACCATGCCTCGTATTGGGATTTTGTCTTTAATAGTGGTGAACGTTATCGCTTTGGCAAAGTGAATTATACAGGCTCCCAAATTCGGGAAGATTACTTACAAAATATTGTTCCTTTTAAAGAAGGGCAATATTACGCCTCTGAAGATCTAGCCGAATTTAATCGCCGTTTTAGCGGCAACAGGTTGGTTTAACTCTGCCGTTGTGACCCCTGATATTGCTAAAGCACGCGCTGAAGGTTCTCATCTTTTACCGATGAGTGCGGTTGTCACTCCGCGTTCTCGTAACTATGTAGAGCTTGGTGGTGGTTATGCCACCGATGTTGGTCCTCGCCTTAATATGCAGTGGGATAAACCATGGATGAATTCGCGTGGTCATAGTTTAACTTCCAACATTAGCGTTTCTCAACCTGAACAATCTATTGGTGCAAACTATAAAATTCCACTTAAGGTAAACCCATTAGAGCAATATTATGGTGTTCAAGGTGGTTTTAAACGGACCGATTTAAATGACACTCGTTCTGATACCACAACGTTAAATGTGTCTCGAAACTGGGATATGTCCACTGGCTGGCAATACAGTGTGAATACACGTTGGAGCCTCAGCCACTTTACTCAGGGGGATGTCACAAATACCACGATGTTGCTTTATCCAGGCGTGACAGCAAGTCGCGTACGCCAACGAGGGGGCATGATGCCTTCTTGGGGGGATAGTCAACGTTACACATTAGACTACTCCAATAAAATATGGGGCTCAGATGTAGAATTTGTTGCGTTCCAAGCACAACATGTCTGGATACGCACGCCTTGGGATGGGCATCGATTTGTTGTAAGAGGTAATTTCGGCTGGATTGAAACTAATGCCTTTGAACAAGTTCCCCCTGAGTTACGTTTCTTTGCGGGGGGAGATAGAAGTGTCCGTGGCTTTAAATACCAAAGTATCTCACCAGAAGATAGCAAAGGTAATTTAACCGGTGCATCAAGGATGTTAGTCGGATCACTAGAATATCAATATAATGTCACGGGTAATTGGTGGAGCGCTGTCTTTATTGATAGTGGTGAAGCCGTTAATGATTTTACTCGCAGTGATTTTAAAACAGGTGCTGGCGCGGGTGTGCGCTGGGCATCACCAGTTGGTCCGATTAAATTTGATTTAGCATTACCTGTGAGCGACGTTGATAAACGTAGACTTCAGTTTTATATCGGGTTAGGAGCAGAATTATGATCAAGTGGTTGAAATGGATTGCACTAACACTTCTTATCATTATTTTGCTTACGTTCAGTGCCGTAGCTTGGATCTTAGGAACACAATCAGGTTTGCATTTTGCCATTAATAGTGCTGCTCGCTGGGTTCCTGGCTTAGTTATCAAAGATGTTAATGGTGATTGGAAAGATCTGCGTTTAACGGGAGTTGAATATCAAATGCCCGGAGTTGATGTGAACGTGGGTGAGTTATCATTAGGACTACGTTTAGCATGCCTGACGGATAAACAAGTTTGCGTTGATACACTGGCGACACGCGATGTGGTTGTTAATGTTGATACTAATGCTTTCCCTCCCTCTGAAGAAACCCCACCATCAGAGCCTTTAACTGAGCTCAATGCGCCGTTACCTCTCTATTTAAACTCGCTTTCATTAGAAAATACGCATGTGAAGATTGACGATATAGCAATCTCGCTCGGTAAGTTTAAAACCGGTGCGCAGTGGGAAGGACATCAAGTTACATTAAACCCAACAGTTATTAATGATTTGCTGGTGGCGTTACCCAAAACACCAGAAGAAGGCAGTGTTCAAGCAGTTGCCCAAGATGTAAAAGAAGTCGTAACTGCAAAACCTAAAACTGAACCTACAACACCAGAAGAAAAAGAGCAGGCGCTAGCAGACACGATTAAAACGATTTTTGCTAAGCCACTATTGGCTGAATTACCTGAAATTATTATTCCTGTTGATATCAATATTGAAGGTATTGAAGGTAAGCAATTACAAGTGAGTGGGGATACGCCCGTTACCATTAATCAACTCTCTTTTGAGGCAAAGACTCAAGGTAAGCAGGTTAATCTCACTAAATTAAATATTGATGCACCAGAAGGTGAAGTGAGTTTAAATGGGGGAATTACCCTAGATAAACAGTGGCCTGTTAATTTAGATATGAATGCGACTGTCCGTGATGTCGCAGGGCTTGAAGATTTTAAAGATCAAAAAGCGACTCTTTCTTTGCAAGGAGCATTACTGGAAGAGCTTAAATTAGCACTTTCTTTAACTGGTGCAGTAACAGCCACGCTTGATGCACAAGCAGAGCTCGCCAAACCGCATCTTCCGTTAAAACTTACTCTAGAGAGCCAAAAAGTTCGTTGGCCATTAACTGGGGATGTACAGTATCAACTTAATGACACCCGATTACGTCTCAATGGTCAGACTGATAATTATGATCTTTCATTGCGTTCTGATATCCAAGGTCAGGAAATTCCGCCTGCTAAATTAATGTTGGATGCAAAAGGTAATGAAGAAAAAATTGAGTTAACACGACTGCGTTTAGCCGCATTACAGGGTCATGCTGATATCACTGGTGTTGCTGATTGGAGTAAGGCGATTAGTTGGAATGCATTGCTCACTATTTCGGGAATTAATACGGCAAAACAGTATCCTGATATGCCCGCTAAATTAGATGGACGTATTGCTACAACGGGGAGCCTGTATGGCGGGAGTTGGCAATTACGTGTTCCTGAAATCACTTTAGATGGTGATCTCAAAAATAATCTTATCAAGGCGAGAGGGAATGCTTATGGTAATGATTCAGGACAATGGAATATTCCCCAATTAAATCTGATATTGGGGAAAAATAAGCTCGATATCGAAGGGCACCTAGGCGATAAATGGGCATTAGATGCCAATATTAATGCACCAGGATTAAATGGTTTAGTGCCAGGGCTCACTGGCTTTGTAAAAGGTAAGGTGAATATTCGAGGTGATATTAATACACCAAAGATTATTGCTGATATCAATGCCCAGGGCATTAAATGGCAAGATCAAGTGAGTATTGGATCTATTACGATTAAAGGCGATGTTCAGTCTGATAAAGACATTGGTGGCAAACTGGTTATTACAGCACGCCAGTTAAAACAAGCCGATTTAATTATTCGTAATTTAACGTTAGATGCAGCTGGTACAGAAAAACAACATAAACTCACCTTGAAAGTAGATGGTGAGCCAGTGTCTGGTGGACTGACATTAGCGGGTTCATTCGATAAAGAAAAACAGCAGTGGAAAGGGACGTTAAATAATACGGCTTTTGATACCCCAGTGGGTGAATGGCGTTTAAATAAAGCAATGACGCTGAATTTATTGGCAGAAAAGCAAGAGATTACGATCGGTGCTCATTGCTGGGTGAATCCTGATGCACAAGTCTGTGTTCCTAAAGCAATAACCGTTGGTGAAAGTGGAACTGCTGGAATTACGTTAACTCGTTTTGATTTAGCAATGATAAAGCCTTTTTTACCACCTGAAACGTCTGTTCGTGGTGTGTTTACAGGGGATGCTACTGCAACATGGAGTTCAAAAGGCGGATTACCGAAAGCATCTGTCAATTTAAAAGGGCAAGGTGTTGCAGTAAAACAGAATATCGAAGGCACTATTTTACCTATTGATTTCGATACCATTACGTTAAATGCGGGCATGAATAATGGTAAAGCAACATTACAATGGCTGATTAGTATTGCAGGTAATGGTAATTTTAAAGGCAATGTGCATGTTGCCGATCTTGAGAAAAAACGCCAATTATCAGGTACGGTGGATATTGATAATCTGACATTAGATTTAATCAAACCGTTCTTAGGTAAAGGTGAAATAGCTGAAGGTCGTGTTGGTGCACAATTACGTTTAGGCGGAAATGCACAATCGCCACTGCTATTTGGTCAATTTGGTATCAATCAATTAAAAGTGGTTGGGCACTGGATCCCGTTTGATATTACGAAAGGGAATGTTGATGTTCAATTCAATGGTGCGACGTCCGATTTAAGCGGTAGAATCGAAACGCCAGAAGGTTACTTAAATCTTACTGGTAATGCCGATTGGCGTAAGTTAGATGAATGGCGCGCAGTGGTGGCCGCTAATGGTAATAAACTAAGGGTGTCGTTACCGCCAATGGTGCGTATTGATGTTAATCCTGACCTTGTTTTTGAGGCTAGCCCTCATTTACTGAAATTAGATGGCCGTATTGATATCCCTTGGGCTCGTATTGTGGTTCAAGAGTTGCCGGAGTCGGCGGTATCGGCATCTTCAGATGAAGTGATGCTGGATAAAAACTTACAGCCTATAGCGCCAAAAGAGACATCGATTCCAATTCAAAGCAATTTAGCGATTAATATTGGTGATGATGTGACACTGGACGCATTTGGTCTTAAAGCCAGATTGACGGGAGCACTTAAAGTCAATCAGAATAAACAAGGACTGGGTTTAAATGGGCAAGTTGATATTCCACGTGGGCAATTCAAAGCTTATGGGCAAGATTTACAAGTGCGTAAGGGACAAATCTTGTTTTCTGGGCCCGTTGATCAACCTTATTTAAATATCGAGGCTATTCGTAACCCTGATAATACCGCAGACAATGTTATTGCTGGTGTTAAGGTAACGGGGCTTGTTGATCAGCCTAAAGTAGAAATTTTCTCTGAGCCAGCTAAAACACAACAAGAAGCGTTATCTTACTTGTTAAGAGGTGAAGGTCTAGACAGTGGTGATGCTGATTCATCACAAATGACAGCAATGCTGATAGGATTAGGCGTTGGTCAAAGTGGTCAGCTTGTAGGGCGCATAGGCGAAACCTTTGGTGTTTCGGATCTAGCGCTTGATACACAAGGTGTGGGGGATAATTCACAAGTTGTGGTCAGCGGTAAGATAACGAACGACCTACAAGTGAAGTATGGAGTGGGTATATTTGATTCGCTAGCGACGTTAACCTTACGTTATCGCTTGATGCCCAGGTTGTATTTACAAGCAGTGTCTGGTATGAATCAGGCAATAGATCTGCTTTATCAATTTGAGTTTTAAATTATATGCGAATTATTGTTTATGGTAGTTTACGGCGAAACCAAGGTAACCATCACTGGATGACTTATGCTCAGCTTCTCGGTGAGCATAAATTAGTGGGATATAAACTCTATGATTTAGGATTTTACCCTGCGGTTATTGAAGGTGAAGGAGAGATAGAGTGTGAAGTCTATCGGATAACACCTTCTATCTTGACAGAGCTTGATGAATTGAAAAAGAACGATCAGGATTACAAGCGACAACTGATTTCAACGCCTTATGGCAGTGCTTGGATCTACCTTTATCAAAAGCCTGTTGATGGTTTGCGTGAAATAAAATGTGGTGATTGGTTAAAGCGTCATGAAGAAGAGTAATTGAGTGTTTCCCTTTTACTCAATATGATACAAAAACGGCTTGATAGGAATATCGAGCCGTTTTTATTTTTATATAAATAGATAATAGTTTATTTATATTATTAATGACTCTTTAATTTATTTAAATGTTATTATTTTTATTTAATTTAATAGCTAATATTTATTTTATTTCTTATGATTATAGATATGAATTTTATTAATGCTTAGCTTATTGACAATAAAATTAAATTAATGCTAAAAAGATAAGTGACTACTTAAGTTAATCAATGAAATTAGATTTTATTATTTTTTAATATGAATTTTAAAGGTGGTTTATGAACAATTCTAATAACATCTCATTGCTTTATAAAAATAAACCTGTAGAAGTTGAACAAAATATAGCAAGTAATTCTTTTACTGATATGATATTTCAAACAAAAACAACAGCAACAGAGACAGTTGATAAATTGGCTTATCTTGCTGGTATTAAAAATGCGCCTGCTGATGATAAATATCAAAAATTGAATACATCTAAATTTAACGTCACTCCTCGAAAGTGCAAAGTTATTAGGTTATGACATTGAAGTTGTCGGTATCTAATTAATTTAAAAGCAGCTTGTTAGCTGCTTTTAAACGTAAGGATAAAATAATGAATAAGGATATTATTAATTTAAATAAAGATATTAATATCGTTGGATTACATTGGATTTCTCGTTGGCGAGTAAACAATGGAAGAAAGGATTCTTATGTTATTCCTTTTGCAACGACATATCCGATTAATATTATTTATCATGGTAGTGATGAGTTTAAATATGGACAATATGGTATTCATCTCGGGCAACAAGATACATTGACTTTTTTAGGTGATGAAAATCGAAAAGTATTGGCTAAATTTATTGATTGTCGTAAATATTCTCCGACGTTTAAGTCAGTATTAAGCTTTTATATTACACCTTCTTCAGCGAGAACATTAATTATTCCTCCAGGTGTTGCTCATACCTTTCATCATTTAGAGAATATATTTACTTTAAATAGTTATACTTTATTTTTACCTACACTAGAGAAGTTATTCTGTAAGGATCTTACATGGTCACCGAATAATGATGTTATTAATCTACCTGAAGATATTAACATTGATGATATTGAAGGTTATGAACCTATGACAGAAGAAGCCTCCGATTTAGTTTATCATCGCATTGCCGATATCCAGTCTGAACTTCTCAATAAACATGAATTTTTGCATTCAGAAACACGAAAAATTCGTTTAGATAATGGTGATACTGTTAATTTAAGATTTAGAGAAAAAATAGCCAAAAATCAAAGAATGAAATTACCACTCTCGACAATTATGGGTGTGGCGTTTCGTGAGATGCCGACAATGCAAACGGGTAAAGAGAGTGGGATTGTTCCGTTAACACGAAAATCACCGATGTATCTTGTTGACCATGGCCCCGAAGATTATGATTTTGACTCTTATGACTTACATTTAGGGCAAGAAGATCACTTGATTTTTTTAGGGGAAACTTCTTGTGATATAACATTAAAGCTTGTTGATATGAGAAAGAACTCGCCTACTTTATTTTATGAAGATGAGATAACGTTTAACCCTACACCTAACCTTGAACTTGTTATCCCTTGTGGGGTTGCTCATGCTTTATTTAATATGGCGAATGTGATTACGGTTAATCGCCCTGTTATTTATTTAGATAAAGAAAAAGAATATATTCCTGGTCATGATGTTATTGATTGGAAAATTGCGAATAAAAACTATCAATCTTATTCTATTAATAAAATAGAGGCAGATTTAAACTATTATCAATTTATTGTTTCTAAACAAGAGGAAATCATTAAACAGCAGCCTACACATCATACACCCAAATCTATTATTGTTTATGATGAAAATAATAATCCAATTAAAGTGTTAATTAAAGAAAAGGTCTGATATTTATTATGCATACTGTCTTTTTTTATATGCTTTTTTTTGTATTAACGGCTGATGGATTAATGGTATTTCTTACGCCTGTTATTGTCTATCAGTTAACAACAAGTATTGAATATGCGGGATTGACATACGCACTATGGTGGTTACCTCGGGTTTTCTTGATCCCTATTATTGGAAAATATATAGATGGCTTAGGTGTTCGTCCTATATCGATTATTTCTGATGTTTTTAAAATAACAGGGTGTTTATTTTTATTATATGCTGATTTTACGTCTGAGATGATGATAGCAGTCAGTTTTGGATTAGTTGGCAGTTTAATTTCTATTGGAAATTCTCAAACGCTTATTTCGTATGAAAAAATGATTGCATCTATAAGTAATAATAAAGAACATCATATTAATATGATATCTAGAATGGATTTCTCAGGGATGATCATCGGTCCTCTCATTGGCATTTTTTTTATTGATTATGGATATAAATATTTACTTATTATACCTGTTATATTTTATTTTATTAATGCTCTTTTCTTTTTATTTTTTTATAAGGAAAAAAAGAGAATTCACGAAAATAATTCGCAAGAAATAATTAGTTCTAATAAGATGATTCTTTACATTTTATCATCACCGATAATTCTATTTTCTATTTTCTATTTTTATTGCTATTGGTAACAATATGTTTGATGGTTTAATTGAATCTAGTGGTACGGCGTTAATTGATCGCTCTATGAAATTACCCATAAAATATTATGGTTTTATTGATATTGCAGCGGGGATCTGCGGTGTATTAGGCACATACTTATATAGCTATTTAAGTCAATGTATAAGGAGAAGGCCACTCACTATTATTTCAATTTCGATTATTGTTATCAGTTCCTCTTTCCTAGTATTTTTTCAAGGTTCCATGATCTTGTTTTTTATCAGCTATGCAATTTCAATTATTGGAAAAGTTTTTTCGGGAAATATTTTAAGAATGCTTAGAATTGAGATTATCCCTTTCAATCAATTAGCAAGTGTGTCATCTCTGATTATCCTATTGAATCAACTGATCTTACCGATTGTGGGCGGGCTTTTTGTTTTTTTCGACTGGAGACGTTTCAGTAGTTTATATGTTAATGATAGTTGCCATTGCTATCACATTGATAAGTGGTGGATTGCTTGTAATGCGTTTGAAACAAAGAGTGATATCATCATAAAAAAAGCCCCTCAATAAAATGAAGAGCTTTTTTATCAGTAAGTTATTCTGATAGCATTAAAATTATTTTTTCGCGCGTTCGAAAGAAGACAGAATTTCAGCTTTAGCGGCTTCTACACCTTCCCAACCGTCAACTTTAACCCATTTGCCAGTTTCTAAATCTTTGTAGTGTTCAAAGAAATGTTTGATCTGTGCTTTTAACAGTTCTGGTAGGTCAGTCACATCTTTAATGTGATCGTATTCTTTGCTCAGTTTAGTGTGTGGCACTGCAACTAGTTTTGCATCTTCACCTGATTCGTCAGTCATTTTTAGTACGCCAACAGGACGACAACGAATAACGGAACCTGGTTGTAATGGGTATGGCGTTGGAACCAGAACGTCTACTGGATCACCATCTAAAGATAATGTGTTGTTAATGTAACCGTAGTTGCATGGGTAGAACATGGCAGTTGACATAAAACGGTCAACAAACAGTGCGCCACTTTCTTTGTCAACTTCGTATTTGATAGGATCAGCATTTGCTGGGATTTCAATAACAACATAGATATCTTCTGGTAGTTCTTTACCAGCAGGAACATGATTCAGGCTCATAAAAAATTTCCTATAAAAAAATTAATTTTACGTGGCCTGTAGTATAGCGAAAAGTTTTTAACAATACCCGTTTTTTGCCGAACATGTTGCGTTATGACGTAAGAATAAGCAGTAAATAAAAAGAAGCCCTATTTTCAAAGATGAAAAAACCGGACGAAAAAGAAGCCCGGTTTATCTATATTGATGCTAGACCAATGAATTATTCTTCGTCTGGATATTGCGCCATAAAACTTTCAGCTTGCTCAACCATCGATTTAGTACCGACAAAGAAAGGCATACGTTGGTGAAGCTCTTTGGGTTCAATATCTAGAATACGTTCTTTACCATTACTTGCTTTACCACCAGCTTGTTCTGCTAAAAACGCCATTGGGTTACATTCATAGAGTAAACGCAATTTACCAGTAGGATGGCTCGCAGTGCTTGGATAGATATAAATTCCCCCTTTTAGTAAATTACGGTGAAAATCAGCGACTAAAGAACCAATATAACGCGTGGTATAAGGGCGATTAGTTGCAGCATCTTGTTCTTGGCAATACTTGATGTATTTTTTGACACCTAATGGGAATTTGATGTAGTTGCCTTCATTGATCGAGTACATATTTCCTGTTGGTGGGAAATGTACACTTTCATGAGATAGGCAGAAGACACCTAAAGATGGATCATAAGTAAAGGCATGAACACCACAACCTGTTGTATAAACTAACATGGTTGATGAGCCATAAACGACATAACCCGCAGCAACTTGACGATGACCCGGTTGTAAGAAGTCATCTAACGTTACAGGTTGGCCAATAGGCGTAATACGGTGGTAAATAGAGAAAATTGTGCCGACGGAAACGTTTACATCAATATTCGACGAACCATCTAAAGGGTCCATTAGTACAACATACTTAGCATTTTCAGCGCGATCACCTTCAAAGATAACAATATCGTCTTCTTCTTCTGATCCGATACCCGCAACTTCACCACGTGCTTTTAATGCTGCTTTGAGTTTCTCATTCGCGTAAAGATCCAGTTTCATCTGGGCTTCACCTTGAACATTAGAAACCCCGTTAGTACCCAGAATATCGACTAACCCTGCTTTATTAATATCACGGTGGATAATTTTAGCCCCAAGCTTAATAGCCGAAAGTAATGCCGTAAGTTCGCCAGTTGCATGGGGAAAATCTTGTTGTTTCTCGACGATAAATTCGCCTAATGTTTTCATGACGCAGGTCCTGAATGTGAGTGGGTAAAGTAAAAAAAGGAGGAAAATCTCCTTGGTGGTGGCAAGTTTAGCCAAAGAATCGAATGATTCAAAGGTTAATCCGTTCCTTATCTGCTTTTTGATCGTTAGAATAGTGACCAACTTCATGCTATTGGACAGAAATTCATGCACATTCATATTCTTGGTATTTGTGGCACCTTTATGGGAAGTCTTGCCATCTTAGCTCGAGCAAAGGGACATAAAGTCACAGGCTCTGATGCTAATGTCTATCCACCGATGAGTACCTTATTAGAAAATCAGGGAATTGAACTGATTGAGGGATATGACCCTAAACAATTAGAACCTGCTCCTGACATGGTCATTATTGGTAATGCCATGACACGAGGAAACCCTTGTGTTGAAGCTGTACTTGAAAAAGGTCTACCTTATACTTCAGGTCCTCAATGGTTACACGATTATATTTTACCTGAGCGTTGGGTATTAGCGGTCGCAGGAACCCATGGCAAAACAACAACGGCGGGTATGTTAGCTTGGGTTTTAGAAGATTGTGGCTATAAACCCGGTTTTTTAATTGGTGGTGTACCTGGTAATTTCCAAGTTTCAGCACAATTAGGTGAAAGCCCTTTCTTTGTGATTGAAGCTGATGAGTATGATAGCGCTTTCTTTGATAAGCGTTCTAAATTTGTACATTATTCTCCTCGAACACTGATTTTAAATAACCTTGAATTTGATCATGCCGATATTTTTGATGATTTAGCGGCAATTCAAAAACAATTCCATCATTTAGTTCGTATCGTTCCGGGTAGTGGAAAAATCATCATGCCTGATAACGACATGAATTTAAAACAGACCATTGGAATGGGATGTTGGAGTGAACAAGAATTCACGGGTGAAACAGGCGATTGGCAGGCCAAAAAACTCACTAATGATAGTCGCCATTTTGAGGTATTTCATAAAGGTGAAAGCGTTGGAGAAGTGTGTTGGGGGCTTTCTGGTGAACACAACATGCAAAATGGCTTAATGGCAATAGTTGCTGCGCATCATGTTGGTGTTTTACCCTCAGATGCGTGTGAAGCATTAGATAAGTTTGTTAATGCGCGTCGTCGTTTAGAATTACGTGGTGAAGTTAACCAAGTGAGTGTTTATGACGACTTTGCACATCATCCTACGGCGATTTTGGCAACGCTTGAAGCATTGCGCAGTAAAGTTGGTGGAACTGCACGTATTATTGCGGTGTTAGAGCCCCGTTCAAATACGATGAAAATGGGTATTAGTAAGGATGATATCGCTCCCGCATTAGGTCGAGCTGATGAGGTGTTTTTATTCCAGCCACCGAATATTCAATGGTTAGTAAGTGATATCGCGGAGCATTGTGTGCAACCAGCGCGCTGGAGTACCGATCTTGATACATTAGTGGATATGATTGCGAAAGAAGCGCAAGCGGGTGATCATATTTTAATTATGAGTAATGGCGGTTTTGGTGGGATACATGAAAAACTGCTTAAAAAATTAGCGCAGCCTAAAGGCTCAGAGAATCAGTATTAATAATAAATAAAAATAAGCCACTGACTGTTTAGTGGCTTATTTTTGGACGCTATGGAAAAGCGATTATAATTCCTGATCAAACAGGTTTAGGATTGCATCTCGCAACTCTTCTGTTGAAAACCCGGGTGCAGGTGTTGAAAATATGGTGTCATCACCCGCAATACTGCCGAGGATCCCTTCTGCTTTGCCTAATGAATCTAATAAACGTGCAATAAGTTGAGCCGCACCTGGACTCGTTCTTATCACCACAACCGAATGGTTATGGTCAATATCAAGTACTAGATTTTTTAATGGGCTACTTGCTGTCGGTACGCCAAGTTCAGTGGGTAGGCAATATACCATTTCCATTTTGGCGTTACGGGTTCTTACTGCACCAAATTTTGTTAGCATACGAGAGATTTTGGACTGATTAATATTATCAAATCCAGCTTCTTGTAATGCAGTCACAATCTCGCCTTGTGAACTGAATTTTTCTTCTTTCAGCAGGGCTTTAAACGCTTTAACCAAGTCTTCTTGCTTAGAAGGAACGCGCATAGTTCACCTTTAGTGAGTTATCAATAACCCGCGTATTATGCAGAGAAGTGAATTTTTATGCAACAAAAGACGATGAAAGGTAAGAGATAATTTACGGAAAATTGTAAAGTAGAATGTACTACAAAAAAGTTTCATTTACCGACTTTGAATGTGGTAACTTAAGAGAAGTAAAATATTTGTTAATTAAATGATAAGCTTAAATGATTATCATAAGGAGATAGACCCACTTAACATTTTGCCCAATTTATTGGAATTATTTATCAAAAGAGTGCCCACTATCTCATTAACAGATAAGCAATTTGTTTAGAATAACCAAAGTATTATTTTCCACTGTAAATGCCTTATTATGCAATATTGCTGTTAAATAATTGTTTTTTAAAAGGTGTATTGCGTAATAGTGAATCTCTCTAAGGCGTTCCACTATCTTGTAACTAAGGAGTATCAGAATGAAAGTAGCAGTTCTCGGTGCAGCGGGTGGTATTGGTCAGGCACTGGCACTTCTTCTTAAAAACCAGCTTCCAGCTGGTAGTGAACTCTCTTTATATGATATCGCTCCCGTCACACCGGGCGTCGCAGCTGACTTAAGCCATATCCCAACTCAAGTGACGGTAAAAGGCTTTGCTGGTGAAGATCCTTCTCCTGCATTAAAAGGCGCTGATGTTGTTCTGATTTCTGCGGGTGTTGCTCGTAAACCAGGCATGGATCGTTCTGATCTTTTCAATGTGAATGCCGGTATTGTCCGTAATTTAATTGAAAAAGTAGCACAAAATTGCCCTAAGGCACTGATTGGTATCATTACTAACCCAGTGAATACAACAGTTGCTATCGCTGCTGAAGTACTGAAAAAAGCGGGTGTTTACGATAAAAAACGTCTTTTTGGTATTACGACCCTAGATATCATTCGTGCTAATACTTTTGTTGCTGAATTAAAAGGCCAAGATCCTCAGAAAACCAATGTTCCTGTCATTGGTGGGCACTCTGGTGTCACTATTCTTCCTCTGCTTTCTCAAGTTGATGGGGTCTCATTTACGGATGATGAAGTGTCAGCGCTGACAAAACGTATCCAAAATGCAGGTACTGAAGTTGTAGAAGCGAAAGCAGGTGGTGGATCAGCAACATTATCAATGGGACAAGCCGCAGCGCGTTTTGGTCTTTCATTAATTCGCGCTTTAAATGGCGAGAAAAATGTTATTGAATGCACCTATACAGAAGGCGACGGAGAATATGCCCGTTTCTTTGCACAACCTATTCTTTTAGGCAAAAACGGTGTAGAGGAATATTTATCTATTGGTAAATTAAGTGATTTTGAAAAACAATCTCTTAATGGCATGTTAGATGTATTGAAAAAAGATATAATTCTTGGTGAAGAATTTATTAATAAATAAAGAAATACTTTTTTTGCTATAAAAATAATGCAAATTTAAATAAAAACCGCTGATATAGTATCAGCGGTTTTTTTTATTAATTATAATGTATGTAATTATTAGTTAATTATTAGTTTTGTCACGAATCTTTCGTTCAAGTAATTCTCCTGTTTCAGGATGAAAATAACGGCTTGGCCAAATTTCAGAAGGAGCAACATTAAGATAATCAGCAATGATTTTTTCTCCTTTAGGCCAAGGGCGTGACAGTGCATTAGCGAGTGTTGAAGAGCTTAACCCTGCTTGACGAGAGATGGCAGCAAGTGTTGTTCCTCGTTTCCTAAGTGCGGCAATAATATCGGCAGGATGCCAATCAGATTTCCTTGAAATCATTTTTAATCCTTTTTCTATAAAATTAATTGCTGTGTTAGTGGTATAAATAACAGTTTATTAGAAATGTCTTAAAGCATTTAAACTGATTATTTAGAAAATAAAATAACATTATTTTTCTAAAAATATTTCTGATTTTTTTCTTAATAATTTCTTTTTTGAAGTTGATAACAATTTTAGAGAAACATAATGAAAAAAGAGTGGTATACGGCAAAGGAATTGACGGGTATAGGTGGATTACCTAAATCACCACAAGGTGTAAACGCAAAAGCTAAACGTGAATTTTGGCAAAAACAAAAGATAAAGAATAAGCAAGGTAGTGGTGTTGAATATCATTATTCTTGTTTACCAGATGAAACTTTAATTGCTCTGGAACTTTATGAACCATTAGCACATTACAAACTAAATAAAAAAGAGGAGCCACTCGTTATCTGGGTGAAAGCATTCCAACAACTAAATGATGGTGAACAAAAAACATTAACAGAGCTGATATTGCGGGAAGGTATTAGAAGTTTTTTAGAAAAAGTCGTCAATGATTAAACGATTTTAAAGAATCTATTATTGCGTTATCCGCAACAGATATCTATCTGATTAACCTCTTAGTTGAATGTGAGATGAGATCATGAAAAAAGAATGGTATACAGCGAAAGAATTAGTGGGGCTTGCGGGGTTACCTAACTCACCGCAGGGAGTTAACTTGATGGCTCGTCGTGAAGGCTGGGAAAACCGCCGTAAACGTGGCGTTCAAGGGAAAGCTGTAGAGTATTCAGTGAAAAGTTTGCCTGATGAGGTGATTGGTGTATTAGCCGCACATGAACCTCCTGCTGAGTATTTATCAAAGCGCCAGGATGCTTTTTAATTTGGGTTGAGGCATATTATCAATTAACTAAATCAGAACGTGAAAAAATTGTGAAGTTCGTGCTTCGTGAAGGGCTAGCAAAACTCATTAGTTATATTGATGCCGATAATCAAGATGCCATTGAGCGAGAAAATGAAGAAGTGCTCAATAAATTAAAAAACCCACCAGAGTCGACATAGTCGCTCTGGCGGGCTTTACTGTACTATTAATGGGGTAGTGCCATTAGGATTACGATTGACGTTGTACAGCCACGTGAGCAAGCCCAATCAGCGCTTCTTTATAAGGTGAATCAGGTATAATAGATAAAGCTTCAATTGCTTTGTCTGCTTCTTCTTCTGCTTTTTGGCGGGTATATTCCAAAGAGCCGCTTTGCTTCATGGTATTTAAAACGGTATCCAATAAATGGCGACCATTACCTTGCTCAATAGCTTGGCGAATTAACTGAGATTCTTCTTCATTACCGTTATGCATGGCATGGAGTAATGGCAACGTAGGTTTGCCCTCATCAAGATCATCGCCTGTGTTTTTACCCAACTGGTTATTGTCTGCATCATAATCAAGTAGATCGTCAATGAGCTGGAAAGCGGTCCCAAGGTAACGTCCATAGTCTTGGAATGCTTTTCTTGCTCAGACGTTGCGCCAGCGAGGATTGCTGACGCATGAGATGCTGCTTCGAATAGGCGCGCTGTTTTGCTGTAGATAACTTGCATATAGTCATCTTCAGAAATGTTAGGATCGTTACAATTCATTAATTGTAAGACTTCACCTTCAGCGATCACATTGGTGGCGCTAGACATTAACTTTAATACACGCATTGAATCAAGATCCGTCATCATCTGAAAAGATCGTGTATAAATAAAGTCACCAACAAGTACACTTGCTGCATTTCCAAAGACGGCATTTGCCGTTTGTTTTCCTCTGCGCATATCAGATTCATCAACAACATCATCATGTAATAACGTTGCTGTATGAATAAACTCGATAAGCGCTGCGACCGAGATATGTTTGTCACCTTGATAGTCCAACGCTCGTCCAGTGAGCACGGCGATCATTGGTCGGATCCTTTTACCTCCACCACTAATGATGTAGTAACCAAGTTGGTTTATCAAAGAAACATCTGAATTAAGCTGGTAAAGGATTGCCTCATTTACCGCAGCCATATCAGCGGATGTTAGTTTTATAATAGATTCTAAATTCATGTTTTTTCGACTTTGGCTCGCCAATGAGCGCGTTATTATTAATAAAAAATGATCATGCCATAGATTTTACTCTCTTATAATTTAGATTGTACTTTAAAAATGGCTGAAATAAATATCGCATAAAAAACTCTTTTTTTTAACGCTAGTTTGCGATCTGTACTTGTCATCGGCACTAAATTTGCGTAGAATTCGCGCCCTATGTGAATATTTTAATTGTGCACTCAAATTATACATATTGGGAGTGTGCGGAAAGCGGAGTTTATATGTACGCGGTTTTCCAAAGTGGTGGTAAACAACACCGAGTCAGCGAAGGTCAAACTATTCGTTTAGAGAAACTTGAAGTAGCTACTGGCGAAACAATCGAGTTTGACACTGTAATGATGGTCGCTAATGGCGATGACATTCAAATTGGCGCTCCAATTCTTGCGGGCGTTAAAGTTAAAGCGGAAGTGGTTGCTCACGGTCGTGGCGAGAAAGTTAAGATTGTTAAGTTCCGTCGTCGTAAACATAGCCGTAAACAACAGGGCCACCGTCAGTGGTTTACTGATGTTAAAATCACTGGTATCGCTTAAGGTTTAGGAGAGTAGTTCAATGGCACATAAAAAGGCTGGCGGCTCGACTCGTAACGGTCGTGATTCCGAAGCAAAACGTCTGGGTGTTAAACGTTTCGGTGGTGAAGCTGTATTAGCAGGTAGCATCATCGTTCGTCAACGTGGTACTAAGTTCCATGCAGGTACTAACGTTGGTTGTGGTCGTGACCACACCCTGTTTGCATTAGCTGACGGAAAAATTAAGTTCGAAGTTAAAGGTCCAAACAACCGTAAAATTTATCAGCATCGAAGCTGAATAATTACCGGTCCTTTAATCACCGAGTCAAAAGCCCTGCAAATCTGTTGCGGGGCTTTTTATATTTAAAAAAAGGCCATCTCTGGGTAATTTCGGCCATCCAGCACGTTAATGGCTACTATACGGAGTAAAATCATGAAATTTGTTGATGAGGCCAAGATCCTGATCGTCGCGGGTGATGGTGGTAACGGCTGTGTGAGCTTTCGTCGCGAAAAATATATCCCTAATGGCGGACCAGACGGTGGTGATGGTGGTGATGGTGGTGACGTCTACATGATTGCAGACGAAAACCTAAATACCCTGATTGATTACCGTTTTACAAAATCTTATCGCGCTGAGCGTGGTGAAAATGGTCCACAGCCGTGACTGCACAGGTAAGCGTGGTCAAGACATTACAATTAGTGTTCCGGTTGGAACGCGTGTCCGTGATTTAGCCACCAATGAAATCATTGCTGACTTAACTGTTCACGGCCAAAAACAGATGGTTGCTAAAGGCGGCTTTCACGGTTTAGGTAATACTCGCTTTAAATCTTCGGTTAACCGTGCTCCACGCCAACGTACTATGGGAACGCCGGGTGAATCTCGTGAAGTTCTCTTAGAGCTAATGTTATTAGCCGATGTTGGGATGTTAGGCATGCCGAATGCGGGTAAATCAACGTTTATTCGTGCAGTATCTGCGGCAAAACCTAAAGTTGCCGATTATCCTTTTACCACCTTAGTGCCGAGCTTAGGTGTGGTACGTATGGATAATCACCAAAGCTTTGTTGTTGCTGATATTCCTGGATTAATTGAAGGCGCTGCTGATGGTGCAGGTCTTGGGATCCAATTCTTAAAACATTTAGAACGCTGTCGTGTGTTATTGCACTTGATCGATATTGATCCTATTGACGGATCAGATCCTGTTGAGAATGCAAAAATTATTGTCTCTGAATTAGAGAAATACAGCGAAAAATTAGCACAAAAACCGCGTTGGTTAGTGTTCAATAAAGTGGATCTTCTTGATGCAGAAGAAGCAAAAGAGAAGGCAAAAGCGATTGTTGAAGCACTGGGTTGGGATGAAAACTATTACATGATAGCGGCTATCAACCAAGAAGGTGTGAAAAAACTTTGCTGGAACATCATGGAATTCTTGAACGTGACGCCACGTGAACAAGATTTAGTGGCGACAGTTACAGAGCCAGGAAAAGTTGACTTTATGTGGGATGATTATCACAAAGAACAGCTTGAAAATCCTGATTTCGAAGATGATGACGATGATGATTGGGATGAAGAAGATGATGATGGTATAGAGTTTATCTACCAACGTTAACTTTCATTCTTATCATGAAAAAATAAGAAAACGCCTGATTGATCAGGCGTTTTCTTTTATCTCAATATTGTAAATTTAACGGTTATTGTACATATCTTTATACAGATTAGTTTCAAAGCGTATTAAATAGGCTCGCCCTGCATTACGATTTTTCGTCGGTGGTGAATAGGATGAGACATACTGAACAAAAGCAACTTTTTGCCCATTTGCTGTTGTCATAAATCCAGCAAGATTATAAACCCCTTTTAATGAACCTGTTTTGGCAGAAACTTTGCCATCTACGCCTGCTTCATGAAAGCCACCACGATATTGTAATGTTCCATCATGCCCAGCAAGGGGAAGCATAGTCATAAAGTTGAGTTCATTATCATGTTGGCCAATATATTGAAGGACTTGCATCATTGTTGCCGGTGAAATGAGGTTATGACGTGAAAGGCCCGAACCATCAACCATGACTGTATTGCCTAAATCAATTCCTGCTTTTTGTTTTAAAATCGCGCGAGTTGCTTCTGCACCTGAACGCCATGTTCCGGCAACACCATAATATTCACGCCCAATGGTTCTAAATACAGTATCTGCAATCATATTGTCAGATTCTTTTAACATTGTCGTAAGTAAGTTATGTAAGGGTTTAGATTGTGTTTGCGCCAATACTGTAACGGGTGCTTTAACTTGAGAACGACGTTTTATATAACCATCAAGTTCAATATTGGATCTTTGTAATTCTTCTTTTAAAATCGTACCAGCCCAATGCGCACCGTCTTGAATTGAAAACATTAAAGGCACTGCATCGTCACGTTTAGGGATGCAACCTGTTATTACATAGGTATTTAAGTCACGGACAGTGACATCTAATTCACAAAAACGGGTGCGAGTGGAGCCTTTCTCATAAGTTTCAACTTCGCTTAAAACGGTGACAGGATAAAATGAAGCTTTGCGTATTGTGGCAATATCGCCATCTTTATTGCCACTTTGCAATAAGACAGAAAAACAGTTTTTATCAACAATTGCGGCACTAGGGGGGGCACTAAAACATTGAGTCATATCATTCCAAACCCAACCTGGCGCTTTGTCATGACTTGAAAAAGCAGATGTATCAATCAGTAAATCACCATGAACTTTAGTAATACCAGATTGTTTTAATACTGCGACCATTCCTCTTAACTGTTGGCGAGTTAATGTCGGATCACCACTGAAACGAAAGATCAAATCTCCGTTAAGTTGATCGTTTTTTATTTTACCTTCCGTCTCCATTGTCGTGGTAAATTGATAATCACCACCTAATTGAAGTAATGCGGCTAAGGCGGTAACAACTTTTTGAGTACTGGCAGGAAGCGCTAATTGATCTGCATGATAATTGAGGTTAGGAGACGTTGCGCCCACAGGTTGAGTAATCAAACCCACTTGTGTTCCTTCAGGGAGATGCTCAATGTAGTTTTCAACGGATATTGCTTGGGTTGAAAAACTGATGATACTTAATGTGTAAAGTATCCGTCGGAATGTTGATAATAAGCGCATAATTTCTCTGTCCGTGACTATAGCGTGATAACGTTACAGTATTGATTGCCAGAGACTAATACTAAAGGGCAATGAGGGCAAAAGTAAACGATATACCGAGTGATTACTGCATTATCAGAAAATATCTGTTTATTGATTTATAAAGAGAGATAAGGCGTGAAGCAATGCGTCTGTTGTGTTAGATTTAGTTTTAAGTATGGGGGAGCTAAAGTTTACTTCCCAACAACATGAATAAGGGAATAAACGTCTTTCCTAATTCACCGAATATATGTAGAGACAGGCCCAATTTAAGGTTGCCTGTGTCTTTTTTTGTCTTGAGAAGAGTAAATAGATCCTTTTCTCTGTGTTGTTAGTATAAAAAATCAGGATGATACCTATTTTTTATTAGGAATAGTATTGAGGTATTAACACATGAATCAGATCCCAATGACAGTTCTTGGTGCAGAAAAATTACGTGAAGAACTGGAGTATTTAAAAAATGTTCGTCGTCCCGAAATTATCGCTGCTATTGCAGAAGCACGCGAGCACGGAGACTTAAAAGAAAATGCAGAATATCATGCAGCAAGAGAGCAACAAGGTTTCTGTGAAGGACGAGTACAAGAAATTGAAGCTAAATTATCAAATGCTCAAGTTATTGATATTACTAAGATGAATAACAATGGTCGTATTATTTTTGGTTCAACAGTGACATTGTTAAACGTTGAAACTGAAGAAGAGCAGACTTACCGTATTGTGGGTGATGATGAAGCGAACATTAAAGCTAATTTAATTTCTGTAAATTCACCGATTGCGCGTGGATTAATTGGTAAAGAGTTAGATGATGTCGTGGTTATTACAACTCCGGGTGGGCAAGTTGAGTACGAAGTTTTAAACGTAGAATACATTTAATTTATAATTTTACGTTTCTATAGAAAACTAGTCTGCTATCCTGTGGTAATATAAAAAAGGCCTTAAAAGGCCTTTTTTGCCATAGAGTTAGTTATGGCATTTTTATATAAAGATACAAGTATTATTTCGGTAAAATAATCTTGCGTGCTTCTGAAGGACGATAAAGAACAAGAATTTTTCCGATTACTTGTACATTCTGTGCACCGCTTTCGCGTACAATCGCTGCCACGATCAAGTTTTTAACATCTCGATCTTCGCCTGCGATTTTGACTTTGATAAGCTCATGGTGTGCCAGAGCGAGTTCAATTTCTGCAAGAACGCCTTCAGTCAATCCGTTGTTACCAATCATAACGACGGGATTCAGGTGATGAGCGAGCCCTTTCAGGTGTTGAATTTGTTTTTTGTTAAGAGTCATCATTAATTTTTGCTTTGTTGGGATTGAAAACTCACTATTCTAACGCCATCTCTCACTTATCACCATAAAATGTCGTTACGACGAGGTTAAATGAGTGAAAGAGTAAAAATTTTGATAGCTAAGTGTATGATAGTTGGAAAACACAATGGCCAATAAGAAACGTTCGGCAAGCTCTAGCCGCTGGTTACAAGAACATTTTAGTGATAAATATGTTCAGCAAGCAAAGAAAAAAGGGTTTCGCTCTCGTGCTTGGTTTAAACTGGAAGAAATTCAGCAAAGTGACAATATTTTTAAACCAGGTATGACCGTTGTCGATTTAGGAGCTGCTCCTGGTGGGTGGTCTCAGTATGTTGTACAGCAATTAGGAAGCAAAGGTCGAATCATCGCATGTGACCTTTTACCTATGGATCCTATAGTCGGAGTCGATTTCCTTCAAGGCGATTTTCGTGATGAACTTGTGTTGAAGGCATTGCTTGATAGAGTAGGTGAAAATAAAGTCCAGGTTGTCATGTCTGACATGGCTCCAAACATGAGCGGCACACCCGCGGTCGATATCCCTCGATCCATGTATTTAGTAGAGTTAGCGCTTGATATGTGTCGTGATGTACTGGCTCCCGGGGGGAAGTTTTATTGTCAAAGTGTTTCAGGGAGAAGGCTTTGATGAATACCTGGGGCAAATACGCTCCCTGTTTACGAAAGTGAAAGTTCGTAAACCAGACGCTTCGCGGTCTCGTTCTCGTGAGGTATATATTGTAGCCACAGGGCGTAAACTTTAGTACCCTAAAGCTATTTGTTAACACAGTTGTAATATGAGGTTAATCCCTTGAGTGACATGGCGAAAAACCTGATCCTCTGGCTAGTTATTGCAGTCGTTTTGATGTCATTATTCCAGAGCTTCGGACCCAGCGATTCGAATAGTCGTAAGGTGGATTACTCTACCTTTATCAATGAGTTAACTAATAACCAATTACGCGAGGTCAGCATAAGTGGTTATGATATTAATGTAACTAAAACAGATAACTCAAAGTACAGCACGTATATGCCTATGCGTGATGACAACCTGCTGACCACTTTAATGAACCGTAATGTAAAAGTAACGGGTGAACCACTTGAAGGCCAAAGTCTTCTGACTCAAATTTTTGTGTCTTGGTTCCCAATGCTATTACTTATTGGTCTTTGGATTTTCTTTATGCGCCAAATGCAAGGTGGTGGCGGTAAAGGTGCGATGTCTTTCGGTAAAAGTAAGGCTCGCATGTTGACAGAAGACCAAATCAAAACAACCTTTGCTGATGTTGCAGGTTGTGATGAAGCAAAAGAAGAAGTAAGCGAATTAGTTGAATATTTACGTGATCCGGGTCGTTTCCAGAAACTAGGGGGAAAAATCCCTAAAGGTATTCTGATGGTGGGGCCTCCTGGTACCGGTAAAACGTTATTAGCGAAAGCCATTGCAGGCGAAGCAAAAGTTCCATTCTTCACTATTTCAGGTTCTGATTTCGTTGAAATGTTTGTGGGTGTTGGTGCTTCTCGTGTTCGTGATATGTTCGAACAAGCTAAAAAAACTGCGCCTTGTATCATCTTTATCGATGAAATTGATGCCGTAGGACGTCAGCGTGGTGCAGGTTTAGGTGGTGGTCATGATGAACGTGAGCAAACACTGAACCAAATGCTTGTTGAAATGGATGGTTTTGAAGGAAATGAAGGGATTATCGTTATTGCGGCCACTAACCGCCCTGACGTTTTAGACCCAGCATTACTCCGTCCTGGCCGTTTCGACCGTCAAGTGGTTGTGGGTTTACCTGATGTACGTGGACGTGAGCAAATCTTGAAAGTCCATATGCGTCGTGTACCTTTATCGCCCGATGTTGATCCTGCCATTTTAGCACGTGGTACACCTGGTTTCTCTGGTGCAGACTTAGCTAACTTGGTTAATGAAGCTGCTTTATTCGCTGCTCGTGGCAATAAACGTGTTGTTTCAATGGTCGAGTTTGAAAAGGCTAAAGATAAGATAATGATGGGTGCTGAACGTCGTTCAATGGTGATGACGGAAGAACAAAAAGCATCAACAGCTTATCATGAGGCCGGTCATGCGATTATTGGACGTTTAGTACCAGAACATGATCCTGTGCATAAAGTGACGATTATTCCTCGAGGACGTGCATTAGGTGTGACTTTCTTCTTACCTGAAGGTGACCAAATTAGTGCAAGTCGTCAGAAATTAGAAAGCCAGATCTCAACACTGTATGGTGGGCGTTTAGCAGAAGAAATCATCTATGGTGTCGAGCATGTTTCTACAGGTGCATCTAACGACATTAAAGTAGCAACAAATATTGCACGTAACATGGTGACACAGTGGGGCTTCTCTGAAAAATTAGGGCCGTTGCTGTATGCAGAAGAAGATGGTGAAGTATTCTTAGGCCGTTCTGTTGCGAAAGCGCAACATATGTCTGATGAAACAGCTCGTACTATTGACGAAGAAATTAAAGCTATCGTTGATAGAAACTACGTTCGTGCACGTCAGATCTTAATGGATAACCTTGATATTCTTCACTCAATGAAAGATGCACTGATGACTTATGAAACTATCGATGCGCCTCAAATTGATGATTTAATGAATCGTCGCGATGTCCGGCCACCTGCAGGTTGGGAAGGCAGCAATGGCAATAGTAATGCAACAACTACTGCCCAGCCGACACAAACACATGTAGCGAATGAGCCAAAAGATAAGCCTGAGTCAGAAAGTGATACACCTTCTGATAAAAATACTCACTAATCCTTATCGGGTTATGCATATTGAGTAAGCTATAAATACAAACCCCAGGCTTCTGGGGTTTTTTTATGAAGGTATCAATGAAATGAAATTAATTGCTAGAGGAAGAGAGCTTAACTTATCAACACCTCAAGTTATGGGGATTTTGAATGTCACTCCAGATTCTTTTTCTGATGGTGGCACTCATAATTCACTTAATGATGCGGTTAACCACGCAGCAAAATTAATCGCTGATGGGGCTTCTATCATCGATATTGGTGGGGAATCAACAAGACCCGGCGCAAGTGATGTCTCTATTGATGAAGAATTACAGCGTGTTGTTCCTGTTGTTGAAGCTATTCGCCAGCGTTTTGATGTGTGGATTTCTGTTGATACATCTAAAGCTCAAGTAATGGCTGAATCGGCAAATGTAGGTGCTTCAATTATCAATGATATTCGCTCTTTACAAGAACCGGGAGCACTTGAAGCCGCGGCTAAAACAGGTTTACCTGTGTGTATTATGCATATGCAAGGCGATCCTAAAACCATGCAACAATCACCACATTATGAGAATGTGATGATAGATGTTGATCATTTTTTACGAGAAAATATCCAACGTTGTGTTGATGCTGGAATAGAAAAAAATCAAATTATTCTTGATCCGGGGTTCGGCTTTGGTAAAAATTTAGCGCATAATTACCAATTATTAGCACACTTAAGTGAACTTCATCACTTTGGTTTACCAATACTTGCCGGGATGTCACGCAAATCAATGGTTGGACAATTATTGAATGTACCACCACAAGAGCGTGTTGCTGGTAGCGTGGCCTGTGCTGTCATTGCTGCAATGCAAGGCGCACAAATTATTCGTGTACACGATGTTAAAGAGACAGTTGATGCGATGAAAGGTCGTACAAGCGACTCTTTCTGCAAAGGAAAATAATGAATGAGCGAACGTAAATACTTTGGAACAGATGGTATCCGTGGAAAAGTAGGTGATAGTCCAATTACACCTGATTTGTATTAAAACTGGGTTGGGCTGCGGGCAAAGTATTAGCACGTCATGGCTCTCGTAAAATCATTATTGGTAAAGACACACGAATTTCAGGTTATATGCTGGAATCTGCATTAGAAGCAGGTTTAGCTGCTGCTGGGTTATCGGCTTCATTTACAGGGCCAATGCCAACACCTGCGGTTGCTTATTTAACACGTACATTCCGTGCAGAAGCAGGGATCGTGATTTCGGCATCCCATAACCCTTATTACGATAATGGGATCAAATTCTTCTCTATTGACGGAACAAAATTACCCGATGAAGTTGAAGAAGCCATTGAAGCAGAAATGGAAAAACCGATCACTTGTGTAGAGTCAGCAGAGCTGGGGCGCGCGAATCGTATTGTTGATGCCGCTGGGCGTTACATTGAATTTTGTAAAGGCACGTTCCCTAACGAAAATAATTTGAATGGCTTAAAAGTGGTTGTTGATTGTGCACATGGTGCAACATACCACATTGCACCGAATGTATTTCGTGAATTAGGCGCGGAAGTGATTACGATTGGTTGTGAGCCAACTGGTATTAATATTAATGCTGAATGCGGTGCAACCGATGTCCGAATGTTGCAACAACGTGTGCTCGAAGAAGGTGCAGATGTTGGTTTAGCATTCGATGGTGATGGTGACCGTATCATTATGGTTGACCATCAAGGTTTAAAAGTAGATGGTGACCAAATTCTCTATATTATTGCGAGAGAAGCGCTACGCCAAGGTCAATTACGTGGTGGTGCCGTTGGTACATTAATGAGTAATATGGGATTGGAAATTGCTCTTAAACAACTGGGTATTCCTTTTGTACGTGCTAAAGTGGGTGACCGCTATGTGCTTGAAAAATTACAAGAGAAAGGTTGGCGTTTAGGTGCTGAAAACTCAGGTCATATTATCTTACTGGATAAAACGACTACCGGTGACGGTATTGTTGCAGGGCTACAAGTTTTAAGTGCAATGGTACGTAATCATATGAGCTTACATGATTTATGTAGTGGCATGAAACTATTACCACAAATTTTAGTGAATGTTCGCTTCACCGGGAATCATGATCCATTACAAACCCCTGAAGTTCAGAAAGTTGCCAAAGCAGTTGAAGATGAACTCGCAGGTAAAGGGCGCGTGCTGTTACGTAAATCAGGCACAGAACCTTTAATTCGAGTAATGGTCGAAGGTGAAAATGAAGAGCAAGTTACGGCGATGGCAAATCGTATTGCTGATGCCGTGAAGCACGTAGGTTAATTGATGATTTTTTCTTCAATCAATCACTTTGTAGAAAAATAACCTTGCTTGTCAGTTCAGCTTTGGTTAGTATTCACACCCGCTTAGTAAGGTCTTGAACTAAAGCGGGTGAAGCAATCGAAGGTTATCGTTAATACGATAAGTTCCATAGAAAAGGTAACGCAAATGTATACGGCACTCATTGTTATTCTTATCATTGTAGCAACAGGGCTAGTTGGTCTGATCCTGTTACAGCAGGGTAAAGGTGCTGATATGGGCGCTTCTTTTGGTGCAGGTGCTTCCGGTACAGTATTTGGTTCAAGCGGTTCAGCTAACTTCATGACCCGTATGACCGCTGTTTTAGCGACAGCATTTATTGTACTTGCACTTATTTTAGGTAATTTAAGTGCCAATAAAACTGTACGTGAAGACAGTAAGTGGATGTCTATCGAGCAGACTGCAGAAGAAGCTAAAAAAGCTGAGCAATTAGCAGCGCCTGTAGCGCCAGCAAATACAGATATTCCGCAGTAAACTAAGTAAAGATTTAAATGAGGTTGTTAATATTTACGCAATAACAGTCTCATTAAAGTGCCGAGGTGGTGAAATTGGTATACACGCTACCTTGAGGTGGTAGTGCCTATAAAACGGGCGTACGGGTTCAAGTCCCGTTCTCGGCACCATTATTCCAGATAACTTGCGTTTTGCTTGTTATCAGCGTAAAATTTGCCACGTTTTTCGAACGCGGGGTGGAGCAGCTTGGTAGCTCGTCGGGCTCATAACCCGAAGGTCGTCGGTTCAAATCCGGCCCCCGCAACCACTTCTAACAATACAGCACTTTTCTCATTAATCATCTTGTTAAACCGATTATGATCCTGAGTGGAATGTGCCGTAAGAAGAGGTTATTCTCGAATGGCAAGTTACAGGGTCCAGTTGCATAAAGCCCCGAATTTCGGGGTTTTTTGTTATCAGAGAATAGAATACTGGGCTATAGGCCCTTTTTTTATGCCTTGGGGGTGGGTTTGTCCACATTAGAGCAAAAATTAACAGCGATGGTTTCAGCACCAGTAGAAGCATTAGGCTTTGAATTTGTCGGTCTTGAATTTATTCGTGGCCGAGAATCAACATTGCGCATCTATATTGATAGTGAAGACGGTATCACTGTTGATGATTGTGCTGATGTTAGCCACCAGGTCAGCGCTGTACTGGATGTTGAAGATCCAATTCAAACAGTTTATAACCTTGAGATTTCTTCTCCTGGTTTAGAACGACCTTTATTCACTGCAACGCATTATGAGCAATTTATCGGCGAAGAAGCCGCTATCGTATTACGAATTGCAATGCAAAACCGCCGTAAATGGCAGGGCATTATTAAGTCTGTCGCTGGCGAAATGATCACGGTTACTGTGGATGGTAAAGACGAAGTGTTCGCACTGAGCAACATCCAGAAAGCTAACCTGGTACCCCACTTTTAAGTTTTGAAGAGGCAACTAGGATGAACAAAGAGATTCTGGCTGTTGTGGAAGCGGTCTCTAACGAAAAATCTCTTCCTCGTGAAAAGATTTTTGAAGCACTGGAAACCGCACTAGCGACAGCAACTAAGAAAAAATACGAGCAAGAGATTGATGTTCGCGTATGTATCGACCGTAAAACAGGTGACTTTGATACATTCCGCCGTTGGGTTGCTGTAGATGAAGTGACTCAGCCTACTCGTGAAATTACACTTGAAGCGGCTCAATATGAAGATCCTAGTATTGAACTAGGTGGTTATATTGAAGATCAGATTGAATCTGTTACTTTCGACCGTATTACAACACAAACCGCGAAACAAGTTATCGTACAAAAAGTACGTGAAGCAGAAAGAGCGATGGTTGTTGATCAATTCCGCGAACAATTAGGCGAAATTATCACGGGTGTTGTGAAGAAAGTAAATCGTGAAAATATCACCTTAGACTTAGGAAATAATGCAGAAGCGGTTATTTTACGCGAAGATATGTTACCACGTGAAAATTTCCGTCCAGGTGACCGTTTACGCGGTGTATTATACGATGTACGTACAGAAACTCGTGGTGCACAACTTTTCGTGACACGTTCTCGCCCTGAAATGCTGGTTGAACTTTTCCGTATTGAAGTACCAGAAATTGGCGAGGAAATCATTGAAATTAAAGCTGCAGCGCGTGATCCAGGTTCTCGTGCCAAAATCGCAGTAAAAACTAATGACAAGCGTATTGACCCTGTGGGTGCTTGTGTTGGTATGCGTGGCGCACGTGTACAAGCCGTTTCCAGCGAATTGGGCGGCGAGCGAATTGATATTGTTTTGTGGGATGATAATCCTGCACAATTCGTGATTAATGCAATGGCTCCGGCAGATGTTGCTTCTATTGTTGTCGATGAAGACAAATGTACAATGGATGTTGCAGTTGAAAGCAGTAACCTTGCTCAGGCAATTGGCCGTAATGGTCAAAACGTACGTCTGGCAGCTCAGTTACTGAAAAAAACATCGTGGTGATGACAAGTGGGAATTAAACGTCATGACTGCGGATGAACTGAATGCAAAACATCAGGCAGAAGCAAACGCAGCCATTGAAATATTTACTAAGCATCTCGACATTGATGAAGACTTCGCAACTGTTTTAGTTGAAGAAGGTTTCTCTACCCTTGAAGAGTTAGTTTATGTGCCAATCAGTGAACTGCTGGCTATTGACGGATTAGACGAAGACACCGTTGAAGCTTTACGTGAAAGAGCAAAAGCAGCACTCACAACGATTGAATTGGCTCAAAAAGAAAGCCTAGGCGATAACCAGCCAGCCGAGGACTTATTAGCTCTCGAAGGCTTGGAGCGCTCTTTAGCATTTGATCTAGCTGCCCGTGGTATCTGCACACTGGAAGATCTTGCCGAACAGGGTATCGACGACCTAACTGATATTGAAGGCTTAAATAGTGAGCGCGCAGGCGAACTCATTATGGCTGCACGTAATATCTGCTGGTTTGGGAATGATGCGTAACAACTGAGCAGGAAGGAACAGAATGACAGATGAAACAGTAAAATCACTGGCAGAAGAGATTCAGACACCGGTTGAACGTTTGGTACAGCAGTTTGCTGATGCCGGTATTAAGAAGACCGTCTCTGATTCTGTCTCCCAAAAAGAGAAAGAAACCTTACTGGCTTGGTTGAATCGTGATAAAGACGTATCAACCAACCAACCAGAAAAATTAACGTTACAACGCAAAGTGCGTAGTACGTTAAGTGTTCCTGGTACAGGTGGCAAAAGTAAATCAGTAGCCATCGAAGTCCGCAAAAAACGCACTTATGTGAACCGTGACGCTGTTGAAAAAGCGCAAGCGGATGAGCAAGCTCAGCGTGAAGCGGAAGAAAAGGCGCATCGCGAAGCCGAAGAAAAAGCACAGCGCGAAGCACAAGAGAAAGCACAGCGCGAAGCTGAAGAAAAAGCAAAACGTGAAGCTGAAAAGGCAAAGAAAGATGCCGAAGAAAAAGCGAAACGTGAAGCTGAAGAAGCAAAACGTGAAGCAGCGGAATTAGCTAAGCGCGAAGCAGCGGAAAAAGATAAAGTGAAACAAAACGATAAACCAAAAGCTGATAAAGCAGCAGATCAGGAAAAAGCACGTCGCAATGCTGAACAAGCTGAACTGAAGCGTAAAACGGAAGAAGCACAGCGCCGTAAAGCGGAAGAAGAAGCACGAATTGCAGCAGAAAAAGCACGCCTTTTAGCTGAAGAAAATGCTGAAAAATGGACTGCTGAACCTAAATCGCCAGAAACTGAAGGCTCAGACTACCATGTAACCACATCACGTTATGCTCGTGATGCAGAAGATGAAAGTGATGCTGAAGTTGAAGGTGGCCGTGGTCGTGGTCGCAATGCTAAGGCACCTCGTCCTAAGAAAAATAACCGCCATTCTGAAAAAGCAGATCGTGAAGAAGCTCGTGCTGCTGGCCGTACTAACAAGAAAGGTAAACGTAAAGGTAGCTCACTACAACAAGGCTTCAATAAGCCAGCCGCTGTTGTAAACCGTGATGTTATTATCGGTGAGACTATTTCTGTTGCTGAACTTGCCAACAAAATGGCAGTAAAAGGGTCTGAAGTTATCAAAACTATGATGAAAATGGGTGCAATGGCAACCATTAATCAGGTTTTAGACCAAGAAACTGCACAGCTTGTTGCTGAAGAAATGGGTCACAAAGTTATCTTACGTCGTGAAAACGAGTTAGAAGAACAAGTCATGAGCGATCGTGATACAGGTGAAGAAAGCGCTGTATCTCGTGCACCCGTTGTGACTATCATGGGTCACGTTGACCATGGTAAAACATCACTACTGGACTATATTCGTTCAACGAAAGTAGCATCAGGCGAAGCGGGTGGGATCACCCAGCATATCGGTGCTTATCACGTTAAAACAGATAAAGGTGAAATCACCTTCCTGGATACTCCAGGTCACGCCGCATTTACATCAATGCGTGCTCGTGGTGCTCAGGTAACGGATATCGTTGTTCTGGTTGTTGCGGCTGATGATGGTGTGATGCCTCAGACTATCGAAGCTATTCAACACGCAAAAGCGGCAAACGTACCTGTTGTGGTTGCTGTAAACAAAATCGATAAACACGAAGCTGATCCTGATCGCGTGAAAACTGAACTGTCTCAATATGGCATTCTGCCAGAAGAGTGGGGCGGTGAAACTCAGTTTATGCACGTATCTGCAAAACAAGGTTTAGGTATTGACGAACTGCTGGATGCGATCCTTTTACAAGCTGAAGTTCTTGAACTGAAAGCAGTTAAAGAAGGTATGGCAAGCGGTGTTGTTATCGAATCTTACCTCGATAAAGGCCGTGGCCCTGTGGCAACTATCCTTGTTCGTGAAGGTACGCTAAATAAAGGCGATATCGTTCTGTGTGGTTTTGAATACGGTCGTATTCGCGCAATGCGTAACGAATTAGGTCAAGACGTTCAATCAGCTGGTCCATCAATGCCTGTTGAGATTTTAGGTCTGTCTAATGTGCCTTCAGCAGGTGATGAAGCAACGGTAGTTCGTGACGAGAAAAAAGCACGTGAAGTTGCATTATACCGTCAAGGTAAATTCCGCGATGTTAAACTGGCTCGTCAGCAGAAATCTAAACTGGAAAACATGTTTGCTAACATGGAAGAAGGTAAAGTTTCTGAACTAAACATCGTGCTGAAAACAGACGTTCAAGGGACTTGTGAAGCAATTACTGATGCATTAGTTAAACTGTCTACTAACGAAGTTAAACTGAAAATCATCGGTTCTGGTGTTGGTGGTATCACTGAAACTGATGCAACATTAGCAGCTGCTTCTAACGCAATTATTCTTGGCTTCAATGTTCGTGCTGATGCATCTGCTCGCCGTATCATTGAACAAGAAAGTGTTGATTTACGTTATTATTCCGTTATCTATAGCCTGATTGACGAAATCAAACTGGCAATGAGTGGTATGTTGGCACCTGAATATAAACAAGAAATCATGGGGCTTGCAGAAGTCCGTGATGTGTTTAAATCACCTAAATTTGGCGCAATTGCGGGCTGTATGGTGGTTGAAGGTAACATCAAACGTAATAACCCAATTCGTGTTCTGCGTGATAACGTGGTTATCTACGAGGGCGAACTGGAATCACTGCGCCGCTTTAAAGATGACGTTAACGAAGTTCGTAACGGCATGGAATGTGGTATTGGTGTGAAAAACTACAATGATGTTCGTGCTGGCGACATGATTGAAGTCTTCCAAGTTATCGAAATCAAACGTTCTATTGATTAATCTAGTACGTCTTGTTTTAAAAGGGAGCTTAACGGCTCCCTTCTTATTCCCTTCTTTGCTGTATTCTTTTTTATTTCCTTCTTCATTTTTCAACATATTTCAACATAACCGAAATAGATTGGCTTTCAGTAATTTATGAAAGTGAGATAACAGGGTAAAATAGCAATTAAGAAAAGTTTTATTACTAAAGAAATCAGAGAAAGCGGTCGTTCAATACCACTTCATGTATACTCTTTAGATATCATTGATTTTAGATCTGAATTAACAGTGACAATAAGGGCAATCCCCTATTGTTAGGGAGAGATAAAATGGCAAGAGATTTTAGCCGTAGTCAGCGTGTTTCTCAGGAAATGCAAAAAGAAATCGCCATCATTCTACAACGTGAAGTGAAAGATCCTCGTATCGGAATGGCCACTGTATCGGGCGTCGAAATTTCTCGTGATTTGGCTTACGCCAAGGTATTCGTTACTTTTTTAAACTTATCTGGTGGTGATGAAAGCGAAGAAGATATGGTTGCTAATGGTTTAACCGCATTGAATGAGGCTGCTGGTTTTATTCGTTCATTATTAGGTAAAGCAATGCGCTTACGTATTGTACCTGAATTGACATTTGCTTATGACAACTCATTAGTTGAGGGGATGCGTATGTCCAATTTAGTGTCTAATGTCGTTAAAAACGACGAAGAGCGCCGTCATAAAGAGGAAGAATAATGGGGCGTCGTCGTAAGGGGCGTGAGATTAACGGCGTATTGCTACTCGATAAACCCCAAGATATTTCCTCTAACGATGCACTCCAAAAAGTCCGTCGTATGTTTAATGCCAGTAAGGCAGGGCATACGGGGGCATTGGATCCTTTAGCAACAGGTATGCTACCTATTTGTTTAGGTGAAGCGACGAAGTTTTCACAGTTTCTATTGGATTCGGATAAGCGTTATCGTGTTATTGCCCGCTTAGGTCAACGAACGGATACTTCTGATGCACAGGGTGAAGTTATCCAAGAGCGCCCAGTGCAATTTACACAGCAAGCTTTAGACGATGCTTTAGAGAGCTTTCGTGGTGAAACATTGCAAGTTCCTTCAATGTACTCTGCCTTAAAGCATCACGGTAAACCGCTCTATGAATATGCAAGACAAGGTATTGAAATTGAGCGAGAAGCTAGGCCTATCACCGTTTATGAACTCCAGTTTATTCGCTGGGAAGGCAATGAGTTAGAGCTGGAAATTCATTGTTCTAAAGGGACTTATATTCGCACAATTATTGATGATCTGGGTGAGAAATTACAATGTGGTGCTCACGTTATTTTCTTACGCCGATTAGAGGTTGCTGATTATCCGAAAGAACGGATGGTCACATTAGATCAGCTAAGCATGATGATAGATAATGCGCAAACTGCACAAGAAGATCCTTTCTTGGCACTTGATGCTTTGCTATTGCCAATGGATACGGCGGTTGCACATTTCCCTGTTATTAATCTCACTACGGTGATTGCAGGCTACCTAAAGCTAGGCCAGCCTGTTCGTGTTAATCATGATATTAATGAAGGCGAATGGGTCAGGGTGACAGAAGGCAATGAAGAAAAATTTATCGGCCTTGCTATCATTAAAGAGGGGTTAGTTGCTCCGAAAAGAATCGTTGTTGAGTATAACGCCCAAGATAACACTTAATAGCAATCTTGCGCTAAAAGTGTTTGAAGCGTAGAATAATGCGGCTATCTGTTTAGGTGGCTGAGCTGGGTAGCTGAATTAGAGATTGGCTACCCTAAAAATTTTAATTAAATTGGAGTTTATTATGTCTCTAAGTACTGAAGCGAAAGCACAAATCGTTGCTGAATTTGGTCGTGATGCTAACGATACTGGCTCAAGCGAAGTTCAGATTGCACTGCTGACTGCAGAAATCAACCACCTGCAAGGTCACTTTTCAGAGCACAAAAAAGATCACCACAGCCGTCGTGGTCTGCTACGTAAAGTTTCCAGCCGTCGTAATCTGCTGGACTATCTGAAACGTAAAGATGTTGCTCGTTACTCTGCACTGATTGCACGTTTAGGTCTGCGTCGCTAATCAATCGAGTTTCAGTGAAAAGGGGCCAGTTGGCCCCTTTTCTACTAGAAAGTGCTATTTTTAATATTAGTCGTTATGTTTTAATGTGGTGATTGTTATTTCATCTCTCTAGTTACGACAATTCGCGCGGCTAATGAAAGTGTTTATGTTTTAGTGGTAAATATTTTCATTAGTCGCGAGGGGACGTAGCGGAGAAAAGATCATTCATCGTCGCTAAGCATCTGGCGACAATAAGATAAAGGATATTATTTTGCTGAATCCTACAGTTCGTAAATTTCAATACGGTCAACATACGGTTTCAATTGAAACGGGTATGATGGCTCGTCAAGCAACAGCTGCTGTTATGGTTGACATGGACGGCACAGCTGTTTTTGTTACTGTTGTTGCAAAGAAAAAAGTTAAAGCTGGACAAGATTTCTTCCCATTAACAGTGGAACTATCAAGAGCGTTCATACGCGGCTGGTCGTATTCCAGGTAGTTTCTTCCGTCGTGAAGGACGTCCTGGTGAAGGCGAAACGTTAATTGCACGTCTCATTGACCGCCCTTTACGTCCATTATTCCCAGAAGGCTTCTTAAACGAAATTCAAATCGTTGCTACCGTTGTTTCTGTTAACCCACAAGTTAACCCAGATATCGTTGCAATGATTGGTGCTTCTGCGGTATTAGCACTGTCAGGTGTTCCATTTAATGGCCCTATCGGTGGTGCTCGTGTTTGGTTTTATCGATGGTCAATATGTTCTGAACCCAACCGTTGATGAGTTAAAAGTCAGTAAATTAGACTTAGTGGTTGCGGGTACTGCGGGTGCAGTACTGATGGTTGAATCAGAAGCTGATTTATTATCAGAAGAAGAAATGTTAGGTGCAGTGGTATTTGGTCATGAACAACAACAAGTTGTGATTGAAAATATCAATGCATTAGTTGCAGAAGTTGGTAAAGAAAAATGGGATTGGGCGCCGGAAGCTATCAACCAAACTTTACACGATCGTATTGCACAATTAGCGCAAGCACGTATTGGTGATGCATACCGTATTACTGAAAAGCAAGAGCGTTATGAACAAATCGAAGCTATCCGCGATGAAGTTATCGCGACATTAGTGGCTGAAGATGAAACTTTAGATGAAGCTGAAATCAGCGAAATTTTCTCAGGTCTTGAGAAAAACATCGTTCGTGCTCGTGTATTGGCGGGCGAACCTCGTATCGATGGTCGTGAAAAGGACATGGTACGTGCACTAGATATCCGTACAGGTTTATTACCACGTACTCATGGTTCAGCATTGTTTACACGTGGTGAAACACAGGCTTTAGTGACTGCGACATTAGGTACTGCACGTGATGCTCAAACTATTGATGACATCATGGGCGAGCACACTGACACCTTCTTATTGCATTATAATTTCCCTCCATACTCTGTTGGTGAAACAGGCATGATGGGCTCACCAAAACGTCGCGAAATTGGCCATGGCCGTTTAGCAAAACGTGGTGTGTTAGCGGTAATGCCGACTATCGAAGAATTCCCATATACTGTTCGCGTGGTTTTCTGAAATCACTGAATCAAATGGTTCATCTTCAATGGCGTCTGTATGTGGTGCTTCTTTAGCACTGATGGATGCAGGTGTACCAATTAAAGAATCTGTTGCTGGTATTGCAATGGGTCTGGTAAAAGAAGGCGATAACTTTGTTGTTCTTTCAGATATTCTGGGTGATGAAGACCATTTAGGCGATATGGACTTTAAAGTTGCAGGTAGTCGTAATGGTGTCAGCGCATTACAAATGGATATCAAAATCGAAGGTATCACACGTGAAATCATGCAAGTTGCGTTAAACCAAGCGAAAAGCGCACGTCTGCATATTTTAGGTGTTATGGAAGATGCAATTAGCCAACCTCGTGCTGATATTTCTGAGTTCGCACCGCGTATTCACACTATCAAAATTAATTCAGACAAAATCAAAGACGTTATCGGTAAAGGTGGTTCAGTAATCCGTGCATTAACGGAAGAAACGGGCACAACTATCGAAATCGAAGATGATGGTACTGTGAAGATTGCGGCAACAAGCAATGAGCAAGCTAAAATGGCAATTGCTCGTATCGAAGAAATCACTGCTGAAGTTGAAGTGGGCCGTATTTACAATGGTAAAGTAACTCGTATTGTCGATTTCGGTGCTTTTGTTGCTATCGGTGGCGGTAAAGAAGGTCTGGTTCATATTTCTCAAATCGCAGATAAACGTGTTGAGAAAGTGAGTGATTACTTGGAAATGGGTCAAGAAGTTCCAGTTAAAGTGCTGGAAATTGACCGTCAAGGCCGTATTCGCTTAAGCATGAAAGAAGCTCAAGCTAATCAGCAGGAAGCAACTGAAACTTCTTCTGAAGATTCTGCGAATTAATGATATTCTACTACCGATATCTAGACATAAGTATCGGTAGAGACTTATTATGACTGACAAGTAGGACGTCCAGAACGCTTTTTGTTGAAAGGTCTGACTTTGGGAGTGAGAAATGAAAACATTTCTGCGCGGTTGTTCTATTGCTGTTTTCATCTTTATTTCCGGATGCAGCACTAGTCCAGAATGGCGTCAGAATGCGATTTTCGCCACTCCATTACAACCTTCTTTACAACAAGAAGTGATATTGGCTCGCATAGAACAAATTCTTGCGAGTCGCTCATTAACCGAAGATGAATACGCACAGCTTTTATATGAGCGTGGTGTGCTGTATGATAGTCTCGGTTTACGAGCTTTAGCGCGCAATGATTTTTCAATGGCGCTCTCAATAAGACCAGATATGCTAGAAATTTTTAATTTTCTAGGTATCTATTTTACGCAAGCGGCGAACTATGATGCTGCTTATGAAGCGTTTGATTCTGTTTTAGAGCTTGATCCAACTTACAATAATGCGCGTTTTAATCGTGGTATCGCTTTATACTACGGTGGCCGATTGAAATTGGCGCAGGATGATCTGCAGGCGTTTTATCAGGTCGATCCAAATGACCCCATTCGTTCGCTTTGGTTATATCTTGTCGAAAAAGAGATAAACGCTGATTTGGCTAAACAACAGCTAAAACAGCGATACCAGCAGGCGGATAAAACGGGGCAATGGGGATGGAATATAGTTGAGTTTTATTTAGGCAACATTAATGAAAAAGCGTTAATGTTAAGACTACGTGAAGCCTCAACCGATAACACTTCGCTCGCTGAGCATCTTAGTGAAACTAACTTCTATTTAGGTAAGTATTACCTAAGTCTGGGGGACATGGATAGCGCAGAAGCGTTATTCAAGCTGACGGTTGCCAACAATGCACATAACTTTGTTGAGCACCGCTACGCATTGTTGGAATTAGCGCTGTTAGGCCAACAAGAAGACCTAGCGGAATCGGACCAGCAATAGCTGACGAACATTTCTCTGATCAGTTTGAAAGCCATCATCTACATAGGATGAGGGCTTGTTTGTTCGTTTAATAATATAATTTGAGCCAGTTCACATTTTAGATGATAAAGACCGACAAACCATGCGGTATGTTATGTCAACTGGCTGCCATAATGAATGAGGCACAGTGACATGACTACTGAAACCGATATGACTTTTGCTGATCTAGGTTTATCAGCACCAATTTTGACTGCACTGAATGACTTAGGCTACGAGAAGCCTTCTCCAATTCAGCAACAATGTATTCCTTTCCTTTTAAACGGCAATGATGTTTTAGGTATGGCACAGACCGGTAGTGGTAAAACCGCTGCATTTAGCCTGCCGTTATTACACAATCTTGATGAATCATTAAAAGCACCACAAATTTTAGTTTTAGCACCTACTCGTGAACTTGCAGTTCAGGTTGCTGAAGCCATTGAAGATTTTTCTAAGCATTTACCAAAAGTAAATGTCGTTGCACTGTATGGTGGTCAGCGTTATGACGTTCAATTACGTGCATTACGCCAAGGACCACAAGTCGTTGTAGGGACACCAGGTCGTTTATTAGATCATTTAAATCGTGGCACATTAGATTTATCTAAACTGAAAGGTTTAGTCTTAGATGAAGCTGATGAAATGTTACGTATGGGCTTTATTGAAGATGTTGAAAATATCTTAAGTAAGATCCCAGCAGAACACCAAACTGCACTGTTCTCTGCGACAATGCCAGAAGCTATTCGTCGTATTACACGTCGCTTCATGAATGACCCTAAAGAAGTTCGTATTCAAAGCAGCGTAACGACACGTCCAGATATCAGCCAAAGCTATTGGATGACATTTGGTGCGCGTAAAAATGAAGCATTAATTCGTTTCTTAGAAGCGGAAGATTTTGATGCAGCGATTATTTTCGTTCGTACTAAAAATGCAACATTAGAAGTTGCAGAAGCATTAGAACGCAATGGTTATAACAGCGCAGCATTAAATGGTGACATGAATCAATCATTGCGTGAGCAAACGCTAGAGCGTCTGAAAAATGGTCGTTTAGATATTTTAATCGCGACTGACGTTGCCGCTCGTGGTCTTGACGTTGACCGTATCAGCCTTGTTGTGAACTACGATATCCCAATGGATTCAGAATCTTATGTTCACCGTATTGGCCGTACGGGACGTGCTGGACGTGCTGGCCGTGCCATTTTATTCGTTGATAACCGTGAGCGCCGTTTACTGCGTAATATCGAACGTACAATGAAGATGACTATTCCTGAAGTAGAACTGCCAAATGCAGAACTTATCAGCCAACGTCGTCAGGAAAAATTTGCACAGCAAATCGCTCAGCAATTAGAAACGAGCAACCTTGATCAATATCGTGCTCTGTTGCCTAAATTAGCGCCACAAGGTGAAGAAGCGTTAGATATGGAAACACTAGCTGCGGTATTGCTGAAAATGGCTCAAGGTGAGCGTGCGCTTATCCTACCACCAGATCCAGTTCGTCGTCCTCGTCGTGAATTTAACGATCGTGATGATCGTCGTCGTGATAATGATCGTGAGCGCTCTCCTCGCCGTGAACGTCGTGATGCTGGTGAGATGGATTTATACCGTATTGAAGTGGGTCGTGATGATGGTGTTGAAGTTCGTCATATCGTGGGCGCAATTGCTAACGAAGGTGATATTAGTAGCCGTTATATTGGTAATATCAAATTATATGGTTCTCACTCAACTATCGAGTTACCAAAAGGTATGCCAACGGACTTATTAGGCCACTTTACTCGTACACGTATCATGAATAAACCACTGAATATGCAATTAGTGGGAGACGCTCAATCTCAGCCTTTCCGTGAGCGTCGTAATAACTCTCGCCGTGATGGTCAACCACAAGGCGGTCGTCGTTTTAACAATGGTGATCAACCACAACGTCGTGGTAATAACGAGCGTGGTGGTGAGCGTAGCAATTTCCGTGGTCGTAGTAACGAAGGGACTCCACGTCGTCGTAGTAGCTCTCATAACCAATAAGAAACTTGAGATTCATTTGATTTCAAGTTGAATTGATAAAAGCCAGCCCACAAAAAGTGGACTGGCTTTTTTTATAGTAATGACCAGCCTTATTGATGGTTGACGCGATGAGGAGATTTAGTCATCACCTCGATGACAACATGAAAAAAGTTATCAACCTATATCAGAAGCAGTCATGATAAGTAAATTTTATTATTTCTTATTTAGATTTCTTAAATGCTTATAAATTGTTGCTGAACTTATACCTAACTCGGTAGACACTATTTTATGTGTTGCTGAAAATTCAAAAAGTCCACTTTCATCTAATTCTTTAATTATCTCTAAGTTCTTATATTTACTTGGAATATTTTTATTTCCATAAACTCTTTTCTTAATTGGCTCTAGATGGTTTTGTACAAGATTATTCACATCTTGTGAGAAATTTTCATGTTTTAAATTATTCGTATCAGTAAAACTATCTATTAATGCATTTAATGGCATGTCAAGAGCAAAATTCATACAAATCATACCAATGGGTGTACCTGCATTATTAACAATTAAGGTTGATGATGATTTAAAGGGGCGAACACTTTTGGTATTGAAATAAACCTCCCACATTTGATCTGTTCGATTGAATTTTGAGAGTTTCTCTAAGGCAATGTTAGTAACGGGGGCGCCTAAGCTACGGCCAGTAACATGCCCATTAACTATATGGATAACAGAGTGGCGTAAATCCTCAAAACTATGTAGCACTATTTCACAATAATCACCTAAAAATTGCCCCAGATTATCAAGAAAAGGAATATAAGAATGAAGTAAATACCGATCTTCTTCAGTAATTTTTTGGTTTGTAGGAAGGTCCATAATAAATTTTACCCATCATTACAGTTAAGTAATTCTAACGTTAAAAGTTATCTAAATCCATACTTTGTATACTTTTATTACACTGAGTAAAATATTTTTATACTTAGTTAAGTTTTATGATCCTAAGCACATACTTTATTTCCCTAATATGGCTAAATACACGGCATAGAAATTCGAGGAAAAGATTATGAAGCTAGGTATTGAAACAGAGTCATACCACCTATTTTTTCAACAAGGTGTAATGGATGTTTTTGATTTTATAAATAAAGCAGCTGAATTAGGGTTAGATGGGGTCGAATTAAACATCATACCTGATGAAGGGTTACATCCAGAATTTGGTGTATTAACAAGTGATAATCCTGAGTATTTGGCCAAAATACGCCAGGCAATTGAAGATAAAAATCTTTACTGTGAATTAGACACTCGCTTTACAACACCAGAAGCTTTAACAAAAGCAATTGATATTGCTCGAGGTATTGGTGCTGATGTTATACGTACTTATATGTTCCGCCGTGGACAATATAATCCGAAACAATATCCTAAAATTATTCAAGATATTAAGTCTATTGTTCCATTATTAAAAAAGTATCGTGTACGTCTTGCAATAGAAAATCATGAAGATGAGACCGCCGATGAAATAGTGAATATTGTAAAAAATATTGATTCTACTTGGGTGGGTGCACATTGTGATATTGGTAATGGCATGATGGCGTGGGAAGATCCCATAGTAACAGTGAGTAAGCTGGCACCTTATACATACAGTACCCATTTTAAAGATCATATTGTTACATACCATGATGAAACGCCAGTGATTACAGGAATGCCTCTTGGTGAAGGGAGCATTAATATCGATGAATGTTTTCGCTTATTAGTTGAACATTCGCCTGTAACACGTATTAACTTAGAAAACTGTTTTCCATATACATCTCATTTTGCTAGAGATAAAGGGACGGGAGGAGTATTTGAATTCAGTGGAAGTTTTGAAGTTAAATCACCTCCTTTTGATTCTAAGCTAATTAAACCATTGGAATATTATTATCCAGCAAAAATTTCTCGCATGGCATTAGAAACATTAATGGAGGCACAAGATCGCTGTGTGCAAGTTTCTGTTAATGAATTAAAGAAATTAAGAAAAAATATTGTTATTAATATATAAACATCTTTATCAAATATTGGAGTTATTTCATGATTATTAATACTACATCAGCACCAGAAGCCATTGGCCCTTATTCACAAGCAATTAAAATTGAGAATCATATTTATATTTCAGGTTGTTGCCCATTTAATCCTAATGATGGTTCTGTTATGGGAAATGATATTGAAACACAAACACTAAGAGCTATGAATAATTTAAAAGCTATTTTAGAAGAAGCAGGTGCAACAATGAATGATGTCGTTAAAACGACATGTTTTATTAAAAATATAGAAACTTTTCCTGTTTTTAATAATATTTATTCTTCTTTTTTCTCATCAGGAAAATATCCAGCTCGTTCATGTGTTGAGGTTTCTCGCTTACCTAAAGATGTTCTAATTGAAATAGAAGCCATTGCTTATAAAAAATAGGAAATATTATTATGAACAAGTGGACTAAATTATGTTTTCTTATTTTGGGTGGTGGAACTATATTCAAACTATCCAGTATGAAAGATGTATTTTATGTACCAATGCAACATGATTGGGGGTTATCTAATACACAGATTGGTTTTGGCTTCACTATTTATGCAATTATTCAAACAATCGGATTATTTTCATCATTGTATATTGCCGATCGTTTCTCTAAGAAAATTTTATTGCCTGCAGGATTAATTGGTGTAGGTCTATGTGGTGCTTATTTAAGTACCTTGCCTCCTTTTACTGGCTATTTAATTGCATTTGGAGTCATGGCATTTTTCGGTGAAGTTATTTATTGGCCGGTTTTATTAAAATCGGTACGATTATTAGGAAATAAAGAAGAACAAGGACGCATGTTTGGCTTTTTAGAAGCAGGGCGTGGGGTTGTTGATGTTCTCGTCGCTTCGGGGGCTCTTTATATATTTGTTTTATTTGGTGAAGGTAAAACAGGTATGCAAGCGGGATTAATTTATTATACTCTTGCTACAATAATGGTAGGTATAATTACATATTTTATTGTGGATAATGATGATAAGAAGGAAACATCTTCAGCAAGCGAGGCTAATCGCCAAGTTTTGGAAGGGATTAAAAATGTCATAAAATGTCCCAACTTATGGTTAGCATCAATGAGTATCTTTTTTGTCTATTCCGCTTATTGTGGGTTAACTTATTTTATTCCTTTTTTAAAAGACATTTACGCACTACCAATAGCTCTCATTGGTGCTTACGGTATTATTAATCAATATGCACTAAAAATGGTAGGGGGACCATTAGGGGGATTTTTAGCTGATAAAGTTGCAAAATCACCAACAATATATTTGAAGTGGACATTCTTATTATCTGCGATTGCAATGAGCATTTTCATTATGTTGCCTCATGATTCAATGAATGTATATTTGGGAATGGCTGCAACATTAGGTTTTGGTGCCATTATTTTTTCACAAAGAGCTATTTTCTTTGCACCCATGGATGAAATTGGAACGCCAAGACAATATGCGGGTTCTGCAATGGCCTTTGGGTGTATTATTGGTTATATGCCTTCCATGTTCGCTTATGCCCTTTATGGCTCATTATTAGATAATTTTGAGGGTATTCAGGGATATAATTATGTATTTAGTATTATGGTTGCTTTTAGTTTTCTCGGTTTTATTTGTGCAACAATATTAGCTAAGCGTATTCAGATGATAAGTAATAGTTAGAATATCGTTTAAAAATAAGACTCTTTATAATAAACAAATGCAGATAATAGAAGGATGTCATTATCTGCATTTTATGTAATGAAGATTGATTAAAAAACAATCATCATTAATAGTATTATTCTATTTATGGCATTTTTATTATTAGGTGTTTTTAATTAGTTCAATTACCTCTGCATCTATAAGCGGTGTGAGTTTTTCACTGATCACTATTTTCTTATATTTACGATTAAACCCAGCTACAATCATTTCGTTAAATAAGCGAATTTCCACCTTTGATAACCCATTTTCTGTTTTTTCCAAAGGGTGAATAATCACATTTCTTTTTTTACAAAAAAAGGAGGATGGATGAATACCGAGATCCTTAAGCGCGATACGAATGGCTTCAATAGCAGGGTAAAAATCTCCAATTAACATTCGACTATGAGAAAAATCACGCTGTACTGATGCTTCTTTTTGGCTGTGAAGATCACGAATTTTGATGTGGTTTTTATAAATTTTAATATAAATAGGTTCCATCCTCTTTCTCTTTTCTCATAAAGATTTAGCTTAAACCAATTGCTTCTTTTAATGGTTTTAGATATCGACGGCTAACAGGAATTTGGCTGTTATTATGTAATATCAATTCAGCTTGTCCATTATCACCAAAAATAATCTCATTAACATAATCCATATTCACTAAATATTGCCGGTGACAGCGAACTAATTGTGTTCGTGTTTCTAATGTACGTAGTGTTAATTCAGTAAACCCTTCTTGTCCTTGATTATTCGTGACATAAACACCACTAAGTCTTGATGTAGCAAAGATAGCTTCATCAATTGGCATTAACCAAATCCGACTATGTCCGGTACATGGAATGCATTTTAAACGCTCTTCTGGAGGGGTTAATAAATCAATATTTTGCTTATTACCTTGGCGTAAGCGGTTTAATGTTTTTGTGAGGCGCTCTTGCTCTAAGGGCTTAAGTAAATAATCAAATGCGTGTTCTTCAAAGGCTTGGATCGCATATTCTTCAAATGCGGTTAAAAAAACAATATAAGGCCGATGTTCAGGATCAAGCATTGTGACCATTTCAAGTCCAGTAATGCGGGGCATTTGAATATCAAGAAAAACAACGTCAGGTTTTTTACGATGTATTTCTCCTATGGCTTCAATAGCATTACTGCATTCACCAACAATATGAATATCCTTTTCAACTTCAAGTAAGCAACGTAAATTCTCACGGGCCAGAGGCTCATCATCAACGATTAATATATTCATTGTTATGTAACGTTATCCATACTTTTTTCTAGAGGTAAGCAAATTTTCACCTTTGTATATTCATCAGCTTGGCACTCGACTAAAACACCATAAAGCTCGCCATAGCGTAATTTTAATCGCTTATCCACCAGCCTCATGCCTAATCCTAATTCGTGAGAAGGGCATTGAGGTTGATAAAGCCCTGCGTTATCACAGATTTCAATAATGATCAGATGGTGCTCTTGGTGCGCTCTAATTGTAATCTTTCCTGTGTCTAATAACTGTGATGTTCCATGTTTAATTGCATTTTCGACCATCGGCTGAAGCGAGAAAGCAGGTAAGCGTGCATTAGCTAAGGTTTCAGGTATGTGAATATCAATCTGTAAACGATCTTGAAAACGGGCTTTTTCGATTTGTAAATAAGCTGTTACATGCTCTATTTCATCACTTAATGTCACAACCGCTTCAGGTCTTTTTAAATTTTTACGAAAGAATGCGGAGAGAAATTGTACTAATTGTTTTGCTTGTTCACTATCGCGGCGAATAACTGCTTGTAGGGTATTTAACGCATTAAAAAGAAAATGTGGATTAACTTGCGCGTGTAGGAGTTTAATCTCTGACTCTAAAAGTGATTGCTTATTTCGTTCATATTGTCCGGCCAGAATTTGTGCAGACAATAAACTGGCAATCCCTTCTCCTAACGTACGATTAATTGAACTAAAAAGGCGATTTTTAGCTTCATAAAGTTTTATTGTTCCAATGACTTGGTTATTTTCACCTCTTAACGGAATAACCAAAGTGGAGCCGAGTTTGCAATGAGGGGAAAGTGTGCAACGGTAGGGGGTTTCATTACCGTCTGCATAGACAACTTCATTATTATTAATGGCTTGTTTCGATTGTTCTGATGAAATGGGGGTTCCTGGTAAATGGTGATCAGCACCAATACCAATAAAGGCGAGCAGTTTTTCTCTATCAGTAATAGCAACAGCACTGACTCTTAACTCTTGATAAATGACTTTCGCCACTCGAGTACTATTATCTTGATTAAATCCTTTACGCAAAATGCCTTCTGTGCAAACGGCAATTTTTAATGCTTGTGCTGAGAAAGCGCTGGTGTATTTTTCAAATATTGCCCGTCTATCTTGTAATATTCGAATAAACATTGCCGCACCAATGGTGTTTGCAACAATCATCGGCGCTGCAATATCTTTAACTAAGGCAAGAGCTTCATTAAATGGGCGCGCTAATAATAAGATGATGCTCATCTGTATGATCTCGGCAAAGAATGTCACAGATGCTGCAGTCCACGGATTAAATATGCGATGCATTTGACCGCGTTTGACATAATAACGGTGAACTAATCCACCTATTAATCCTTCTGCAATAGTTGAAACCATACAGCTGAATGCAGTCATACCACCAAGAGAATAACGGTGTAGGCCACCAGTGAAGCCAACAAGGAAGCCGACATATGGGCCACCAAGCAAGCCACCTAGAACTGACCCAATCGCGCGTGGTATTAAATCATTAATATGTAACCCGAAATAGGTCCCCATAATGCAAAAAATAGAGAAAATAACGTAGCACATTAACTTATGGGGAAGCTTTATCGTGACCTGTAATAGGGGCGTAAATAAAGGCGTTTTGATTAAAAACCATGCAATAATTAAATAAACGCACATTTGCTGTAATAACAGCAAAATAAGATCAAATTCATACATAGGTGTAGAGTACCGTTCTCTTTTCTACCTGATTTATATAAAAAGCTCAGATAAAACGGGGCTATTAATTAGGCGATAAAGTTTGATATAAGAGTAACTTAATCGCGCTTTCAAAGAAAATATTCCTTCGCTTCAGTGATCTGGCGCACAAAACTCTTAAAGAAATTCTGAGTTATTGTGTAATATAACTCTGTCAGTGAGTGTTCTACTTCACTATTAAGGTCTAATCGTTATATGAAAAAAAGAGCCATTTATCTTATTTTATTAATGCTAATACTAATTGCATTAGCCGTACTTTTCCGCGCGCATAATCAATATTTATTATTGCAAGGAGAAGTTGATGCACCAGAAGTGATTGTTGCCTCAAAAGCGAAAGGTCGCGTTATTGAGCGCCATATAGAGCGCGGTGATGATGTCAAAGCAGGGCAATTAATGATCACTTTAGAAAGCCCTGAACTCAACGCACAAGTTGCGGCTCTGGAAGCGGCCAAAGCACAAGCACAAGCACAATTAGATTTGTCGTTGCATGGCACAAGAGAAGAAAGTATTCGTAATTTAGAAGCGGTGTTATCCCAAGCTAAAGTAGAAGCAAGTAATGCTTCACGAGATTATCAGCGTATTAGTGCTGTCGCTAATCAAGGTTATGTCTCTGCAACAGAACTAGATAATGCACGCCGTAGCCGTGATGTTGCATCACAGCGAGTAAGAGCAGCACAAGCAGAATTGGATGAAGCCAAAAATGGTGATCGCATTGAATTACGTCATAAATACACAGCAGCAGTACAACAAGCAGAACAACAGCTTATTGAGCTGAAGATCCAACAAGACGATTTACAAGTCAAAGCCCCCGTTGAGGGTGAAGTTGGGCCTATTCCTGCGGAAATAGGTGAACTTTTTAATGCTAATAGTCCGCTTGCTACCCTTATTCGTATTCCTGATGCCTATTTTGTTTATAACCTTCGTGAAGATATCTTAGCGGATATTCGCAAAGGTGATCGTATTACTATCATGGTTCCTGCATTAGGCAATAAAGAAGTCGAAGCTGAAATTCGCTATATCGCCCCAATGGGGGATTACGCAACAAAAAGAGCCACAAGAGCAACGGGTGATTTCGATTTAAAAACGTTTGAAATTCGACTGTATCCTGTGACGCCTATTGAAGGGCTACGTCCTGGTATGAGTGCGTTATGGCGCTGGGATAAATAAGGGCGAATAATGAGAGTAAAAGCAGCTTGGCGTGGCTTTAGTAGCGCATTTTCACGAGAAACTCATATGGCAGTTCGTAGCCCCGTTTTTCACTGGCTAAGCTGGCTATTTCCATTGATGTTGTTCACGTTAATTAGTGCTAACTTTTCTGAAGGTACATTGCTGAATTTGCCAGTTTCAGTGATCAATAATGATAATAGTCCATTATCGAGAACGCTGATCCGCGACTTAAATGCGGGCTCTCATGCGCAATTAAATACACTAGACGGTAATCCTCGAACAGCAATGGAACGACTCGGTAGCGCAAAAGATTATGCGATACTCACGATACCACGCCATTTTGAAAGTAACGTATTAGCAGGAAAGCAACCGACAACACGAATGTATTATAACGGGTTGTATTATGCAGCAGGGAGTTATGCAATACAGGACTTTAGTGGATTAATTGCAGAGCTTAATGCGCAATACCGTACTGTATTAGCGCAAGAGATGAATAAACCCGTACCACCATTAGCAAAAGTGACACTCTCTTATGACAGCTTATTTAATGCCAGTGGTAGTTATATTTATTATCAGCAATTTGCTGCTACTATTCATATGCTTCAATTATTTGTCGTGACTTGTACTATTTATTCGTTGTCACGCGGTAATATGCTACTGAATATTAAGCCTTTTACGTTTGCACTTATTGGTAAGCTGACACCCTATACACTGTTTTTCTTAACCTTATTAATTGTTGAATTAGCAGCATTAGTGCATTTTTCAGGTGCTAAGGTAAATGGCAATCCGCTATATATGGTGTTGGTTGGGTTCTTCTATATTATTGCAGCTCAAAGTGTTGGACTGTTACTCTTTGCGTTTACCAATAGTGCGATCACTGCATACAGTATGATAGGTATGTTAGTGAGTATCGCTTTGGCATTTTCAGGCATGGCTGTACCTGAACTTTCAATGATCTTACCTGCTCAGATTATTTCTAATCTAGAGCCATTAACTCATGCCTTAAATGCGATGTTTGATATCTTCTTAAGAGAAGTATCACTACAAGGTATTTTATATGTTTGTTCACTCTTGCTGATTTATCCTTTTGCTATTGCCTTCTTAGTTCGCAAACGTATTTTTAAACGATTGGAATTACAGGTAGGTGTTGCATGATGCAAATGTATTTTCAAACTTTTAAGCGCGTTCTACTGGGGATGTTAGAAAAACCTATGTGGATGTTGTTAATTGTTTCGCTATGTGTGATGAGTTTAGTTTATGCCAAACCTGTTTTATGGGATCTGCCTGTTGCAGTGATTAATCAAGATCACAGTCCTGCAAGTTATTCACTTATTCGGGCATTAAACTCGACACCAAAATTAAGCATTAAAAATTATGATAATTTAGATGAAGCACGCCACGATATGATTATGCGTGAGCTCTTTGCCATCATTATTGTGCCAACTGATTTTGAGAAAAAATTACTGAATGGTAAAGATGTCACGGTTCCTGTCTTTGGTGATGCCACAAACCGTCTTGCCAGTGGACAAATTCAGCAGGAATTGATGTTGGCTTATCAACAGTTATTAGATTCTTACAATGGCCGTATTTTACAAAATGCCGGATTCAGTATTGAGCAATCGAAAATTCTGTTAAAGCCTATCCAAGGTGAAACCATTGCGATGTATAACCCAGGGGTAAGTTTTGCCGCAATTATTTTCCCTGGATTATTAGTGATGTTATTGCAACACTCCCTTTTAATTGCTTGCGTGCGTGTCAGTATTGCAGTGAGAAGTACGCCGAAAGGAAAGCCGCCGCTAGCTGTTTATTTAGGGGCCTTATCTGCACTTATTCCGATTTGGTTATTTTTGTCGGCTGTCTTCTTCGCATTATGGCCTTGGGTATTAGGGTATCGTCAAGAAGCTCCTCTTTACCAAGTCTGGATGTTGACATTTCCATTCTTATTGGCAGTTTTAGGATTAGGTAAATTAATTACAGAATGCTTGCGCAGCGTTGAGATGATTTACCTGACACTAGCTTTTGTGACGACGCCAGTGTTCTATATTTCTGGCACGATCTGGCCATTGCAAGCAATGCCGGATTGGGTGTTTGCTATTTCATCCGCATTACCTTCTACATGGGCTGTAAACGCCATGGCAGGGATAAATCAAATGGGGTTGTCATTCCAAAGTATATTGGGTGATATTGTGATGATGCTGGTTTTAGGCGTGATTTATACAGTGTTAGGTGTGCTGGTGGGTATGTTACGCAATGGGGAGTTAAGGCATATTACGCATCAGTTTAAACATTGGTTGCATCATCGCGGTGAGTCAAAATAAAAAGCCCATATGGGCTTTTTATTTAATCATATTATGATGTGCTAAAATATTTTTATTCCACTAACTCCAACCCGGCTAACTTACGCCAATAGCCATTACAGTCATGGTGATGAACTGTGGTCAGTGGTTGTTGGCCTTGTTCATTTTGGCGAAATTGTTGCAAGGTATCAAAAATAGCATCAGACTCAGGCGATAAGCGAATAATATCCACTAACTCTGCCATTGAGGTTTGATCGTTACCCAAGTTATAACAATAGCCACTTTGCGTTTGAATACCATTGAGCACAAACACTTGTTGATTTTCCTGTGATAATACCTCACGGCCTTGAGGGTATTTTTGACAGCAGGTTTCGCAATCATCTTTAGCGCGATTTTCAGAACGAGCTGTAAAACAACGTGCTGAATACGCTAAAGGAAGGTGGCCATAAGCCAGCACTTCAACTTCAAATTTATCTCTAATACCCAATATTTCACATTGGTTTAAAAGATTGCTTAGCCATTCACGAGAAAGCTCTACTGGCATACACCAACGCATCATGCCTTGTTTATGCAATAAACGCAGTGCGTAAGCGTTGTAGCAATTTAGTCCATGACCCGCAATGAAAGGTAGATGACGCTCGTAAAGCATATTGATAACGCCAAAATCATGGGCTTCAACTAAGAATTCGCCGTTATCAACTAACTTAGCAATTTCTTTTAATTCAGAAGGCGCTTGTAATAATGCTAAGGTAGAAAGAACCACTTGCTTACCACTTTTAGCGACTTCTTTTGCCAGATTTATCCAATCTTGAGGCTTAGTTTCTCGACGCTTACTGCAAACGGTTTCACCTAAATAGATAATATCCGCATCACATTGTTTTGCTTTTTCATAAAATGTTTCTAGCGTGGCTTTTGGCCAATAATAAAGTACAGAGCCTAATGCATATTTCATTTTCTTATCCTTATTATTGCCATTTACGGTGATAAGCACCCAACGTTGTTTGTGTTCCTTCTGAAATTTTTCCTAACGCATTCATCCAACGAGGATCTGTGCTAAAGCCTTGGGGATCTTTCTTACATTGATCAATCGCCGTTCGCCAAACTCTTGCGACTTCAGTGACATAAGCAGGACTACGCTGACGACCTTCAATTTTGACAGAGGCAATATTCATTGCCATTAATTCAGGTAGTAGTGAAAGGGTATTTAGGCTAGTGGGTTCTTCTAATGCATGATAACAATGGTCATCAACAAAATATCGCCCCTTACACAGTGTTGGATAGCCTGCATTTTCATCAGGCGCATAGCGGTCTATTAGCACATCATTAAGGCGAGATTCCATCCCTTGTGGTGTTTCTTGCCAGCGTACAAAACGCGCTGGAGAGCAAGCGCCTACCGTATTGGGTGATTCACCTGTTAAGTAGGAAGAAAGATAGCATCGACCTTCCGCCATAATACATAGGCTACCAAAGGCAAAAACTTCTAAAGGTACTGGGCTAGTTTGTGCTAATTGTTTAACTTGATGAATAGATAGAACACGAGGAAGAACAATACGTGCAACATCAAAATTGCGTCGATAAAACTCAATTGCTTGTGTATTAGTTGCTGAGGCCTGTACAGAAACATGGCGTTCAATATGAGGATAATGCTCAGCTGCATACTCTAGCATCGCGATATCTGCCAAAATAAGTGCGTCAGCCCCCAAAGATGCAGCCATATCAACGGCTTTTTGCCAGCGTTCAAATCCATTAGGGTGAGCAAAAGTGTTTATCGCAATATGCAATTTTCGCTGGTGGCGATGAACATAATTAACGGCTTCTTGTAACTTCTTTTCTGTAAAATTCAAACCTGCAAAATGTCTTGCATTCGTATCATCTTTTAAGCCGATATAAACGGCATCCGCACCATTATCTATGGCTGCTTTTAAGGCAGGTAAATTACCTGCAGGGCACAGCAATTCCATCTTCACTTCCCTTTAGAAATTAAGAATGATCGGAAATTGTAATAAACAAGATAAAAAAAGGTTTTGATTTAGGGCAGAGAAGTTTGTTTTTTACTTAAGTAAAATTAAAGAACTCAAAATGTGAGCAACGGATTAACGGAATATTGATATAGGATCGCAGAATATCTGTTTATCTCTGGCACAATAGCCCCTAAATTTATTTATAGGAGTCCGAAAGTGTTTAATAAAATTCGTACCCATTTGGTAAAAGAGGGGCCTCGTTTTTTACGTTACCCTTTACAAGTAACCCCATTCGCTTTGCAACGCGATATTTTAGAACAGTTTTTAAGTTGGCAGTTTCGTGAATCCCTTGCTGAAGGTGATTTACACTTTTTAGAAGATAAATGGCTAAAAGTTGAGATAAGAGACTTACATTTACAGTGGTTTATCAGTGTTCGTGATGATAAATTAGTGGTTAGTCGCTTAGAAAAAGAAGATGTCAGCTTTAGTGGTAATGCGAATGATCTTATTTTAATTGCAGCTCGCAAAGAAGATCCTGACACCTTATTTTTCCAACGTCGTCTACAAATTGAGGGTGATACAGAACTCGGGTTATATGTTAAGAACCTGATGGATGCAATTGAATTAGACTCAATGCCATCTGTGTTGCGTTTTGGTTTATTACAACTGGCTGAATTTGTAAAAAGTGGACTTCAAGAAGAAACTGAAGACAAAATACACAGCCATGAACTGAGCTCAACTTCATGCTAATACGTGTTGAAATTCCCGTTGATATTCCTGCTATTGATAGCCTTTTACGCCAAGTATTTCCGACAAGCGCTGAAGCTGATTTAGTTGGGCATTTACGTGAAGAAGGTCTATTAACATTAGGTATGGTGGCTATTAGCGATGAAGGCCAATTAGTTGGCTATATCGGTTTTACACCAGTTGATGTTGATGGAATAGATTGTCAGTGGGTTGGACTTGCGCCACTTGCTGTTGCACCAGAGTTCCAAAACCAAGGTATTGGACGCCAACTGATTAATGAAGGGCTAGATAGCCTAAATGAATTTGGGTATGGCGCAGTTGTAGTGTTGGGAGATCCAACATACTATCAAGCATCGGGTTTTATTCCTGCTAAATCTCAAGGCTTGCATTGCAAATGGCCTGATACAGAAGACACATTTCAGCTTTATGCGTTAGAGAATGGCAATGTTGAAGAGATCCACGGTTTAGTCAACTACTCACCTTTGTTTGACCAGTTTAGTTGATCCGCTTAACCAAATTTATTTATCCTGTATTAAATACAGTGCAATGTCTGAAGGCTGGTCTGTGATCAGCTTTTCTTTTTGTCTTTTTTTTAACTGCTTTAATTGGTATTCAAGCTGAGATGCTTGTTGCCTATCGCCTACCTGACAATGAAACTCTAATAATAAAGGCCCTTTTCCTTTTAATGCTTTCGCACCAGTTCCATTCTGATGCTGTTGAAAACGGCGCTCAACATTTGTTGTGATCCCGGTATAAAGAGAGCCAAGACGATTTCTAACAATATAGAGTGACCACATTGCGTCAGCCATTATTTTTTCCTTTTCGTGCTACTTTTTCTTTTGATAAATAATATTTCTTAGTTTTTAAAGTGAGTAATTTAAGGCATGTCAAAAATAAATCTATTAAGTATATCAATATGTTGTGAAATATTTGTGACAGTAAACTTTATGATTTAAAAAATAACATTCAAATTTTTTGAAAATGAACAGCAATTATTGCTAATTTTAAAGTTAAGCTAAAGTGCATAATATGATCCACATCACAGAGACACACTCCGCGATACCTCACAAAATTAGAATTAAATTGGAGTCTATTATGAAAAAATCTACATTAATCGCTGCAACATTAGCTTTAAGTGCTATTTCATTCGGTTCAATCGCATCTGATAGCATATCAAAAAGTCCTTCTGTTAATGGTGAGTATATCACAATCACTGGTAGTGATACTTTAGATGGTTTAACAGCTAAAATTGCTCAAATCGCAAAAGATGAAGGTGCAAAAGGCTTTAAAGTTGTTGGCGCGACAGGTGAAGATTACCTCACTGTAAATGCTGAAATTTATCGTTAATTTTAACTATTTTCGATAAATAACTTGTAATAAGAGACACGCGGTAAGACGCTCGTTTTGATGATATAATTATCATCTAAACAGCGTCTCTTTTTGTTTCTATGCAGGTATGTTATGTCTTCCTTGAACTCTCTCAAAATAATTAAACAATATATATGTGATAACCATGTGTTTACCTTATGTACAACGAGTTCAGTCGGTGATATTTGGTGTGCTAATTGTTTTTATTGGTTTGATGAAAGTCAGATGAGACTTATTTTTCTTTCTGAAAAGAAAACACGCCATGCTAGAATGATGCAAGAAAACTTATTAGTTGCTGGAAGTATTAGTACCCAAGAAATTGCTGTATCTGATTTACAAGGTATTCAATTCACTGGGTCTGTTTCTTTACTCACAGGTAAGGACGACATCAACGCAAGAAAACATTATTGTTTACGTTTTCCTGTCGCATTAGCTGCTATCCACGTGCCTTTATGGGAGCTACAGTTGCAAGAAATTAAGATGGTCAATAATCGGCTGGGCTTCGGAACGAAGCTTTATTGGCAACGTAATTAAGCTTCTTATTTTCAGAATTTCTTATTATTCCCAAAAATAATGATTTTTTCGTTCCCATCCTTTTAAAGACATACATGAGGTATAGAAAGTGTGTCTGTCATCTTGATTAATGTCTTCGACATAACTTTCAGTCATTGGAACGCGCTCAGTGTAGGTTTTATTATCACCACAGTGGTATTTATCTTCTTTACGACACTTTTTTTCTACATCATGGTAAACAGTACGTTGTAGTACTTCTTTGCGAATAGGATAGCGGGTATTCGCATCAAATTCACAAAGCATCTTCGCTTCCTGTAGTGTGTAATCTGATGCCCCTCTGGGTTCCCAAGTACTACTACAGCCAGAAAGTAAAATTATTGAAAATAAAGGAAAAAATGTGAATTTCATATCAGACATTATCACAAAAAAGAATAGTTAATTGAGTTAATAATAAAACAAAACTAATCACTTTGACTATATTTTTTGAAAATGATTCACATTTAATAACGGAGGTGATCAAATGAGAATGATGAAAGAAAAAAAGCCCATTATAAAAATGGGCTCTTAGGTGTTACTCAAACGATGAAAGGTTTTTCTCTATCTCAGCATCTATTTCTTTATGCTGGAGATGTTTAGCGCCGAGTTTCTTTTTCAATTCGGTGCCTAGCTTCACGAGTTGTTCTCGATTTGCTTTAGATTGCTTTTTACCCCATTTTTTTAAATGGTAGTTCAGTTCATGATCTTCAGAAAAGCTTACATATTTATTATCACTTAAAGGCATACATCCTCCAGTTAATTTAATGTGTATTACTTCAATTTATGGATCACCTGATTACTACTACCACGCCACAGTAATGCGGGATCATAAAGTTCTTGTACGAACTTCCCATCAATCAGCACGTTAATATAGTTAACGACTTCTTGCTGTTCTGGGGTTAAATCGGCCAGTAAATAGCCCGTCCAAACCCAAATATCTTTTTCGGGGCATTGCGTTTTAACACGTTTTACCAATTTTAATATAGCAGAAAGATTTTGTGGGTGTAGGGGATCGCCACCTGAAAGTGATAATCCTTGTCGTTTAATACGGCTGTCTTGAAGATCAGTAATGATCTGATCTTCCATTTCTTGTGTAAACGGCTTGCCGGACGTTAGTGACCACGTTGATTTGTTATAACAGCCTCGGCATTGGTGTATGCACCCTGAAACAAACAGGGTGCAACGTGTACCTGGGCCATTTACAACATCAACAGGGTAATATTGATGGTAATTCACACTCTTAACCTAACTGGCCATTTGCCAGATGTTTTACTCGACGTTTAACTTCTTCTTGTTTACCTGCATTAAATGGGCGTGAATCTGGGCTACCTAAATATCCGCATACACGACGAATAACGGAAACTCTTGCTGGGTTGTGATTACCGCAACGTGGGCAAGTAAAACCTTTACTGGTACAAGAGAATTCACCGGTATAGCCACAGTCATAACATTCGTCAATTGGGGTGTTTGTTCCGTAATAAGGAACTCGGGTATAGCTGTAATCCCACACATCTTCTAGCGCTTTAAGGTTATGCTGTAAGTTTGGATATTCGCCATAGCAGATAAAACCGCCACTCGCGAGCGGTGGATAAGGTGCTTCAAAATCCAGTTTGTCGTATGGATTCACTTTCTTTTCAACATCTAAATGGAAGCTATTGGTATAATAACCTTTATCCGTCACACCGGGTAAAATACCAAATTCAGCCGCATCTAAACGACAGAAACGATCACATAAGTTTTCGCTTGGTGTGCTGTAAAGGCTAAAGCCATAACCTGTCTCAGCTTTCCATTGGTCTGTTGCTTCGCGTAGACGATTGATGATCGCCACCGCTTTTTCTCTTAAGGTTTCATCGTCAAAAACGTGTTTTTGAGTACCAAATAGGGCATTAATGGTTTCATGAACACCGATATAACCTAATGAGATTGATGCTCTGCCATTTTTAAAGATTTCAGACACGTTATCGTCTGCTTTTAAGCGCACACCACAAGCACCTTCCATATAAAGGATCGGGGCAACACGCGCTTTAACATTTTCTAAACGTGCGATACGTGTCATCAGTGCTTTTTTCGCTAATTCAAGGCGGTCATCCAGCAGTGACCAGAAGGTGGCTTCATCACCTTGAGCTTCGATAGCAATACGCGGTAAGTTAAGGCTGATAACGCCGAGATTATTACGACCTTCGTGGATCATTTCGCCATTTTCTTCATAAACACCTAAGAAGCTACGGCAACCCATTGGGGTTTTAAATGATCCCGTTACTTTAACGACTTGATCGTAATTCAATATATCGGGATACATGCGTTTACTTGCACATTCCAATGCAAGTTGTTTAATATCGTAATTAGGATCACCAAACTTATGGTTTAAACCATCTTTAATAGCAAAAACAAGTTTAGGGAAAACCGCTGTTTTACGATTTTTACCTAAACCAGCCATACGATTTTCAAGAATAGCGCGTTGAATTAACCGTGCTTCTTTTGACGTACCAAGGCCAAAGCCGAAAGTGACAAAGGGGGTTTGTCCATTAGCCGTATGCAGTGTATTGACTTCATACTCTAAAGATTGGAATGCGTCATAACACTCTTTTTCAGTGCGTGCATTGGCATAGGCTTCTTTATCTGCGATTTGCCACTCTTGTGCAACTTTGTAGTGTTTGTCGTAGCTTGCTTTAACAAAAGGAGCTAAGACTTCATCAATACGATTTATTGTTGTACCACCATAAATATGGCTTGCTACTTGTGCGATAATTTGTGCAGTAACCGCAGTTGCGGTTGAAATAGATTTAGGGGGTTCTATTTCGGCATTTCCCATTTTAAACCCGTTATTTAACATGCCATTAAGATCAATAAGCATACAGTTAAACATAGGGAAAAACGGGGAGTAATCGAGATCATGATAATGAATTTCACCACGCTCATGAGCGAGTACCACATCTCTTGGCAGGATATGCAATTTTGCGTAATGTTTAGCCACAATACCCGCAAGTAAATCACGCTGAGTAGGGATAACTTTACTGTCTTTATTCGCATTTTCATGAAGAATAGAGACATCACTTTGTTCGATAAGACCTCGGATTTCCTGAGTTAATCTTCCGCGTTGCTCACGGGCAACATCTCGGTCGTGACGGTATTCAATGTAGGCTCTGGCGACATCTTTATATTCGCCAGCCATCAGCTGATTTTCTACGGCGTCTTGGATCTCACGGATATCGACATTCGAACGTCCTGCGAGAGATTGTGAAACGGATTGCGCGACAGAATCGCAATAATCATCATCAGTGATCTCACAAGCTACGGCTGCTCTTTTGATAGCATCGCTGATGCGGGTTTGGTCAAAAGAGACTTTACATCCGTCTCGTTTTATCACTATGGTTTTCACAATCTTGCTCCTTAACTATTTATCCACAGGCTCAAATCCCATAAAAACAGGTGATGGCACAGTATTCAGGCTTATTGTGGATAAGATGTGTATAATTACTATATATTGTAGGTCGATATGTATTAAAGCACAATATGTAGTAATTGGAAGAGAAATAATCTTCATTAAAACTGATCTACATCAAGGTATTTTTGCTACATCAGGCATCAAGAGGGATGAGCAGAATTGTAAATCTGTGCCAAAAACAGAAGTGATAAATTATTCATCAAAAAGTGAGAACATAAAAAAAGCAAAGTGCTCATAAAGAGACCTTTGCTTTTTTATGACTGACTATTGAGACCAAATTAACGGATAGCGATAACTTCGATTTCTACTTTTGCATCTTTTGGTAAACGTGCAACTTCAACGCAAGAACGAGCAGGGAATGCCGCGTTATGCTCTTTGAAGAAAGCTTCATAAGCAGCATTAATAATACCAAAATCATTTAAATCTTTTACGAAAACAGTGGTTTTGATGATATTAGTAACCGTTAAACCTGCTTTTTCAATAATTGCTTTTACGTTTTCTAAAGATTGGCGAGCTTGTTCTGCTGCATTATCAGAAACAAATTCACCTGTAGCCGGATCAACAGGTAGTTGACCTGAAGTGATCACTAAATTACCTAAATCAACGCCTTGTACATAAGGGCCGATTGCTGCAGGGGCTTTATCGGTATTAATTTCGTAAGACATGTAGAACTCCTGTTTTTATAAGATTAACGCTAACGCTTGATTAGCACGGCGCTATTATAGCCAGCGCTTGAGGTTAGCAACATGACAGATATCAGGCTTTATCATAAAGTCTGTAAGTATAAAAAGAAAATAATCGTAAAGTTCTCTTTTGTTTTTACATGGTTTTTAATCCATGAAAATGACCAATTTGTAGCAAATTTTTTTATAAAAAAAGATTATGAGCTATTAGTCTTTTTTAGAGAGAGGATATTATGTGTATCGAGAGGGAATTATTCTATTCTTATCAAAAAACTATCTGCTCTTTCGAGCAGATAGTTAAAAGAATTAGCGAATAACTGCGTGGCGTTCGAATTCTTTTTCACAGTATTTGCAGGTTAATACAACATCCGAGGCCAGTTTTTTGACTCGGAAACTACTTTGCACTGGCTCGTTATGGCTAATACAGTTGCTATTAGGACAAGGCACTACATCTTCAAGTAATTCTGGTAAACTTAATGCCATCTTATTAACCACTTGATAATTATCGATAATATTGACTGTGGCTTGTGGCGCATACATTGCTAAACGGTTTGCTTGCTCTGAGGTTAAAAAGACATTTTCGATTTTAATTAAGTCTTTTTTACCTAAGTTTTCAGAAGGTAAATTAAAACCTACAGTTATTCTTTCATCAGTTTCAGTTAAACGGAATAGTGAAAGAATTTTAAAGCCCACCTGCGCTGGAATATGATCAATAACAGTCCCACGTTTGATAGCTTCAACTTTTAGTTTGTGATCATGTGTCATGGTGTGCTCCTTATTAAAGAACTAAGTTTTTATTTAGAACTAAGGCAAGTAATGCCTGACGTGCGTAGATACCGTTGCCTGCTTGTTGGAAATAATAAGCGTAAGGTGTTTTATCTACATCTGTCGTGATTTCATCGATACGTGGCAGTGGGTGTAGGATCTTGAGGTTATCTTTCACATTGACTAAATCAGCGCTAGTTAAAACAAATTGTGCTTTAACATTGGCATATTCAGAAGGATCTAAACGTTCTTTTTGTACGCGCGTCATATAAAGAATATCCAGCTCTGGCATGACTTCATCTACTGTTTCATGTTGGCTATATTCAACACCATTTTCTTCAAGTAAATGGAGGATATGTTCTGGCATAGCAAGCACTTTCGGGGCGATAAAATAGAGATGATTGCCTTTAAATTTTGCCAATGCTTGTGCTAATGAATGTACGGTTCGGCCATATTTTAAGTCACCTACCATTGCGATATTGAGATTATCTAAACGGCCTTGTGTCTCTTGAATGGTAAACATATCCAGTAGAGTCTGTGTTGGATGTTGATTTGCACCATCACCCGCATTGAGGACAGGAATATCACCAGCAAATTCAGATGCTAATCTCGCCGCACCTTCTTGAGGATGGCGAATCACAATGGCGTCAGCATAAGTGCGAAGAACGGAAATGGTATCCGCCAATGTTTCACCTTTTTTACCTAATGATGTGTTGCTTCCATCAGAAAAACCGACAACAGACGCGCCAAGGCGGTGAATAGCTGTCTCAAATGATAAGCGAGTACGTGTTGATGCTTCAAAAAAGCAACTCGCAATCACTTTGTCTTTTAACAATTCGTTGTTAGGTTGCTGTTTTAGTTTATTAGCAACGCGAAGAACAGCTTCCAAATCTTCCCTGTCCAGATCATTGATGGAGATAATATGCTTTTGGTAGAGCGGATTAGTCATTAGAGTTCTCCTTTGGCGATGAATTGTGCGGTAGGTGGTTTTTTATAGGCCAAAAAAAACCCCTCAATAAGAGGGGTTTTAAAAAATTGGGCTATTGGAAAAAAGAGAATACGCTTGCGACCCATTAAGGTGCTTGTTTTTGTTACAAATTGGAATAGGCGCTGTTTCATCTTTCCTCCTGACAAATTGTGGCGCATTATACGCATCCTAGCGTTGCACGCAAGCGTTTGCTTTTACTTTTTACAAAAAAAAATTTTTTTAATTTAAAATCAATAAGCTTGGAATAAAACGAAGAAAACACCTATTTTTTCATAAATAAAAAATAGGTGTTTTGCATGATTATGTATTTCAGAACGAATTGGCAAGGGTCGCTACCATCACGGCTTTTATGGTGTGAAGACGATTCTCTGCTTCATCAAACACAATACTGTGTTTTGATTCGAACACCTCATCAGTGACTTCAAAACCACCATATAGATTAAACTCTTTAGCTAATGCTTTACCCATTGTGGTCTCTTCATCATGAAAAGCGGGTAAACAGTGAAGGAATTTGACGTCTGGGTTTCCGGTTAATTTTATAACATCCATATTGACTTGATAAGGCTTAAGTAAAGCGATACGCTCTTTCCAAACCTCTTTTGGTTCGCCCATAGAAACCCAAACATCAGTATAAAGAAAATCAGCATTTGTAACGCCTTCTGCTACATTTTCAGTTAGCGTGATGTTTCCGCCATTTTTCTTAGCAATCTCTTGGCATTGAGCAACTAAACCTGATTCAGGCCAACATGCTTTAGGCGCAACTAAACGTAAATCCATCCCTGTTAATGCTGCTGCTTCCAACATAGTATTTCCCATGTTATTGCGAGCATCACCAAGGTAAGCAAATATGGTTTCTGATAACGACTTAGTTTGATGTTCTGTGATAGTCAGTAAGTCTGCTAACAATTGGGTTGGGTGAAATTCATTGGTTAAGCCATTCCAAACGGGTACACCTGAATATTGTGCAAGTGCATCTACCGTTTTTTGTCCATAACCCCGATACTGAATACCATCATACATACGGCCTAATACGCGTGCAGTATCTTTTATTGATTCTTTATGTCCAATTTGGCTTCCACCCCCTAAATAAGTCACTCTGGCGCCTTGATCAAAAGCCGCAACTTCAAAGGCACAACGGGTACGTGTTGAGTCTTTTTCGAAAATAAGCGCGATATTTTTTTCCTGCAAGATATTGAGTTTCTTCACCTGATTTTTTGGCTTTTTTTAATTGTGCTGACAATGTAAGTAGTTGTTGAATTTCAGCAGGTGAAAAATCCAGTAAACGTAAGAATGATTTTTGATAAAAAGGGTTCATAGAGTGAGATCCTGTAATTGAATTTATATTCAATTTATATTAATAAATATTCATCATCAACCCCTAAAGGAAAACTTTTAATTTAGACAGTCTGCGATAAGCGCATCATATTAGGTATGGAGTGTTGATTCGCCCTGTGGGAGAATAAACAAGATACCTTTTCAGACTATTGCGGAGCATGATTATGGCGGACAGCAAAGAATTAGCAGAACAACGTGAAGAAACACGTCTTATTATTGAAGAATTACTGGAAGATGGTAGTGATCCTGATGCACTGTATGCTATCGAGCACCACATCTCTTGTGAAAACTTCGAAACACTAGAAAAAGCTGCAGTTGAAGTATTTAAATTAGGTTATGAAGTGACTGAACCTGAAGAAATCGAAGTAGAATCAGGTGAAATTTTAGTTTGCTTTGATGCTGTGAGTGAAAGTGGTTTAAATGCTGAGCTTATTGATGCTCAAGTTGAACAGTTAATGAATTTAGCTGAAAAAATGGGTGTTTATTACGATGGTTGGGGAACTTACTTTGAAGATCCTGACGCTGAGTATGATGATGAAGACGGTGAAGACGAAGACGACGAAGAGTCTGATAAGTCATCACGCTTACATTAATTTTTGCTAAATGTTGTCCCTTTGTGCCTGATTTATCAGTGCAAAATAATAGCACCAGCCACAAAATTATTGCTTTGTGACTGGTGTTATTGGTTTTAAGGGGAGAGCCATTAATCCATTACACCAAATTTACCATTGTCATAATCATCAAAAGCTTGTTGTAACTCTTCTTGGGTGTTCATTACAAAAGGCCCTTGCCCTGCAATTGGCTCATTAATTGGCTCACCGGTGAGAATTAAAACAATGGTGTCACCCATTGATTCTAATGTCAGTGTATCACCATGATTATCTAGCATTACCATGTCATGTTGACGTGCAATTTCACTGTCATTGATATGTACAGCACCTTTCACCACAAACAGCATTGCATTATGACCTTCAGGAATACTGTAGTGTGAAACCCCCGCGCGATTTAAACGTAGATCCCACACATTAAGTGGTGAGTAGGTCATTGCGATGCCTTGGGTATTAGCATAATTACCAGCAATCACTCGGACATAGCCTTGATCATTAGGTAATTCAACATGAGGGATATCCTCTGCTTTCAGCGCCTGATAACGAGGCTGTGTCATTTTGTACGCTGTCGGCAGATTCACCCAAAGTTGCACCATCTCCAATACACCACCTTCTTTGGTCATTTTTTTCAGAGTGATACTCTTTATGCAAAATGCCAGAAGCAGCAGTCATCCATTGAACATCACCTGCGGTAATGGTTCCTGCGTGACCTTTAGAGTCATGATGAGAAACCTCACCTTGATAGGCGATTGTTACGGTTTCAAATCCACGATGAGGATGCGCTCCTACACCACGGGCATTGGTAACAGGTTTAAACAGTGTTGGCTCGGCATAATCCATCAGCAGAAACGGGCTATGTTTCTCACCATTTTCCTGATAGGAAAATAAGGTGCTGACTGGAAAGCCATTACCTACCCAGTGTGAATTTGGCGCCGAATAAATATGATTAATCTGTCTGATTGTCATGATTGTTCTCCGAGTTAAGGAAAGAAACCGCAATAACCAAGACACAGAAGGAGGTAATACAGATTATTGCGATTTCTTAATGAGGCTGATCATAAAGTGTTCGCGTGATGAACAAAATAGGGGGAATTTGTTGATGGTATTCAAAAAAAATGAATGAATTTCTAAAAAGAAGATAAATAGGGATATTGATTGAATGTGTAATTTGGCGACTACGCGGTTAAATATTTTTTCATCTTTATTTATCGAATCTTGGTAGAGTTTTATAGCTTGGCTGATATCGTATTTTGTACTAAAACCATATTAGTACAGTAAACCTAGTGAATTCATTGTAGTTAGATCCCCTCTATTTTTGATGGCTTCTTGATAATATATTCTCGCTTTATCATATTTTTTCTAACTCACTGTACAATATTTTCAGTTGAGTAAATGAAAAATAGTCTTTAACCTAATTAATAAGTTATATAACTTTTAGTTAGTTCTATATTTTTTTAGTATGTATGTTAAATTTTTAGATAATTATGAGGGTTATGTTTTTTATTGTCTCTGTAATTTTTATATATTTCATATATGGAAATTGTTTCTTTAAGAATATATTTAATTTGATTATTTGAATATAAAAATATAAAGTTAGATAAATATAGAAATAACGTGATGATAATAATCATATTGTTTAATATTATATAAACGTATCTAAAAATGGACTTTATTAATGGCTAATTTAATTTACCTTACATTAGAAGGTCAGCAACAAGGCCTGATTTCTCGTGGTTGTGGAACATTAGATTCAATAGGAAATCGTTATCAATTAGGGAAAGAAAATGCAATATTTGTTACAGAACTAAATTTTTCAGTATCTAGAACTCAAAATCTAGCTCATCAACCAATAGAGTTTACCAAACTGATTGATAAATCTTCCCCTCTGTTACTTGTTGCGGTTTCAAATAATGAAATTCTTAGTTTAGTTTTTGATTATTATCGTACCGCACAAAATGGTGGAATTGAAAAATATTTCACAGTGAAATTAAATGAAGCATCTATTATTGATTATTCACATCAATGTCCAAATAATATTTTACGCAATGATATCGATCCTGAAGAGCAATTAACTGTTAGATATCGTGATATTACCACCTCGCAAATCATGGCTGGTACTTCTGGGTATAGTATATCAGATGAGAATGTATTCTAATTTTTATATTTATTAATTAAATGGCGTACCTCAGAAATAAAAGCATCATCACTAGCTACACTACTTGGGCTTGCAGCTAAAGTAATTAAAGGTCCTAATTCCGTTTCAACAAAATAATAGGCCATAGTGATCTTGCTTTTATTCATTACGTCGTAAACCATTTTATTTTTATTTTCAAGTCTTCTTGCTGCTTCCGACATTTTTTCAATCGTACCGTAACTGTACATTAATGTTGCAACTAAAGTTGTCCTTTTGATAATTTGGGTTGGTCTAAAAGGTTTAAAAAAGGATGGGTAATTTGTAATAATACCTGCAACCATTTGAGTGATTATAGCGGATACAATAAATTTTCGAATTTTAGAATCAGCCATAATGTCGACACCAACATCTGTTGCAAAATTTCTAACTGATGAATTAACCTGTTCTTCAATATCAAAATTATCACGGAAATTGATTGGGTTGTTCATATTAGAAATAGTGGTTGCTACTTTAACATAATCGGATAGTTTTTGTTTTCTAGATGGAGATATGTTATTGATTATTGTATCAATAATAATATTGACAACTTCCGTAATATTTTCATAAGGTTTATAAACAAACCGCAGTAGATAAATGGCTTCAATATTTTCTTGTATGATCCGAGGTTTTCTAGATAGCCGAGATTTAAGAACATAATTCATACCCTCAAGAGCTGGTGGGAGTATACCCAATTCAATGAATGTATCTATTGTTCTGTTTACCCCTTTTGTAGAAGTAATACCAAAATCTTCAATATATTTTACCCAAGGATTATTTAGAGCTACTTCAACAGAAGGAGCACTTCCTTCACATTTATAATAAATAAATTCATCCAATCCACTGGGCGAGCATCCCTTTGAGCGACTTTGATTTGCACTAGAAGAGTCTTCATATTGCCAAGTTTTTTGGGCAAGATTATGTGCACTTTTCAGTTCTCGACCTATTTTTTTGTAAATAATAAGTCGCTTTTCCATTGCCTCATTAGCATTTAATATTTCACCATCTTTACAGTAAAACCACTCTAAATCACCACACTGCATATAAATCTCCTTTTTATTTATTCATAGTTAAACTATAAATAAACCTATCTAGATGAATAGACATCTGGAATTATTTACCGTAGCAACTAATATGTTAAAGTTAATTTTTATGGTTATATTAATTTTTGTTATTATTTATAAAGTGTTTATTTAAGAAATTAATTCGTAACTGAATATCGGTATAACCTAATTGATAGGCTCTTGTATATAATTCGATGGCTTTTTCATAATTTTGAGGTACTCCAAGGCCTTCTTCATACATCAGCCCCAAATTAATCAACCCACCAATTCCATCTTTATTTGCTGCATCTTGATATAGTTTGACAGATTGACTAATATCACGTTTTACACCAAAACCATGTTGATATAGTAATCCCATTGAATTCATTGCGGCGGGATCACCTTTCTTGATCGCTTCTTGATAATATATTATCGCTTCATCATATTTTTCTAATTCACTGTACAATATTCCCAAGCGAGTAAATGCAAAATAATTACCTGCTTGAATTGATGCGTTATACCATTTTTTGGCTAATTCTATATTTTGTTCAACCCCATTACCATGACGATATAGATCGCCTAAACTCATCATAGCACTACTGGAGTGATCTTTTTTAATTGCTATCTCAAACATCTCTTTTGCTTTTTTATAATTATTATTATATTTGTATAGTATGCCTAGATTATAATTAGCAGATGATGAGCCGAGTTCTATTGCTCTCTGGTAAAGTAATATAGCCTCTTGTTCTTTATTATGATTTTGTTTAAGCATTGCCAGTTGATTAAATCCATCAGCATCATTTTTATCTGCTAAGAGTTGATAAATTTGTTCTGCTTTCTCTACATTTTTTTCAACTCCTGTACCCGTTTCATAGAAACGTCCGAGTACTAATAATGCTTTATTATCTCCCTGCGTTGCTAATATCTCACATGCGGAAAAGTTTTTTTCTTCGGGAATGCATTTAGCTTGGGGGAATGAATAAGCTAATATAGGAATAGATAAAAATAATGTGACGATAATAATCTTGTAGTTTAATGTCATATAAAATTACCTGAAATAGATTTTATTAATGGTTAATTTAATCTATCTTCCATTAAAATGGAAACACTAAGCTCTGATTTCTTATGTTGGTGAGGAGTGCAACTCATAAAAAACGAGTAAAAATATAAGATATGATAAAACAAAAAACTACATCCTTTCTTAGCAACAATAAGTCAGAATGTAGTTTATTAATACGTTTATTTCTTAAATTTTATTTGCTAGTGTCGCCACAACCGCCAATGATTTTAGAAATAGAAACTGCTGGGTGCAGTAAGTAGTCGTAGTTACAGTCTTTTTCTTTATTGTATACGCTACCAGTACAGCCAGTCATTACGGTAATTGCAGAAGCAATAAGTGCAATTTTAACAAAGTTTTTCATGAAAAAATTCCTTTTAAATTTTAGAGTTATAAAAGCCAATGTATGACTTTATCTGCATAAAGATATTAAATTAGCTATAAATAGCAATATAAAAAAATCTCTTTTTTTAAATATAAAATAAGATGAATAATATTTTATTTAAGAAGGGGGATATAATTATCTAGAGTGAAATGAAAAACGATTTAAACTTGTGAATTTTAATAATATTTAAGATAAGAATTTTATTAATAATATTTTGATAATAATTAATTAAGAAATTAATTGTGAAAATAAGCATAGAAATATACTGTATTTATATCATTTTGATAAACAGGATTTGTGTTAATAGGTGCTATTTTTTGCAAATAAAAACCCGCATAAGAAATACGGGTACAGTCGTACTTATTTTATTTATTGTATTACGTAGGGAACAGCAAGAACGCTTAAAGTGGCTTCACCATACGGATCTCACAATCACTATGTCCAGTATTGCCTAATGCTTCATCAATAAATTCGAATCCTAGTTTTTCGTATAAACCGACAGCCGCTTTTAAGATATCAGTGGTTTCTAAATAGCAACGGCTAAAGCCTTGCTCTTTACCAAATTCAAGAGATTGCAGAACGATTTTTTTCGCAATACCTTTGCCACGTAATTTGGATGAAAGGTACATTTTTTGTAGTTCACAAGTATTGCCATCGCCACCAGCAAGTGGTGCGACACCCCCTCCACCAACAACTTCTCCATCCATTTCAACAACCCAGTAAGCACTGCGTGGCTGATGATAAACTTCATAGAGGGTATCTAAAATTGGATCGGCAACCGCAAAGCCTTTATCGGCAGTTAAACCGTGCTCTGCTGAGACTTCACGAATAACGCGTGCAATACCTGCGTTGTCTTTTTCTTCAATGGCTCGGATAACAATATTTGAGTTTATAGTTTGGGTTGCAGTCATAGTTGCACTCATCGTTTTCACTTATTAGTAGAATATTTTTTGATTATTTATTGAGAGAGCACCGGAAAGGAACTTCTTCATTGAAAGTAGCACGGATGGCTACAAAAACTATCTTAATTGATTAAGCGTGTTTGTAAACCGTTAGCCCCTCCTCATTGCTTAACTTTCCACTTTATTTCTAGCGTTATATTTTAGTGAGTGATTAAATTTAAGCGAAAATAAGGGATGAAAGGGCGTATTTACGAGAATAGAACCGTAAATAATAAGAAATTAAGTGAAAAATGGTTTTATTTTCTGACTGAAAGAGACTAAGTAAAAACCCGCGATAAACGCGGGTTTTCATTATCAATATCAGGGTCTTTAAAGCGATAGTGCTTATAAAGAGGCGATAGAGACTTTCTGTGCAATTAGCTTCTCTTTCGCACTTAAGCATGTCGCTAAGCGTTCACGCTCTTTAGCAACAACCGCTTCTGGCGCACGGTTTACAAAGCCATCGTTAGATAATTTGCTGTCTAAAGTTGAGATATCTTTTTCTACTTTTTCCAGCTCTTTATCTAAACGTGCAAGCTCTGCATCTTTATCGATAAAGCCCGCCATTGGGATCAGCAATTCTGCACCGCTAACCAGTTTAGTCACTGATAATGGCGCTTCTTCACCTTCTGCTAATGGGCGAATATCCGCTAAACGACCCATGGCTTTTAAGAAACCAATATTGTCATTGACACGGCGCTTAGCATTGTCATCCGCACCACGTAAAATAACATCAAGTGGTTTACCTGGGGCTATATTCATTTCAGCACGGATATTACGAACGGCAACGATAACTTCTTTGATCCACTCAAGATCGTTAAGTGCTTGTTCATCTACCAGTGAAGCATCGAACTCTGGGAAAGCTTGTAGCATGATGGTTTCACCTTCAATGCCTTTCACTTCCTTCACGCGTTGCCAAATTGTCTCTGTGATAAATGGAATGATTGGATGTGCAAGACGCAGTAAGCCTTCTAACACTTCAATCAGTGTATGACGTGCTGAGCGTTTTTGTGCATCATTACCTTTGTGTACCGCAGGTTTTGATAGTTCAAGATACCAGTCACAGAATTGGTTCCAAGTGAACTCATATAAAATACCCGCAGCGATATCGAAACGATAGTTGTCTAACGCCTCACGATAGGCTTTAACGGTATTGTTAAATTCAGCTAAGATCCAACGGTCAGCCAGTGAGAATGTCATCTCACCACCTTGGTAGCCACAATCTTGATCTTCCGTATTCATCAGAACAAAGCGGCTTGCGTTCCATAACTTGTTACAGAAGTTACGGTAACCAGATAGACGTTTCATATCCCAGTTAATATCGCGACCAGTTGAAGCTAGTGCGGCTAAGGTAAAGCGTAGGGCATCTGTGCCGTGTGCTTCAATACCTTCTGGGAACTCTTTGCTAGTACGTTTAGCAATTTTTTCAGCCATTTGTGGCTGCATCATATTGCCAGTACGTTTTTCTAATAAATTTTCTAATGAAATACCGTCGATCATATCCAGAGGATCAAGTACGTTTCCTTTGGATTTTGACATCTTCTGGCCTTCTTCATCACGAATAAGCCCTGTCATATAAACTGTATTAAATGGAATTTGCGGTTTGCCGTCTTCGTCTTTGATAAAGTGCATGGTCATCATGATCATGCGAGCGATCCAGAAGAAAATGATATCAAAGCCACTGACTAACACATTTGTTGGGTGAAATGTTTTTAGTGCTTCGGTGTTTTCAGGCCAGCCTAATGTTGAAAATGTCCACAGTGCGGATGAGAACCATGTATCGAGTACGTCTTCATCCTGGCGTAATACGACATCAGCGGCGATATTGTTTTCACGACGAACTTCTTCCTCGTCACGACCTACATAGACATTGCCTTCATTGTCGTACCAAGCAGGGATACGGTGACCCCACCACAGTTGACGAGAAATACACCAATCTTGGATATCATTCATCCATGAGAAGTACATGTTTTCGTACTGTTTTGGTACAAATTGGATATCACCATTTTTAACAGCTTCAACTGCGGGTTTTGCTAAAGGTGCCGCGCGAACATACCATTGGTCTGTCAGTAAAGGCTCGATAACAACACCACCACGGTCACCGTAAGGTACGGTTAAATCGTGAGGTTTGATCTCTTCTAATAAACCTAAACGTTCAAATTCAGCAACCATCGCTTTACGTGCTGCGAAACGTTCCATGCCTTGGTAGGCTTTTGGAATTTCAGTGCTATAAACGTCAGATTCAACACCGTTGGTGTCTAATACTTCTGCGCTAACACGGATATTACCATCAAAATCCATGATATTAATCATTGGTAATTGATGACGACGTCCAACTTCATAGTCATTAAAGTCATGGGCAGGGGTGATTTTTACGCAACCAGTACCTTTTTCCATATCCGCGTGTTCGTCCGCTAAAATAGGAATACGGCGGTTGACGATTGGTAGAATAATTTCTTTACCAATTAAATCTTTATAACGTGGATCTTCTGGGTTAACCGCAACACCAGTATCACCTAACATGGTTTCTGGGCGAGTAGTTGCAACAATGAGGTAATCTTTACCTTCAGCTGTTTTTGCCCCATCCGCTAAAGGATAACGCAAGTGCCACATTGAACCTTTAACTTCACGGTTTTCGACTTCAAGATCAGAAATCGCCGTGTGTAATTTAGGATCCCAGTTAACAAGGCGTTTACCACGGTAGATAAGGTCTTCTTTGTGTAAACGCACAAAGGCTTCTTTAACCGCTTTAGATAAACCTTCGTCCATGGTGAAACGTTCACGTTCCCAATCAACAGAATTACCTAAACGACGCATTTGGTTAGAAATATTACCGCCTGATTCCGCTTTCCACTCCCAAATTTTGTCGATAAATGCATCACGACCATAGTCATGACGATTTTTACCTTCTTCAGCAGCAATTTTACGCTCAACAACCATTTGAGTTGCGATACCCGCATGGTCAGTTCCTGACTGCCATAAGGTGTTTTTACCTTGCATGCGTTGATAACGGATCATGGTATCCATAATGGTCTGCTGGAAAGCATGGCCCATATGTAGGCTACCAGTGACATTTGGTGGTGGGATCACGATACAAAAGCTTTCTTTCGTTGTATCGCCATTGGCTTTAAAGTAGCCGTTTTTTTCCCAATGTTGATACAGAGGTTGTTCAATCTCTGCTGGATTATAAGTTGTGTCGAGCGATGGCTCTTTCGGTGCGGATTTATTTTCCATATTTTTTACGTATTCAATAGGTTGGCGGCGTAGCCATTGTCAAAGTAAAGCCGACGCTACGATAAATTTTATATCGTTCACGCGCCAACTGTTTCAATTGTTCATCAATAGGTACAAAGTCTATCACTTCATGGAAAGCTGTGGCAAAGTCTACGAATTGTGATTGTAAATTAATCAGAAGATCACGAGGTGCATTACCACGTTTTCCAGGCCAACATAATTCAACAGGAGAGCCATAACGAGGGCCTTCACCTGCAAGATTATGAGGAACAAACTGATGAGGTTCTCTTGCCCATAATGCCTCATCAAGCAATTCTGCTTGAGCCTGAGACTCACAAACTAACAAAATTCGTTTGCCTAATCGCCAATGTTCAGCAGTAAGTTGACAGGCAAGCCACTCATGAGCCTGTAAATCGTCATGTATTGATGGGTGTTCCATTAAATAAAACGTGGCGTTTTTCATGATATCCCGATAACAGAAGGGTATTGCGTTGCAATACCCTTCTTGGAGTCTGCTCTATTTACCATAATAATAGGGTAATACCTTAACCCTGATAATTATGCGGTATTACTCGTCGCTATTCAAACCCGCGCGATTAAGTAAAAACTGAGACAGTAAAGAAACAGGACGACCTGTTGCACCTTTTGCTTTACCAGAGCGCCATGCTGTACCTGCAATATCCAAGTGAGCCCAGTTATATTTCGTTGCAAAACGCGCTAAGAAACAACCAGCGGTAATTGCGCCACCTAAACGGCCACCTGTATTGGCTAAATCAGCAAAATTAGATTCAATTTGTTCATAGAACTCATCGCCTAATGGTAAACGCCAAGCGCGATCACCCGCTTGCTCTGATGCATTCATTAACTCATGTGCTAACGGATTATGATTAGACATTAATCCGCTGTAGTGATGCCCTAAAGCCACCATACATGCACCTGTTAATGTTGCAATATCGACAACTAACTCAGGCTCAAAGCGCTCAACATAAGTTAACGTATCACATAGAACTAAGCGGCCTTCAGCATCAGTGTTTAATACTTCAACGGTTTGGCCGGACATAGTTGTTAAGATATCACCAGGGCGATAGGCTTTTCCACCCGGCATATTTTCACAACCCGCAAGTACACCAATAACGTTAATCGGTAATTGTAGTTCTGCAACCACACGCATCACGCCATAGACTGTTGCGGCACCACACATGTCATATTTCATCTCATCCATGCCATCAGCAGGTTTGATAGAAATACCACCCGAGTCAAATGTCAGCCCTTTACCGACCAATACGATTGGGCGAGCTTCAGGATCTTTACTGCCTTTGTACTCAATGATAGACATTAAAGATTCATTTTGAGAGCCCTGGCCTACCGCAAGGTAAGCGTTCATGTTGAGCTCTTTCATTTGCTCTTCGCCAATAACACGCGTAGAAACATTTGAAGAGGAGTCTGCCAATTGACGCGCTTGAGAAGCTAAATAAGCGGCATTACAGATATTGGGTGGCATGTTTGCTAAATCTTTACATGCTTTAATACCTGATGCGATGGCTAAACCGTGAGCAATGGCACGTTCACCACTAGGTAGTTCACGACGAGTAGGTACATTAAAGACCATTTTACGTAATGGCGACGTAGTTCTGTCTTATTGCTCTTTAGTTGATCAAAGGTATAGAGGCAGTCTTTTGCAGTCTCAACCGCTTGACGTACTTTCCAGTAGTTATTACGACCTTTAACATGCAACTCAGTGAGAAAGCAAACCGCTTCCATTGAGCCAGTTTCATTGAGCGTGTTAATGGTTTTTTGAATGATTTGTTTATATTGACGTTCATCCAACTCACGCTCTTTACCGCAACCGATCAGTAAAACGCGCTCAGAGAGAACATTAGGTACATGATGTAACAGCAGTGATTGCCCAACTTTGCCTTCCAGTTCACCTCGACGTAACAAGGCGCTGATATAGCCATCACTGATTTTATCAAGTTGCTCCGCGATCGGAGATAAACGACGAGGCTCAAACACCCCCACGATAATACAAGCGCTGCGTTGTTTCTCTGGGCTGCCGCTTTTTACATTAAACTCCATGCGTTCTCCTGAATATTAAAGACAAAAACGGAAAGTATCGTTTAGAATAGTGATCCGCATTAATCTACCCCATAGAAAGTTTACTTTTTATGTTAAGCTAAATGCATTAATTGAACACAACTAATTTAGCTAACTTATAAGCTTGTTCTTATTGGGAACCTGTTTATAGCATGTTTTGATATCATTTGGGCTGCAAGAATGTCTAACTGAGATGCACAAATGATAGATATACAACGAAGTTAGCGATTTTCCTGCAAAAAGACAAGTTTTCACAGGCATAACTAGCGTGATTATAATTCGATATTTAGCTCGGGAAACCCTTAAAAGTCAGATAGCCATCTTATTTATTCTGATGCTTATCTTCTTTAGCCAGAAACTGGTTGAGATTTTAGGGGCTGCTGTAGAAGGTAACATTCCTACAAACCTTGTGATTTCTCTGCTGTGGCTGGGAATTCCCGAGATGGCACAGCTTATTCTTCCACTAAGCCTTTTTCTTGGGCTTCTGATGACTTACAGCAAACTTTATGTTGAAAGTGAGATAACCGTCATGAATGCGTGCGGGATAGGTAAAAAAGCCTTAGTGCAAGCCGCACTGTTGCTTTCATTACTGACTAGCGCATTAGCAGCAGGAAATGTGATTTGGCTTATTCCATGGTCATCAGCACATCAAGAGCAAGTGCTTGAAGATGCCAAGGCGAACCCAAGTTTAGCAGCCTTGATGGAAGGACAATTTAAAATGTCCAATGATCGTAATATGGTGCTTTATCTTGGTAGCGTGAAAGGTAACCAATTCCAAGATGTGTTCCTCGCACAGTTACGCCCAACACAAGATCAGCGCCCGTCTGTTGTGGTGGCAGATAAAGGCTATACCAAGGAATTGCCTAACGGAAATCAGATTGTTGTACTCAGTGAGGGAACTCGCTATGAAGGTACGGCTGTATTACGTGATTTTCGTATCACTGATTTTAATGACTACCAAGCTGTTATCGGACATCGTGAATCGACTATTAGTAGCAATCGTGTAGAGCAAAAAACGATGACTGAACTTTGGCATTCTAATGAAACAGAGTCTATTGCTGAATTCCATTGGCGATTAACTCTAATTTTCTCTGTTGTCATTATGGCTGTGATGGTGGTGCCTTTAAGCGAGGTAAATCCACGCCAAGGTCGTGTATTAAGCATGTTACCTGCAATGTTGCTTTATTTGGTCTTTTTCTTATTACAAAGTTCGTTGCATTCTAATGGCGAAAAAGGAAAAGTGGATCCCCTCATTGCGATGTGGAGCGTTAATGGTGTTTATCTTGGCTTAGCTATCTTATTAAATATTTGGGATACCTTGCCTATGCGTAAATTCCGAGCTCGCTTTAAGAAAGGAGTTGCCTGATGTTTGGTGTATTAGATAGATATATCGGGCGTACTATTTTACAGTCGATTTTGATGACACTATTTTTGCTTGTTTCATTATCGGGCATTATCAAGTTTGTCGATCAACTCCGTAAAGTAGGGCAAGGAGATTTCACCACACTTGATGCGGGTATTTATGCTATTTTAAATATCCTTAAAGACGTGCAGATCTTCTTCCCCATGGCCGCGTTACTCGGAGCATTATTAGGGTTAGGCGCATTAGCAACACGCAGTGAGCTGGTGGTGATGCAAGCATCAGGTTTTACCCGTTTGCAAATCGCAGGCTCCGTAATGAAAACAGCGATTCCATTAGTGTTGCTAACGGTTCTGATTGGCGAGTGGGGGGCACCACAAGGTGAACAATACGCACGTAACTATCGTGCAGAAAAAATTATGGGGAATTCTTTAGTTTCGACTAACCGCGGTATGTGGGCTAAAGATGGCAACCAATTTATTCATATCAACAGAATAAAGAGCCAAAATGAGATGCAAGGCATCACTCTCTATGATTTTAATAATGATAGAAAACTAGAAACAGTACGTTATGCATCAAGTGCAACCTATGATGTGGATAAAAAAACGTGGATGTTAAAACAGGTTGAGCAGTCAGATTTAACTGATCCACAAAAAATCACCGGTAAAAAACAGGTATCACTTGAATGGCCAACACGATTAACGCCAGAAAAATTAAGCGTTGTGGCGTTAGATCCTGATGCATTATCGATCAGTGGGCTTTATCAATACGTTAAATATCTAAAACAGAGTGGACAAGAATCAGCAAACTATGAGCTCAACTTCTGGAAAAAAATCTTTGCACCTATCTCTGTTGCAGTCATGATGTTGATGGCATTGTCATTTATCTTTGGCCCACTACGTACTGTGCCAATGGGATTAAGAGTCTTAACCGGGATTTCTTTTGGTTTCTTATTCTATATCGTCAATGAGGTGTCAGGGCGATTAAGCCTGGTTTATGGTATACCGGCAGTGATTGCAGCATTGGTGCCGGGGATCCTCTTCTTAACGTTGAGTTTATGGTTATTGATGAAGCGTAATCGCTAAGTCATATTAACCAGAAAATAATGTCAGTCTGAAAATAAAAAGCGCCCTACAAGGCGCTTTTTTATTACTATTGGGCATGGATCACTGATAAAAATCTTTTGCCAGCGCGCGGACAAGGGCATTTGTGCCTTGAGTTACTTCACTAAATTTAGTGCCATTTGGCTTACGAGTGATAACGACAAATACACCAATATTTAATTCAGGTATGGTTGCCATATAAGTATTAAACCCGCCGCCACCCCCTGTTTTTTGGTAAATAGCCGGAATTCCATTTGCTGGCGCCATATAGACCCAACCTAAACCAATACCATCGGCACGCCCTGCAACATCCATACCTTCTATTGAAGAAAGTTGATTACGAGGAAAATAGACAGACTGTTCTTTGCTCGCCGTTGGTTTTCTCACCGCATTATGAGAGGTCAAAAAGCCTTGCATCCAACGTTGCATATCTGCTGGCGTTGAATACACGCCACCACTTCCCGCTGCTGCGATCGTGTCAGAACATGGACTTGGTTTATATCCGATTAATAATCGCTGACACTGTGTGGGCGTCGGCGTCAATGTGGTATTGGTCATACCTGCGGGTTGAGTGACATAGTGTTTTAAAAGTTGTGGATAACTTTTACCTGATGCTTTCACTAAGGCATCCGCTAATAAGTCATAGGCTAAATTTGAATATGACGCTTGATCACCTGCGGGCGATGTTAATGTCGCTTTTTTTAACCAATTCCAACGATCGCCATGGGTCGGCCAAATAAAAACAGGTCTGCCCCATTTTCCACCGGGTTGTTCTCGTGGAAAACCACTAGTATGGGTTGCTAAATGATAAAGACGGATAGGGGATTGAGTACTGACTAATGGGATATCGACGCCGTAATAGCTATATTTTTGCAGTGGATCAGTAACTAATAATTTTCCATCATCTTGTAGCTTTAGCATGACTTCACTGGTCATTAATTTTGTAATCGAAGCAATGCGAATAAGTGAGTTCATTGATGGTGCATGACGGCTTTCTGGGGTTGTTGTTCCAAAAGATCGGTTTAAGGTTTGAGAGTTATTGATCATAACAATAACCATGCCTTGGGGATTACTCTTTTGGTAAATCTGCGATGCATATTTATCAAACAACACACGCGCATTGCTTACATTGGGGCTTAATGCTGTCGGCCACTGTGCTAGTTCAGGTACATTATTCTGCTGATTTAACATAGAAGGCTGTGTTGCTGGTGGTAATGATGAACGCTGGCTACACGCATTCAATGTCAGCAAAGCGACCGGGATCATAAGATATTTTAGAAAATGTTTTTTCATTTTTACTTTCAACAGAAGTCAGTGAGGTGAAAGGAATGCGATCAACATAAGTGGTTTATGTTTTAAATTGGTGCCTTTCTTATCGCGCTATTTTTTCTTTATCATTTTTAATACGGCACCTAAGATAATACCAACAAATATACCTGTAATAATCCAGCCAACAATGCCCATAACAACACCTTCTAATCAGATTTAAACCAAATTTTGATTATATTATCAGAAATAAGAATGTCTATCAGTGCAAGAGCCGGTTATCAAAAAGTTGGCATTAAATGTGTTAAATTGTCTCTGATATAAAGATAGTGAAGAAAAACTGCATTATAAAAAGCTATTTCTCTCCTATTTCTCATCTAAAAATGAGATAAGTATTACTGTTAAGTTACAATCTTCCTCATTTATCGTGCATTTTTAGTCCTATTATTAGCTTTTCTTTATTATTAAGTTAGGATATGTATATCAAGAAAATGTTAACGAATGGTGTTTCGCTCTTTGTTTGGTAGTTTTTATAAATTATTAATCTTATCTTTATCTTAAATTGATCTGTATTTGGTGTTTTATAAAAATAATATTAGTCTGTGTCATATTTTGTAATAATTTAATGATTGTGAGATTGTGAGATTGTGAAATTAAACTTATTATAGCTTCATCAAGTCGAGAGACTGAAAATATAAGTGTGACAGCGCAAAGATAACACAGCAATAATAGAGTGGAGTAATAAAAGGTATATTATAAACTAGCCTCTTAAATAATAAATAATAAATAATAAATAATAAATAAGTTATATGTTATTAGTAATATTTCAACATCATTATATTAAAGATTAGACCCTTTTTTTTAAAATTAAGTTTATTAATTTAGTAATAAGTACCTTTATATCAATAAAACACAGTATAGATAAAGACGTGTATTTATCATATAAAATATAACTACCTGCTTCCTCACACCAGGGAAGAAAAGGGCAGTGACGCTATAAAAATAACTTATAGTCATTAAAATAAAACTAAGCCCTCGTTTAGTAGTACTGTTGGATCAAAACACTAACCCAAGTTTTGATCCTTTTTTTACTTATCGCTATATAAAAATAAATATATCACTTATATTGAATAATAATTAAAGACTATTTTATTTTAAATAAGGTATTGCTATAGAAGAGTAAATAAATATATTTAATATTAATTGTCTTTTAAAAAGTGAGAATAAAATAGAGGGTGAAGCAGAGAAGAGAGAATAAATAAAAGTGAAACTGAATAGAATTGCCTCAAAAAGTTTTGATGATTGATACAATACGACTTAAACCTACACGATAGCGGTTTTTGAACGACGCAACAATTGTGTTTTTACTGTAACCACAAACCACAAATGCAGTTTTTTTCGCCAATCAAGCTGAAAACTAACAATAATTGTTGCGAGGGGGCTTCACACAAGTATAATGGGCAGGTTTTCCAAAAACACTTCAGTGCCGGAGTGGCGAAATTGGTAGACGCAGTTGATTCAAAATCAACCGCCTTCGGGTGTGCCGGTTCGAGTCCGGCCTTCGGCACCAAAAACAAGACGCTTAAAGCGTCTTTTTTTATGCATGAACTCCATGATTTATAAGGCTTTTCCTCGTATTTTAATTTTACCACGTATACTCAACTCATCCGATATGAGGTGAATGATGTGGGTATGCCGATTCGATAAGGTTATACACCCACAATTCGGTTGCGAAGACAGTTAAAATGGCACTTTCCGATACTAAGATCCGTTCTGCAAAACCTGAAGATAAAGCGTATAAGCTGACAGATGGTAAAGGATTATTTCTTCTGGTTCACCCCAATGGTTCTAAATATTGACGCTTTCGTTATCGCTTTAGCGGTAAAGAAAAGATGCTAGCATTTGGTGTATACCCTGATGTCTCCCTAGCGGTGCCCGTGAAAAACGAGATGGGGCAAGAAAACTTGTCGCTAACGGAGTAGATCCTAGTGAAAAACGCAAAGAAGTAAAAGAAGAGCAACAAAAGGAATTTAATACATTCGAGAAGGTTGCACGTGATTGGCATGCAACCAATAAGAAGTGAGCAGAGGGGCATAGCCATCGGGTACTCAAAAGCCTTGAAGACAATATTTTTTCAGTTATTGGTAAATGCAATATTGCGGAACTGAAAACTCGTGATCTCCTCGAACCTATTAAAGCCGTAGAGATGTCTAGACGTCTTGAGGTGGTTGCACGTCTACAACAACGTGTGACAGCTATAATGCGTTATGCCGTACAAAGTGGTTTAATCGACTATAACCCAGCGCAAGACATGACTGGCGCAGTTGCCACTGGTAAACGAGTTCACAGAGCTGCATTAGAGCTTAAACGCCTACCTGAGTTCTTACAACGCATTGATGATTATAAGGGAAGACCTTTAACTAAACTTGCCGTCAAACTTACCTTGTTAGTCTTCATTCGTTCCAGTGAATTGCGCTTTGCTCGTTGGGATGAAATCGATTTTGAAAATTCTATGTGGACGATCCCCGCTGAAAGAGAAGCGATAGAAGGCGTTAAACACTCCCATTGCGGATCAAAAATGCGTACCACCTCATTTATTTTCTTTAAGCCGACAAGTTATTGAAATCTTAAAACAGATCTACCAATTCAGCGGTAACCACGAGCTGATCTTTATCGGTGATCACAATCCAAGAAAACCAATGAGTGAAAATACAGTAAACAACGCATTACGTGTGATGGGGTATGACAATAAGACAGAAGTGTGTGGGCATGGTTTTAGAACAATGGCGTGTAGCTCGTTGATTGAGTCAGGCTTGTGGTCTAAGGATGCAGTAGAAAGGCAGATGAGCCACCAAGAGTGTAATTCAGTGAGGGCGGCTTATATTCATAAGGCGGAGCATATTGAAGAAAGGCGACTGATGGTGCAATGGTGGGCAGATTATTTGGATGCGAATAGGGAGAGGGAGATTTCACCTTTTAGTTTTGCGAAGTCGAGCAATCCATTAAAGGCAATTTAAATTAGGTTATTGATTGGAGTATAAAGAATGGCTAACAGAACATGGCCTCCGCCACGCAATGAGCACGATTTTGCATGAGAAGGGATATAACTCTGCATGGATTGAAACCCAGCTCGCACATATCGATAAGAACGCGATCCGTGGAACTTATAACCATGCTCAGTATATGGATGGACGCAGAGAAATGATGCAGTGGTATGCGGACTATATGGATGAGTTGGAGGTGTAGAGTAGGAAATGTGGTTAGTGTGAATTTCTAATAATAAAATAAGCCATCTTTATCTCTGAACGTAAAGATGGTTGTATGGTGTATGTTAAATTTTTACAGGGATAGGGATTGGAAGTCTAGGCTGTATTTCTACTAATTTTGTATTGGATTTAAGAATATTAGTAAAGATATCCGGTGTTTTGGGTGCTTCGAGAGATACTATAAAAGCATATTTAATAATAGATGCTTTAGAACCAGATATCCGATCACCTCCATCTCTTGCCATTTAATGGATTTCAAAACACGGATCATTGAGACTACTTCCTAACTTTCCTTTTTCTTCATGCAAAACAGACTCCCATTTTCCAGCATCCGAACGTAATTCAGCTTCAGTCGCAACTGTTTTCTGTTTAAAAAATGTATCTGTTTTATCAGGTGTTGGTCGCCATGTAATTTCTATACCTGCTTTTGTATACATAGATGTGTCTTGAGGATCAACTGGACTAGAAAAACAACAGGTTGCCTTAATTTTTACCTTTCCAGTTATTCCATTTTTCGGTATTGGTAATGGAACCCTAAGATATTTGCCAGGGTAGAGTTCACCTTGATATAGAATTTTAGCGGTACCATCTGGGGATTCGACAATTTGACTAATTAAATCGGGTATTTTCCCCCAACCAACTTCTGTTTTTTCATGCGTTGATTGATCTGCTGAATTAATCAGTAGAGCTTTAATTGCTAATGTCGATATTTCATACCCTAAAATTGCACGTATACCAACAGCATATCGTAGAAGATAAGGCGCTGAAAAACTTGTTCCACAAATAGGTGTTAACTTTCCAAAATCAATAGAACTTGGTATATGGAAATATTGTTTGGTGTCCCACCAAAAGTAACAAGATCAGGTTTTACTAAACAAGGAGATCGATCAGGGCCCACTGCGCTATAAGATGCTCGTTTCCATTCAGAATCAACTTGATCAGTGGCTCCTACGGAAAGAGCATTTACACAGTCAGACGGAACCTGAACCCGATCTAACCCTAATGAATTGTCACTGTTACCATTATTCCCTGCTGCGATTGTCAGAAAAGTTTCACCATCAGATAAATAATTATCAATTAATGAAGTCCATGGATGAATTTCATCATCATCAATAGGTAGATCAGGCCCTAAACTTAGATTCATGAATTCATATTGTCTAGATAATAATATGTCTTCTAGGTGTGAAAGTGTTCTATAAAGTTCATATGGGTCTTCTTCTGTAGTTTTTTCGTCTAAAACCCTATAGTGATCGACATATGAAAATGGTCTGGGTGCTTCTTCATCAGGCCAAAGAGGGCCAAAAAGAAAAGCGGAAGTTACACCCAAACCATGTGATGGCCCATCAGGTAAATCATTTGCTAACGGATCAGAAAGATTATAGTTTGATACCCATGGTTCTAATACATGTCTATCAGGAAGTCCACCGTCAAGAATGGCTACTCTAATATCAGAAGCGTAGGGATGTACGTTTGGTAGATTTACATCAGCTCCATTTGATTTTCAATTGAATTGGCGTTTAACCAATATGTTGGATTTTCTGGAAAATGAACTAAATAACGATTTTCAGGATAGGTAATGTTCATTGCACTACACCAAGCTTATTGTATTAACATGCTTAAGCAGATGTCATCTTGATTGAAGTTGACCCAGTCTCTTATAAATATCCTTATTGATTATCAATAAGATGCGGTAGTGCTTTTTATTATTTATCTTTCCAGTTTCTTTCACCCAAGTATAATCATTGTTCAGGTAATACCATAAAGTGATAGATTAAATTCAGTGCTCATTGGTAAGAAAAGAAAGTATTTTGATAAATTAGTTATAAGAGTGAATGAGATAAAAAGATCAGAAAAAACGGCTACAATATTAAGATAATTTATGTTTTTCATTGAAATTTGACAAAATAGGATGTCGTAATGAACAAGAAGCTAAAATTGACCCTAGGATTAAGTTTATCACTGTTAGCTATAAATGCTTATGCAGTAACTTGGGATGAATTGGAAACGGTAAAGACTTCAGAGGGATTTTCACCTTTTGAGGGGTGTAATGAGTCTATTTCATGTGAGCTTTTAGCTGAGGAAGGGCGATATAGCGTGGTACAAACTCAGTTAGGAAGGGACTGTGAATCAGGTGGTATCTGGGTTGTTAATGCTAAGAATAAACAAGCAGTCTTTATGCCTAAGATGACTAACTGCGATTTTGATATTGAAAAAAATGCCGTGGTTATTTATCCACAGCAAGGATATGCCAATATTTATCAAGGTAGCACGAATGCAACACCGAGTATCAGTGAAGTTGAGTTACCTTAAAGGATGATCTGAATTAAATTTATGGCTTACATAGCTTATGTAGCCGAGGTTGTGTTACACAGTGCAATGAAAATATTAATATTCTTGATGTTAAATATGAGAGTTAATTATATTTTCATTGTAATTAAATAATAATTTAATTACAGATAACATTAATGTTAGTCTTCTAATCCTAGTAACTTATATTTTTCTGTCATGTCTACATCTTTAGTGTTAATCCAATCAATTTTTTTTGATAGCTCTAACGGGTTTTTAGAAAAATCTTCTATTACTAAGAATGCTTTTTCTGGGGAGATACAAGCCCCTGTAAATATAAGATCAAGTTGCCCATCCAAATCAATTAACTGATTCATTTTGCTTTTATCTCCTAAAGAGTAGAACCCTGAGCTACCATGGCTATAAAGTAATGAAAAACTTCCTTGTGCTACATTATGAGAATAAAATAAAGTGGAAATAATCTTTCCATTCTCAGAAAAGTAACGACTAGCCAGAGTTGTGTGAGACTTAGTCCAAATATGTTTATTTTCTGGGTAGGATAGAAAAAAAAGACTATATTTTTCCAGGTGAAAGTTTTTAGAAATTTTCCCATCCGGATCGCTAAACTCAAAGTAATTCACGTTGACTCTCTTAATAATGGTAAGTAGTTCTTACAAAAATCACATGTTGGTCGTTCAACGAATATTGTGACTTCTTTTGGCATCTGCCCACCATTCTTCGTAATGCGCTTATATGCTCTGACCAATGAAAGTCCTTCAGCATCTGCAGCTACTTTTGAAATTGTTGATGGTTCTACGCCTGTACTTTTGTATATTTTTCTAAACCATTCTTTTCGTTTAGAAGCGAATTCTAATCCTGGGATGGCTAGTCTATTCATACCAAAAAATTGACTATTTTCAATAGAAACAAAAGCAACAGTTTGTAATCCATCATTAGAAGTAGGAATTCTCCTTCCAAGAACGGGTAGTTGCATCTTTGCTCTAAAACTATCAATTTTTTCCCAGGGACACCCTTCCAACCCAAATGGATCAACCCACCCAGTAGGATAATGCACATACCCATACGGATTAAAGCCTGCTAATAATTTAATAGGATTTAAAAAATATATTAATTAGGTCTTTTATAGTGTTTATAGGAATAACCATAATTTATGATAGTTAATTTATATTTTTTAAAATTAAAATAACATACTTTTAAATATTTATAGTTATGGTAGTTTTCGTTTTTTCTTTTCTAAATGCAGTGGTGACCATGATATTAAAACTCCAGTTTCACCAAGAGTTTTATTAATTCTGTCAATTTGATTACTATCAACTAACCATAACCACATATTATTCTTCATTTTTATTATAGAACCATTTTTTTTATTATTGAATATCCATTCTTTTAAAGTGATATTATTAATAATAATATCAAGGTGATTTGAGTTGATAATATTAACTGGATAGACCATTCTTAACATAGAGGCTTTGTATCTGGCTTTTCCTTTAAATCTACCAGGACATTCCTCTTCAAATAATGACGTTTTTTCATAAAGATATATGCTTGATAAATTAGTATCTGTTGCATAGTAAAATGCTGTAGTAACCTTTTCACAAGAATAATTAATTCCATATGAAAAAGTTATATTAGGGTCGAATGAGTTAATATATTTAGTAATGAGTTTGGATTCATTGCATATAGATGGGTATTGGATATCAATATAAGAAAACCCTAGAAGTTGCTCTGTTGTATAACCAAAAGAAGCATACCATGGTTTTATATCGTTTTTTTCTGAATATATTCTAAATGAAATAGTATTATTTTCTCCTATTTGTTTTTTTAAATCTGAAAGTGAGCCCATAACTATATCATGCTCACCTTTATATGCACCATATTCTATCTTTTTGTAATATCCTGCTGATGTTATTATTAGATCGAAAATTTTAAAAAAGGTTTCAGCTAAATCAAGAGCATTTTTTGAATTCAATTTTTCAGTATTGTATAAAGCGATTCCTGAGTACATCTTTTCTCCTAATTATTATTTCTTAATATATCCAGAATTAATTTATCTAATATCTCTTTTATATCTTTATGCTTATATTCATGCTCAAGAATAAGGATTTTTCCTTGTTGTTTAGTTGGTAACTTACTTATTACCTCATGATTTCGTGATGTAAGCAATGGTAACTTTGTTCCCATGTCTGTTTTGGAAGCTAATTCTATGGCATGAATTTTACCGTGTATATCAATAGCCATAACATCGGGGCGTCTTGCTGATATTCTTTTTCCTAAAGCAAAAGAATATGATCTATTTAAATAAATAGCTTTAAATTGACCACTCATTGCTAATTTGTTAGCTATTACTTCAGAAAATTGATCGTGACCAGGAGTTCCATCTTTTTGCCCTTTACCATATATTTTTGTACCATTTATTTCTCTAATTGGACAACCCGCCAACCCAAACGGATCAACCCACCCAGTCGGACAATGCACATACCCATACGGATTAAAGCCCCCTAATAATCCTATTGGGTCAGGCGAAATATATTGCCCTGTATCCTTATCATAGTAGCGAAAGCGATTGTAATACAAGCCACTTTCTTTATCTTCATATTGACCCGCAAATCGAAAATGGCATTCGGTATATTCGGAGTCGTTATCGGCATAATCATCATGAGATTGCCAAAACGCCATTTGTCCCCAGGTATTTAAACGTCCTGCCCAACTGATAATCCCTTTTTCGCTAAAGATTTCGCGTGGAGTGCCTTGATGGTCAGTGACGACATAATGCAGTTTTCCACGTTGATAACGGGCTGTGGGAGTGATTTCGCCGGGTTGATAGAGCCACTGGATTTGCGAATCATAAGCCGGTGTGCCATCGGCGTAAATCGGAGTTTCTTGCACCATCTGGTCGCCAGACCACAGGTAATCGACACGCTGAATGCGTTTATTTTTAAACGGTGAATTGGGCGGTGAAATAGGGCGATTATCGACTACCTTACTTTTACTGAGGCGTCGCCCAAAAGCATCGTACGTGTAGCGCCAGCATTCCCCTTCAGGATTAAAACAGGCAATAAGTTGATTAAGCGTATTCCATTGGTAATACCACGTTTTTGCTCGAAAACCGTGTTGATGAACCACTTTTTGCGTTAATCGACCATTAATGTCGTAGTGGTAGTCTTGATAACCTTTGGCGGTGATACGGCGAGTGACACGGCCTTTTTGTTGCTGCTGCGCCAGTTGTAAAAACGCACCTTGCGCATCAGATGGAATAAACTGATGCTCTGTGATGTTCAGATTGTTATCGTACTGAAACTTCTCGCTTTGGCATTCAAATTGGTTGCTGTATTGGGTTTCAACAATTTGGTCGTTGGCGTTATAGCGATATTGTGTGCGGTTCCAGCGAGCATCATCGATATTGACCAGATTAAAGGCTTTATCGTATTGATAACCTCGATGAACATCGGTCGAAATAGGTGGTTGAAGTGGATTATCGTGTAATGACTGTAAAAAGGACTCCGTTCCTCGACCTGCACGTTGATGGGCCAATAATCCGGTGGCGGTGTAATGGCTGGAGTTGGCAAAACCCGCTTGGCTTTGGCGTAAAAACTCTTGGCCTAATGCGTTGTAGCTAAACTGCAAGGGCGCATGTTGATTGACTTGCAGTGAAGTCAGTTCATGAAGTTGACCAAAGGCATAATTAAGTTCACGCTCACCAAAGCGGGTTTGGGTGAGAATATCGTGCTCCTCATCCCATTGATGCGTAATCTCTTGTCCATTAATACGCTCGCAACATAAATGTCCTTGGTCGTTATACTCAAATTCCACCACCGAATCAGGATTGGTGGCACGAATAAGTTGCAAACGTTCATTGTATTGATACGTGGTTGTAGAAAGGCATTTATGCTCAATATCATCAGCAAGCCAAATGCTTTGTTCGGTGACTAATCCTGTCTCATCATAATGATAACGGAGTTCATGATTATCAGGATAACGAGTCGCAATACGTCGCCCTAAGCGGTCATAGCGATATTGAATTTCACGTCCAGCAAAATCCACTTCACGAATGATTTGACCGGCTTTATCACGCTCATAAGAATAGACATCACCGGTGGCGTTGATGACTTTTTTGAGTCGAGTGAGTGAGTCATATTCAAAGCGAATTTCCGTCCCATCAGGGCGTATTGTAGCGAGTAATAAATCAAAGGGGCCATAGCGATAGCGCAAGATATATTTTAAAATAACTTATTCAAGAAGCAATATGTGATAAGATATAGAGTATTATCTATTATTTCTTAATATTTAAAATTAGGTATGCTAATAGAAGATTTATTTTCCTTTCCTATGAAGTAGACTAATGGTTCCATATTTAGACGATCTTATATTAATCTGTTTTTTGCTATATATAAAAATTTATATGAATTGTTTATACTATCTAACTCATGTTCAAGTATGAAAGTAATACAACTCGAACATGATTTTATTTAAATAGTTAGTCTATGTTGTTATAAATAAAAAAATCCCTTATTCCTGGATCGAACTCTATATTCATTACTTTATTTGAGTTTAAAATATCAATGATAGTATTTAAACCAGGTCTAATCGGACCTAGGAAATGTATGTCATCTTTGTTTTGTATTAATAAAACAGGAATAATATCAAGATCTATTTCACTTACTAATTCGGGATGTTCATCTATATCAACCCAAACGAAACAATTATCAGTAAAATTTTCTGATAAAAGAGAAAATGTGTCTTTCCATGCTTCACAGTTATTGCACCAAGAGGCACAGAAACTAATTACTAATTTTTTATCTGTTGCTACTTGATAACGAATATTGTCGAAATCTTCAGTAATGTAGTTAATCATAATTAATTATACCTATTAAAATGGCATGTATCTTTATATCCAAAATCTTCAATGAAGTTAGATAAGTACCAACTTGAGATGTGTCTTTCTATTTGATATCCATTTTTTAAAATTTCCTTACAATTATTTTCATTGATGTTCATACCTTTTAATAATCGTCCTTTTAGATTGATTGATTTTATTTTTTTTTCGATAGTGGATTTATTTACTTCGTTAACTCCTGAGGATAAAAAAATCAATCTATTATTTATTGGTGGCTCGATTTCTGTATTAACTATTGAATTAGTATATTTGGGATTATTGATATCTATTCCACCTATTAAACAAATGCCTTTAAATGCAAGTTTTGATAAATAAGGAGTGTTTAAATAGTCAATTAAATATGGTAATCCATCAGAGAAACCAGAGTTAGAATAAAATATTATTTTTAAATAATCAGGAATTGATGTGTTTGAATTGATATTTGAATTATCTTTCGAGGTATATGCTATTAAACGTATAATGTTTTCAATATATTCATCATGAAGTTCTATTTTTGTAACATTAGCACTATTTCCTTCTAAAAAAAGGAAAAGTAATTTTGTTAATTCGATATTTATCCTTTCATGCTCATGAGAGATCCAACATAAAGAATCTAGTGCTGAATATTTTACCTCTAAATCACATTGATTATTGAACAAATACCATAACTCATCGGTGAGGTACTTAGAATTAGTGTTTTTTATATAATGGCATAATGCTATTTTTATTTCTTTTGATGAGTGGTTTAAATAATCAATTATATCATTACTTTTTATTTTTTTAGCATGAATTTGATTTAACTTTAATGAGCTATAAATAAAAGATATTTCATCTAATTCTCTTATTAAACACAAGAACTCATCATGATTTTTTATTCCTAAAAAAGGAAGAGCATCAACAGCACCTTTCAACGTGTTGATTCCTAATTCTTTTATCATTATCCAGAAATCATTAATTTTTTGAATTTCGTAATTTCGATTAAATATAATTGTATAGATAAACGATTCTTCATATCCTTTCCATCGTCTTAGTGATGATAATGACTCCTTAATACCTTGTTTTTTTGCGCATAACAATCCGTCAATATTCGCATTTAATAGAGCATTAAAATGATTTAATTTATATTTATTAATAAGTAAAGAAAAACGACTTTCATTAATTATTTTATAATAAAATATAGCATTATTAGAATGTTGTCTAATAATAGGGTTTATTGTAGATATGGAATTTTTATTTGGCATATTTTTATTAGTATATTGATTTTATTATAAGTCTGGAGAAACTATATTTTTCCAAGTTAAACCATCATATAATTTCACATTATATAAGTCGGCTACTATTAGAATGTTATCACGTACATCTATATGACCTGAGCAAATAACAGTTTTTCCATTATGTTCAGGGCGAATCATTTTTTCACCATTCCAACATTGTAAGTGATAGGTGTCACACGCCCATAATCTATTATCAAACCAACGTAATTGATGAATCAAAACAGTTGAATTATCACTATGAACTTTCTCCCAGAGGAATTCTCGGCCTCGCCATAAGTTTCCACCTTCACCTGCTATATAGACGTAACCATCAGGGGCACAGAGCACTGCACTTAATTGTTCATTAGATGGAAACCCACAAGAAATCCATTTATCGTTGGTATAATGCCAGACATCTCCTTCACCACCAACTGCATACATGTCAAATTCAGAAAATCCATCTAAATCAGAAAAACCCATATTGGTGTTCATTTTTCCATCAGGCAAGCCATTGTCAAGTAGATGCCATTGACCAATATTTATACGTTTATATATTTTTCTTCCGAGTCCCACATGATAAGAATATTCATCAATACATTTTATATTAGTAAGACCTGAAAAAATATTAGGTGTGACTTTTTCTAGTGGATAATTGGCTCCACTACCAACGCAAAGAACATCGCCATCATGTCCTCTAGAGGCTAATAATCCTTGAGCTTTGGGCTTTAAACTAACACCAACTATAGGACTGTCAAACCCTTCTAAATATGTAGAACCAATAGGTGTTTCTGGAGTATCCAAATAAATTGATATTAACTTTGAGGGGATCTCATTATCCCATAATTTAGAGGCCTCATCATAAGGAATATCTTTTCGCAAACAAAGATAAATGATATTTTTATCTCGAATTGCACATCCTGTGATTAGCCAAGTTTTAAATTCTTTATCCCAATAATCTTTTTTTACATATACCATATCGTTTACCTTATTTGTTCTATACTTGGTTTAATTATTTTCCCATTGACATTATTAAGAGGGACTTTTGCTTGTGCACATATTTCTAAATAATGTTCTGTTAACTGTTTTTTTATACAATCGTTAGAACAATGAGATAGTGGAAATGCTTTTTTATGAGACTTTGTTGCCGCCTCTATAATTTGTTGGATAGTTACAGTATTGCTGTCATTATTATTAGCTAATTCAGCTATTTCATTATCCATAGCTTTATGTATACGTTCATGACTTCCTGTATGCCAAGAAGTTCCTTCTACGCAAACAGTAGGGGAGGTATTAGGATTATATTTCTTTGTACACCCAGCATTTGCTAACATATTTTGATAAATTAAATGATGTCCTACTTGGCCTTTGCAACATCCACCTCCAGAGCCTTTGGCTGATTCAACTTTTGTATACCGATTTTTACTGGAAAAAGGGACTAAATTACATTTTCTTGCACGAACACAAGCATTTAATGTTGCTAATAAATCTTGTGTCATTGCTGCTATTTTTTGTCCTTTCTGTTTTTGTTCTTCCGGAGTGAGTTTTTCATAATCACGAATATCTTCAATTAATGATTTTATGTCATTTGATTTTTCAGATAGAATTTTTACCTGTGCTAATCCATCTTCTGCTGCAGATTTTATTGAAGTAACCTCAAAACCAGAGTAAACAACATCACCTAATGTCCACAAAGCCATTGCCCCATTTCCCCAACCAGGAACAACGCTACCCATAGTTTGTTTTGCTACCGCTTTGATAGCTACTTTACTTAATGCTTCTTTTGCTGCATTTTCAGCTATATTAGTAAGTTTATTTTTTAATAAATATATATAATTCAACTCTTCTTTTAGTGAGTTGATGACATCGGAATATTCATTAATAAAATTTTGCCCTTGAGAGCCTGATGTAATGTTATAATCTAATCCTATGCAATGGTCATCTGTCCAATGCCATTTTTTATTTCCATATTTTTTTTGTGGTTTTTTGAGTTTGGTTAATGCATTGTGAAGCCTACTTTCTTTTTTAAGTTCTTTTTTAGCATCTGAATTATTTTTTTCGGGTTCACAATGTTTTTCTATTTGGTCATATTCTTTTTTACAGCCTTTAATTTTCCCAAAAACACTGCGAGAATATAAGTCCATCACGATGGCTAAATACATCCAGCCTTCCCCTGTTTTTGAATAAGTCACATCACCCGCCCAAACTTCGTTAGGCGCATGAGGATTAAAATTTTGATTTAGCAAATTATCGGCTACCGCATCACTGTGTTTGCGTTTTGTGGTGATTTTGTAGGCGATACGCTGAGTGACGACTAGACCACGCTAAGCCATGCACTCATACTAAAGCCCTCTTTGCATAACCGTTTACGTAACGTTCTATAACCTAAGCTATTGTGACTCTGTTCAAAGATAACTTTAGCTCTGCGGTACAGGCTAAGTTGTTTTGCGGTGATCAGTTTTGCAGGATGTTTGAGCCAAGCGTAATAGGCAGAACGGCTTGTTTTCATTAACTTGCAGAGCTTCAGCACGGGAAACTGTGAAGATAATTGCTTAATCGTTTTAAACGCTACTTGGTTTTCTTTAGCAGGAGGGCGCTGGCTTTTTTTAGGATCTCTTTCTCCATCCTAAGTTCTTTATTTTCCTTTCGCAGCCTTAATAGCTCATCTCTCTCATCTGAATTCAAGTTGCTACTGGATTGCTCAGCGTCGAATTTTGCTTTCCAGTTATAAAGTAATTTATCGGTGATCCTTAAAGACGCTGCCGCTTTTGACACGCTATAACCTTGCTCGGTGACTAATGCGACCGCCTCTTGCTTAAACTCCGTGGTATAAAATCTATTTGTTCGTTTTTTCATTTAACACCTCAACAATTGGATTATATTCCATTATTAAAGTGTCCTGTTTGATTAAAGCAGATCGGTGCAATTAAACGAGCTCTAATAATACAGCCTCATCCTGTTCTATGTAAAAATATCTTATAGTTATCTATCTCTATTCACTATTTAACTTAAGTCAAATATTATTCGTACAGAAGAAACTTTTATAAATAAAAAGCGATATAGTTATTTAACTATATCGCCTAGCTCAATTTATCTGGACATGAGTGCAAAAACTCCCCAGCCAATGTATTCTCGCGTATAAGTTACGTGGCGTTTAGGGGCAATAGTCAATTCCTGTCGAATTTCTAGTGCAAAGTCATCATCGGGGTTTTCCTCTAACCAATGGCGCATAGTCAGCCATTTCGCAGCTTCATACCTATCCCAACCTTCCTGATCTGCCAGTACCATTTCTACTATATCGTAGCCGAGTTCATCGAATGCGCTGATAAGTCTAGGAAGCGTAAGAAAATCAGCCAGCGAGCTGACACCACAGGACTGAGCTATCTCGTCTGATACGGGTAGCTGACGCCAATAGGGTTCGCCGATGAGTAAGAGCCCGCCTGGTTTAAGGCTCTGAGCCAGTAGTTCAATCGTCCCGGCAAATCCGCCTGCAATCCATGTCGCACCGATGCAAGCCGCTACATCACACTTTTCGCTCATGACGTAACCTGCTGCATCATTATGAATAAAATGAACTTGTTTATTAACGCCAAGTTCTTTGGCGCGTAGCTTTGCTTGTGTAGTAAAAAGCGGGCATCATATCGATGCCAGTACCCGTAATGCCGTAATCACGCGCCCAGGTACAGAGCATTTCTCCAGAGCCACTGCCAAGATCAAGAATATGTGAGTCTGGCTTCATGCGTAACACGCGACCTAGTGTGTCGTATTTTTCAGGTGTGAATGGGTTATGAATACGATGTTCACTTTCGCTAATAGTAAAAATACGTGGGATATCCATCATCCTTTCCTTAACGGTTATCTAATTGGGCGCGAACGTTTTTCAGTCCGATAGTATTAATGCGATAGGGTTGACCATTAATGGATTTGATCAACTTTTTAGCCTTGAGTTTTTTGAATACGGCGAGTGTACAGTTGCTAAGTAATAGACCTTCGTGGCTGTAGCATTCAACTTCGGTGATGTGGCCAGAGGTATTACGAACGTAAATAATATGTCCACCTTTGGCGAGAACGTGTAAGGTTCGCTGTTCTTGACGGGATAAATTCATACGGGAAAACCTGTTTAATCATCATGTACAAAACCTACAAACACACAGTGGTGTTTGCATTCGATTTCTGTGCATTGATAACCAGTCCGGCCTGAAAAGGTCGGGACGCTGATTATCAGATGATTACATTTTCCAGCATCAAAGCCTCAGATTGAGTTGAAAGGTATTAACAAAACAAATAATAACACCTGATTTTTCTAAGTGAATATCTAAGAATGAAAAATGTGATCTTGATGAATAAATTCAATCCACATTAAACAGATCTCATTTTACGATTTTTTGTGAAGGAGATGCGATAGAGTCCTAATATGCTTAGTCACTGACTGAAAGTAAAGCATTATTGTGTTCTTGTATTATTATTTTTATGACATATCAATTTAATTTAAATATTATTTTTTTATTACATTTATTTGACGTCGATTGAGTGATTATCTAAAAAAGAAACTATTAATAATTACGTAAAAGTGCTTGTTTTTATATGTGTGAAAATAAAATTATATTGATATTCTAATTTTGATAGATAAATAAAGACTTAATAGTGAATTTTATTTTTTGATTTTAGCGATTATCTCGTTTTTTCATATTGAACGTTATTTTTGATTTGCAATTATTCGTTATTTTGTTTGTTATTATTTTGTTTATAAAATTAAATAGGTGTTTATTTTACGTATTTTACGTGTAACTTTGCTGTTTATTATTGAATATCAAAGGACAAGAATAATCTTAATTTATGGTTTATAATTCTATTTTTAATCATAATGCGAGTGTTGATAAAATAATATTCCAATCTAATGCGGATTGTCTTAATTCGGTTTTTGGTTTATTTCGCTTCTTATAGATCTTTTTTTGATAGTGTTAAATTTTTTAATCCTCTATTTTTTCTTAAATCATTACTATTTTTTATTTATCCCTAAGTTTTTTACAAATTGAAAAGAAATATTTCAAGTTATAGTATGTGCGTAACAAAATTTGGTGGGTAATTAAAAAATAAAAATTAATTACTCCATTAATAATAGCTAGGTTCTTGGGTTAAACGTTTTAAATATCTTAATTTAATTAGGATAAGCTCTACTATTTTAAAAAAATGACGATAGTCAGATATTAACTTACTTTTGAGGTATACATAATGACATTTAAGAAATTAAGCATCGTTGGCGCTGCAGTGGCATTATCTTTAGCATCTTTCGGTTCTATTGCTGATAATAATGGCGTCGTTAACTTCGTTGGTTCTGTTGTTGATTCGCCATGTAATATTGCTGACGAAAGTTTAAATCAAACCGTTAAATTTGGTGAGATTTCTCGTGTGTTCTTAGAACAAGGTAATGAAAGAGAAAGAGCATTCACTATTAAATTAGAACAATGTAATTTCGACAAATTCAAAAAAGACGAAAATGGTGATTGGTTGCCTGTTAAAACAATGAAAATCCAATTTGATGGACGCTCATATGCAGATGCAACTAATACTCTGTTAGCAACTGACAGAACTAAAGCTAACAACGTTGGTATCGCGATCGACTCTTACAAATTTGGCGAAGCTACTGATATCTTGACTAAAATGCGTAATAAACAAGGTACTAACGTACTTGAGTTTACTGCTTTAGCTAAAGCAGTTGATGCATCTAAAGAAGTTAAAGAAGGCGAATTCTCTGCTATCGCTGACTTCCGTATTTCATACGAATAATGCATCAATATATGTATAGGGGATCTTCCCCTATACATATTTAAATAATGGTAATGAGATGATGAAATTTAATAAAAATAAGTATCTGACTATTTTAAATATGATGGGAGTACTATTTTTTGTATCATCAGTCTCTTTTGCTTTTGATGGCATAAAACCAAAAGTCTTCAAAGGTAATGCATCATTAGTTGGGTCAATTATAGCATCCCCTTGCTCTATTGAAATGGAAGATCGTTACCAATATATCCAATTTGGAGATATATCATTATCTTCCATTGATAATAAGATAAAGAGAGAAAATTTAAGAAAGAAGTTTTATATAAGATTATCGAGTTGTGTTAGCCAATATAGTGATATAGATAAGAAAGTATTAAATATTCAATTTAATGGATTAGAAGCAAATAATGATGCTCTATTTTCGATGTCTGGAAGTTCTAACGGATTAGGATTTTATATTTTAGATGAAGATGAAAATGTTATTTCTCCTAATAAGCCTTATTATATCGATCATCTTATATATCATGCTAAAGATGCAAAAAGAGAACCTATATTAAATTATCAAATTGAACTTGCTTTTACTAATAAAATAGTAGAAGTGGGAAAACACTCTGCATTTGTGTATTTTTCAATCGATTATAAATAGATAATAATTTATTTTTTTTGATCACATTATCACGGTGAATGAATATGCTAATTTCAAAAAATATGGCAAAAGTAGTTTTTTTACTGACAATGTCACCGTGTTTCTATGCTTATTCTGTCGAATTTAATACAGATATTCTTGATGCTTCTGATGCTGCAAATATTGATATTAACCAATTTAACAGTGCTGGTTATATTATGCCTGGAGATTATCATCTTACTATTTTTAGTAATGGTGAAAGGATCGGTCCTAGTCAAAAAATTTCCGTTTACCCAGTTGAAAAAACAGCATCTTCAGAAAATATATTTAATACAGTCTGTGTGCCTAGTAATAACCTTGATAAATTGGGATTAACAGAAGAAGCTGAAAAGAAAGTTTTAACACACCATGATGGTCAGTGTTTAGATTTATCTCCTTTAACAGGGACAAATTTAACGTTTGATTTGCCTTCACTTGCGCTTAAATTAACGGTTCCACAAACGTGGTTGCAATATTCTGATCCTTCATGGGTACCTCCTTCACGTTGGGAAGAGGGGATTGTAGGTGCATTCATTGATTATACGTTATCACTTAGCGGAGCTAAATATAATTCAGGATCTAAATCTGTTTATACATCGATGAATGGCACTAGTGGCTTTAACATGGGGGTTTGGCGTTTTCGTAGTGACTACAGTATGAGTTACCAGAAAGAAAACGGCGGAAATAGCGGTGATAATCATGAATCACATAATTTTGATTTTAATCGTTTCTATGCATATCGTTCTATTAAAGCGCTGGCTGCAACATTAACTATTGGGGAAAATTATTTTTATTCCCAATTATTTGATGCTTGGCAATATACCGGTATTACATTAGAAAGTGATGATCGTATGCTTCCACCTAAATTGGTGGGTTATGCTCCGGAAATTGTCGGAGTGGCAAAAACCAATGCAACCATTATTGTTAAAAGCCAAGATCGTATTATTTTAGAAACAACTGTACCACCAGGGCCATTTAGAATTCAGACTTTGGATAGTTCTATTCAAGGGCAATTAGATGTCACTATTCGTGAAGATAATGGTGAAGAACGTAAGTTTACTATTTCTACCGCAACATTGCCTTATTTAACTCGCCCAGGACAAATTCGTTATAAATTAGTGGGGGGTAAAACACGTTATGCAGATCACCGATTAACGGGTGATAGCGCAATTGGCGGTGAAATTTCCTATGGGGTGAGTAATGCATGGAGCTTATATGGTGGTAGCCAATTATCTCAACACTACCAATCAGTTGCTATTGGTGTGGGGCGTGACCTTTCCATGTTTGGTGCTCTCTCTTTTGATATCAACCAATCATTTGCCAAATTATCAGAGCGTGATAAACAAGGTCGTTCATATCGTGTGAACTACTCGAAATCATTTGATGAAGTAAAAACCAATATTACCTTCGCAGGTTATCGTTTTACGGATGAAGACTATCGTACTTTAAGTCAAACCATGGAAGAACGAAGAACTGGGCAGGATGCTTATTCTCCAAAAGAAAGTTATCAGATTTATTTAAATAAATATTTTGATAATTTCTCATTATCACTTAATTATCAACACAATACTTTCTGGAATAGCCGTTCTCAGACTCAATATGGTATTTATGCCAATACGCGATTCTCTTTATCTAAAGTAAAAATTCGCGATATTAACTTAACATTGTCTGCTTTCCGATCTCAGCGTGAAGGAGTGAATGATGACACGTTGAGTTTATATATGTCAGTACCTTTTGATCAAGGTGGAAAACCTTACTTTCTCTGAACAATATACAAAAACAGATGGGAAAGGTCGTTATAGCCACAATGTGGGCTACAGTGGATATGATGAAGGTTTGAGTTACAGCATGAATGCAGGCTTAACACACGGAAAAGACGTTGATTCAGAGTCTTCATTTAGTGGTTATGTCAGTAAAGATATGAGCCTGGCAAACCTAGCGGCAAGCGCAAGTTATGTGCCTAGTCAGTATAAGAGTTTAAGCGGGACAGTTTCAGGGGGGGTAACAGGAACATCTCATGGTTTGGTTCTTCATCAACCGGCTTATGGTGATACTCGCTTAATTATTGAAACACCAGGGATATCAGATGTGCCGATTGAAGGTGAATCAGTAAAAACAAATACATTTGGGTTAGCGGTTATACCAAGTGTGACCAGTTTCCGTAGTTCATCAGCTGCGATTGATGTAAGTGCATTACCTGATAATTATGATGCCATTGATACGATGACCGATGTCACCTTAACAAGAGGGGCAATTGGGTATCGTCAAATGAAAGTAATTAAAGGTTATAAATTATTTGCCACAGTCAATATGAGTGATGGTAAACACCCACCATTTGGAGCAAGTATTCGTAATAAAGATAATGTGGAGTTAGGTATTGTCGGAGATGAAGGTATCGCTTGGGTAGTTGGTGTCGCTGAAAATGAAGAATTGGGTGTCTTCTGGGGAAATGAAAAGCGTTGCGCCATTAATATACCTGAAACTATTGATCCTAAAACTCAAATGCTATTAATGCCATGTAAGTAATGCTAATAAGGTTAACCGTAAATGAAAAAAGAATTTAATAAAACTGTTATTTCCACTCTTTTCATCTCATTAATGGGGATCTCTAGTGTTGCTCAAAGCGCAGTAACACTAGATAGAACAAGAGTGATTTTTCCTGGGACAGAAAAGTCGATTAACATTACTATTCGTAATGATAATCCAACGCTTCCTTATTTAGCACAAACATGGATTGATGATGCTAATGAGAAAAAATTAACAACAGGACCATTAATTGCGACACCACCGATCCAGCGTCTAGATCCTAAATCATCAAGTATCGTACAAATTAGTACGACACCTTCTATCACATCATTACCAAAAGATAGAGAGACTGTTTTTTACTATAACTTACGCGAAGTTCCACCTAAATCTGAAGAAGCGAACGTTTTACAAATTGCATTACAAAGTAGAGTAAAACTGTTCTATCGTCCGGCAGAAATTCTGTCTCAAGCAGATAGCATGTGGTTTCATAGTGTGACATTAACGCCGTCAGCGAAAGGGTATACTGTAAATAACGTGACGCCTTTTTATTTAACAGTAATTGGGCTAGCTTCAACACAAAAAGCATCTGAAACAGGCGCTTTTAGTGTTGTGATGATCCCGCCTAAATCAGATCATGAATTCGCTGTGCCTAAAACAAATATTCCCTATATGACCATTATTAATGATTATGGCGGAAAACCAACACTGCAATTTAAGTGTGAACAAGCTAAATGCACTGTAGCAAAAGAAATGTAATATAAGGAATAGAATATGAATTCCCAGAAATTTTGTTATCTAAAAAATAGCTGTTTATCTATGATAATTTTATTATCTGGGAGTTATGCCTATGCCAAAGTGATTACTATTGAAACAAAGCCTTTATTAAATTCGACTGAGACAATAGAAAGTGCATATAACAATAAAAGCAGTAGCTATATTTATGTCACCGCTAATCTTATCAGCTCACCCTGTAAATTAATTGATTACAAAATAAAAAACCATCGTCCTAAAAATAAATTTTTAATTTATGATACTTTTCTAATTACAGCGAATTTCTCTGAATGTGGTATAGGTAATTCATTTTCTCCACAGACTGTTAAAAATATGTCGGCACCGACACCCATTAATTTATCTTTTATTGAGTATGATCGTGTTTTATCAAAGCAAAAATTTTCATTACAAAATGGTAGAAATGCATTGCAATTTGAAGCGCGAGAATTAGGTGCTCATAGCTATCTGATGGAGATATATTATGAATAAGTTGATTTATCTATTATTGCCACTATGTAGCCTATCCATTTATAGCTATGCAGGTGGTTCATTAGATATTTCTTTTATGGGAAATCTAGTTTCTACAGGATGTAAGCTCCCTGAATCGCCTTATAACTTAGAAGTTCAGCTTAATAAGATTAGTAGCAAATATCTTTATGAATATGGTCGTTCTCAACCTGTTAATTTTTCTATCCCTATCGTTGATTGTTATATAAGTGATTTAAATAAAACGATTTCAATAAAATTAAATAGCAATACTCTTGTGACAGATAAAGGTATTAGTTATTTAAAAACAGAAGGTAGCTCTAATGTTTTATTAGGCCTACTTGATAACAATGATGCAGTTATTAAGTTTAATGAAAAAATTGATATGGCGCGTGTTTTAGCGACAGGTCAAAACGAACAAAACTTATTAAATTTTAAAGTATATGCGCGCCCACCTGTTACAGGGGATTTAAAAGAGGGGGCATTTTCATCTACCATTACATTTAATATTGATTATCAATAGGAGGCGGGTAATGAAGAAAATAATACTAGCGCTAACTATTGGCTTATTCTATGTACCTATTTCATTTGCTGAAATTCAGATTACAGTTAATGCGATGCTAGTGGATCCTGCATGTACCGTAACCGATGGTAAAGGGGCAAAAAGAGCTATTTGTTAATTTTCAAAATGTAGATGTTAATGCAATAGTAAAAACACCACCAAAAACCTTTGATGTATTAATTAAAGATTGTAACTTAAATAAAATGATGAATTTATATCTTTCCCCTAAAGATAATGGTTACTTTTCTTATAATGGTACTGATGTATTAGCCACAACAACGGCGCAATTAGGGATTGAATTTTCTGATATTACCAGTGGCAAACGTAAAATTAATGTTCAGCGTTATGAACGTATTACGCCAATTCTTAGTAGTAGTAATTCAGGAAAAATATCACTAAGTACTCAATTGGTATCAAATCGTTCTGGCACACAGCTTAAAATGGGACCTTTTACAGCTAATGTTTCGTTATTAGTTGATTATAATTAGAGGCTAGTATGAAAAATTGTTTATCATTAATAAATAAAAAGATATTAATTTATTTAGGGGCTACGATTAGCATCAGTTTATTCTCTCCGTTAAATTATGCAGCTAATTATCCATCTGTTTATATTGATACAATTCAGAATCCCTCAGATGGATATACAATTAACCTTTCGGCTAGTAATGTTCAAATTTCTAAAACACCCACAATTGCATCAAATGGTGACTTTTTTTATCAAGTAGGGCCAACATTCAAAGTAAATAAAGGTGTCAAAGGGCAAGTACAGTCCAGCGGGATGGTTAACTGTATGGGGAGTTATGTAAAACAATTTCCAGAGGGAACTAGAATAAGAGGAGATAATCATCTTCATCGTATATTTGTTTATTCTCCTCAAATGCCTTATACACTAAATGGATTACCTGTTTTCCAGCTTAGTTATAATACGTTTGTTACAATTGTTCCACCTGATGATATTTTAAATAAATGGAACACAATAAGAAAAAATGCACGGTTTTGTAATCCAACATCAGCCATGCTTAGAGACTATTTTACAAAAGGGAAAAATAAAAATTACTCTATTGATAAGTTTTATTATCAATTTCCTTTCGAAATTTCAGTTTTTATAAGAAAAAGAAATATCGATGGGATAACTATTATTCCAAGTTCAGATTTTGCAGGATATGCGAGGGCATGGACGAATATAGCCGATACATCATTGGCATTTAGTTCATTACCTCAATCCATGCCAATTAGCAGTACAACAGCACCAATGAGGTTGATTGGGGCTACCTTGATATCACCTGCAGAATGTCGAACTGATGTGGGTTATAACTTGGTTATTAATCACGGTGTATTAAATGCTGAAAAGTATGAAAGCCGAGTTGTTAGACCGATTAATTTCTCTTGTGATCACGTTGTTCCAACCCCTGTTGAATTTGAGCTACTTTATACAAAAGATGGCGATCCACAACAGCGATTACCTTTGAAAGTGGATGGCACAAATAAAACTATTTATAGCAAAATTCAAATGATTGATGCGGAGACAGGTAATCGAGGGCAGAGATTCACTTCTCGGGTGGGGCAATATAAACAGATCCAAATAGAAAGTATATTAAAAGGAACAAATGCCAGTGGAGGTAATTATAGTGGTACTGCTGTGTTAATTGCCGCGTATCCTTAATAATTTTTATTAATCTAAATAAGAAAAATAAAAGCGTTATTTATTTTTTAATAACGCTTTTTTATTGAATATTACGACGTATTTATGACTAATAGTAACTAATTGTTATCTCTATTAATTAAATTCAAGTACAAAGTTGGCTGACGCATTTACTTTACCTGGTTTTACATCATCGCCATAACGAAAATACTCTGCTTTCAATGGTACGCTAGTGGAGCCATTGGCTAAATCTGCCAGTTTAACAAATTGATTATTCACTAAACGTGTATCATTACTTAATGGTGATGAGACAACAAAACCAATGCCTTCAGCATTATCACGACCACCTTCATTATCTGCTTTAATTACGGATCCTTGTCCTTCATAACTTGCAATATTATTTGCCATAAGTTTTATTTTGGCAGAAACGTTACCAGTGCAATTGATTTTTAGATGATCTTCAGCATAAGCCTGTTCAGTGGGAAAACCTATTTTAGGAAATGCAGAAGTTGATATTCTAGGAAGGTTCATAACAAGATTGGTATTTTCTGCACTGCATGAGGTTGGAGCGCTATTTATTTTAACAGATAAACGATAACTAAAGCCAACAGCTGTCGTCCCTCCACCAGAATTAAAACGGTTAACTAATATTGAACCGAGGTATTGGGTTCTAAAGTCAGCCTCTTTGGGATTCTCTTTAGTTGAGTAGACAATCACCGTTGCATCGATAGGATAAAGATGATCGTCATCGACAGGGATCTCTTGTCCTGGCTGGCTTCTAAATGGTAATCCCGTTTTATTGTCATATAAAACATAAACATAATCATCCCTTTTTACTGCAGGGCCATTAGGGACGATGTAATAAGCAGGTTTACCATCGATATCCATATAATAGGTCGCTTTAATACCACTACCTTCACTATAAGTGACATAAGCATAAACTTCGGAATTTGGAGAGCAGTCTGCAACGGGTATATTTCCACCATCACGAACAAAAGTAAATCGACCTATTTCTTGATTAACCTTAATGACACCACTGAGGTTAATAACATTTCCTCGAGAATCCATTGTGCCATGTTTAATTCCCCCGTTATTTACACAGCCATCAGCATGGCTATAAAAAGAAACAGAAGATAAGCCAAGTATAAAAGTAAGAAATAATAAATTATTGGTTCTCTTTTTTGCATTAGTCATTTTATTTCCTTATTTACACTCAGCAGTTAAAATATATAACCCATTGTTTGAAATCTCATTATTTGTATTATACATGGCATGGCAATGATATATTTTGCCTTCAGATTTCCACGAAACTTGAATATCGCCTTGTGGTTTATCTGCGACAAAATAGAGTTGATTAAAGTTAGACACCCATTGTTTTTCAGTTTGTCCAATATCAGCTTGCGCTCCCATAGGAATAACGCTGTTATTGGGGGTTTCTAATGTGAGTAAGAACTTAAATCCCTTTTTAGCATCAAAATCAGCAAGAATTAATGCGCCTTTTGTTGGGATCATATTACTAATAATATTGTTGCTAATTTCAGTATCAGCAGGGATAGATTTCGTATCAATGCTAATATTATTTTTCTGATAAGGTGACATTCCTGAAATAATCGCTAAACCACGACTATTTGTTTTCACAGACTGGCCATTAATGACTTCAATATTAGCAGTATCTTTAGTGAGAATTAAAGCATTGGTCTGTTGTAATGATGGTGTAAGTACTGCGCCATATTGTGTTGCAACTAAAGCACCACTAAGACCGTAATTAAGATTTTGTCTATTTTTTGAGTATGAGTACCCCGCATTTACAATCGCTGATGAGGTTTTATAAGAACCGTTTAATCCGCCACTATAGTTGATATCTTTATTACCATAACCTTGATAAATATCCCAGCTAGCTTGGTTTTTCTCACCATAAGTTCCACTTAAACGTGCTGTATGTAAGGTTTGATCGTTATTATTAGTTGAGACAGCATAATTTGCCCACACATAGTTTTCATTCCACGTTAATGGAATACTGATATTCATACTTAAATCGTAAGTGTTTTTATCATTGTTATTGTATCTATAGCCATCGTAATAAGTATAATAAATGCTGTAATTAATCTTATTTATCGAGCTATTAAATCCAACGTTATAAGAGCTAATATTTTTTCCATCAGCATATTTATAAATGATCGAATTTAAATTTATTGAGGAAGTATTTGAAAATAGAGGTTGGCTAATTGACATCGTATATTCATTTTTTAATCCCTCATTTGTTTTATATTCTTGATCCTTGTATTCCATCGCATCATTGAAGTTAAGAAAGTTAGCATCAAAATGGCGATAACCTACTACAGAGACATTAGTATTAGTTAATTCAATATTTTTTTGAATAATTAACTCTAAAAGCATTACCATTTAAAGAGTTATCATGATTAACTGTTGATTTTGCATAAAGCCAATCCGCTGTAATAGCGCCATAACTTCCAAAGTTAATCCCACTTCCTAAACCAAAAGATTGATATTTTTCAGCAACAAGTAAACCACTATAAAGGGTGACATAATCGGTTAAACCGTAATAAGCTTCGGCCTGAGTTAAATAGGTACCATCACCGCTATTATGGCTATCGTATTTCCCTGTTGAAAAACTATATCTCATTTCACCTTTTCGTTCTAAGCTAGCAATAGAAGAAAAAGGTACAATGAAATTTTTTTCTGAACCATCAGACTCTTTTACATTAATATATAGATTTCCTCCGCTACTCATTGGAGAATAATCAATAATATTAAAAGGTCCTGCTGGTACACTCTTTTTGTAGATAACTTGCCCATTTTGTGTAATGGTAATGATAGATTCAGAGTTGGCAATACCGACAACACTAGGGGCATAGGTTCTATTTTGGTAAGGTGTCATTAGGCGATCTGTCATTAACTTCAATCCGCGATATTTAACAGAGTCAAATAATTGGGATGAACTATAAAGATCACCTATTTGTAATTCACTTTTTAGGGAATAAATATCTCTAGAAAGGACGTTACTTAATGTATTCCATTTATTCTTACCATTTTCATTTCTCGTCCATGTTGAATAATTATAAAAACGCCATGCATCAAAGTTAATTTGACTTTGGATATTACCATAGTAACTATCGTTGGTTTCACCATTACTGCGATGATTGAATGATGAAAATGAATAGTTAACTAAAGTCGCAGGAATACCGGGGTCCCAGTTATTAACTTCGTTTAGTTGACGTCTATTTTCGTTAATATATTTTTGCGGTAAAGTTAGTACATACTGGTTTCTATTTAAATCTAGCGTGCTAACAGTGTGTTCAATAAGGCTAATATTAATAAATTTTTCATCTTTTTTAATTAATTCACTAGGAATATCAACACCAGCTTGATACCACTCATCAGCTGTTAGTAAAGGTACTAGGTTTTTTTTATTTTCTGCGTTATCCATTAACGAAAATTCAACTTCACGATTAAAAATACGATTTTTATTAATAAAAAAATCAATATGGTAATAACCTGGTGCAATAGAAGATTCTCTAAATACACTAAGGTCTTCATTTGTTACCTGTTGTGAATGACCTTCAATATTCAATAGATTAGGTGGGTAATAATCATCCGCTGAAGTATTAAATGAGAAAAATAAACCTCCAAACATTAATAAATGGAGTGGAGATTTATTTAAATAATGATCCTTTTCTATTTTCATGTTGAAATAAATCTCTTAGTTATAATTTAAAATCAACTGGAACACCCTTACCAAAGTCATCAATATAAATAAGCTGAATTTTATTTTGATTACTTTGTATTTTATTGACTTTTATAATTGTTTCGGACTTTGGAGATAAATAACCTGGATTATCTTCAACTTCACTATGATTAAGAAATATCTTTCCAATATTGATGAAAAAAGGCGTATTGTTAGTAATCACTATATTGCCATTCTTTAATGACCATTTAAGTGTTTTTACTTCGTTTTCAATATTAATATGACTAAGTGATTGCGGACGATAAATTAATTTTATTTTATTTGTCATGGAATAACGTAGAACATTTTCTAAGTTCTCATTGCTGGGGGCCACAAACTTAACATTAATCCAATACATTGATTCGACATCATTAGGAAGCGTAATATTTTTAGTGACTTGTAATGTATTTTTTTGCTGTGCAACAAGTTTTAATAAAGGAGGGGTAATAACAAAATTTTGGGTCACTTTACCGTTAAGATCTTCAATCCAAGATTGTAATAAATAATTTGTGTCTTTATCGGTATTAAATGCGACAAAGCCTTCGTTATTGCTTTGTTCATTATAAATGACTCGTGTCGTTTCTAGGCCAAAACCAGCAAAGCTTGGTGCTATGGTACCTAATAGTAGTCCTAACCCTAAAAATACATTTTTGAAAGACATAACGATAACAACCTTAATGTAAGCGCGCAGACTAAAGTATTAACCTGCGCTTAATTATTATTGATAAGTAATGGTATAGTTTAGTGTCGCGTCTGCTTGACCAGGGCTAACGGTGTCTGCCGTGCTGATATATTTAGCGACAAACTCTGCATTCCAAGTTGTATCAGCACCTTCAACGTCAATGGATTCCGTTTTGCTTCCATTAATAACCAATGCCTTACTCATATCTTTGGTGTTATAAATACGAATACCTACGTTTTTAGCGGTCTCTGAACTGGTTGGGTTATCTAATGCTAAAATTTGATCGGAGCTACTATCGGCTTTGCCATCGAGTTTTAGTGTTACTTTTCCTACTGGTGGGCATTGTTCTAAAGTAATTTCAATTTTGCCATTCCCATTTTCACCACCCACTTCAGAATCTTTTCCATCAAATGCACTAGTCGGATAACGGCCCATTAATACGTTTGCATTCGGCGAATTAGTGTCGTTAATATCGATAATGCAAGAAGAAGAATAAATTAAGCCTTTAAAACTTAAAGTTCCTGTTTGTGTTTCAACTGCTAATACACTAGCGCTTGCCATCATTGTTGAAATAAGCAAAGTGATTGGAAAAAGTTTTTTTGTTGAAATAGTCATTTTATGACCTCTATAGATTTATATAAATAGTAGTTGTTTTCTCAATGAAAACAGATTAAATGCTATTTAATTTAGAGATTAACTTACTATTACCAATTATAAATCTAGTAAAAGCATCTGAATATACAAGTGCTTTAAACAGATAAATAAAATAACAAGATATAATCTTTTATAAAATAGCTTGTTAGTATTAATTAATTATATAAATTTCATATTTAGGGGAATTTATCATTTTTAATTAATGCTGAGTTCTTTATGACATTCAAGTTGGCTTTGAGTGAAAGGAGTTTAGTGATTTAACTGAAGTATGTCTTATTGACAATGTTACAAAATTTTCTTATGAAAAATAAAAATATCGTTAATATTATAATAAATAAAAATAAAAAATTGAATATTTTCAATTTGTTATTTTAAGCTTTGATAAGCATATGACGATAAAGTAGTTTAAGTTTACTTTATTGACATTATATTTAGTTACAAATTTTGAGTGATTTAACGTAGTAAAATAAAATAATTAATATATATAAATTTAATTGTCATACATATATAAGCAGAAAATTATAAAAATAGATAGTCTAAAAATGATGGCTTGATATTGGCAAATTAAAATAAAGATAGGTAATTATAACTATTATGCTTTATTTATTCTGCGGTATAGCGTAGCAATACTTATTCCTAACATTTTGGCTGCTTTTTTCTTTCCATCTAGAGTATATCCTGTTTTATCTAATACCTGTATGATTGTTTGGTATTCTAAACGGTGTCTTTTTATTTTTAAATTATCTTTTTCTTTATTTAATTGAGATTGTTTATCGTTATTTTTTATATTCTCTACCATGGGTTCCAATAAATATTCATTTTTGTTATTTATCGTTTCTGCGGTTTCTAATAGATAAGGTGGCAGATGGCTGAGGTTTAAATCAAGGGTATCACCTTGCATAACATACATATATTCAATCACATTGCGTAACTCTCTGATATTACCCGACCAATCATAGGAATATAAATAGTTAATGATGGAATTAGGGATCTTCGTTGCAGGTCGCTGATAGGTTAAGGCTAAATCATCCGCAAAAAATTGTGCAAGTTCAGCAATATCTTCTCGATGATCACGTAATGCAGGAACATGGATTGGAACAACATTAAGGCGATAAAACAGATCTTCACGAAATTGCCCTTTATTTACCATATCACGCAGATCTTTGTTTGTGGCGGCAATAATTCGTACATCAATATTGATCGTATTATTAGAGCCAACACGAGTAATGCTTTTTTCTTGAAGTACTCGTAAAAGCTTAGCTTGTAAATGCAAAGGCATATCCCCAATTTCATCAAGAAATAGGCTACCGCCATGTGCTAATTCAAATTTACCAATGCGTCCCTTAGGATCAGCACCGCTAAATGCACCACGGACATAACCAAAAAGCTCACTTTCTAGTAGTTGTTCTGGGATAGCGGCACAGTTAATAGTAATAAAAGGTTGTTTTGTACGTAGGCTTTGTTGATGGATAGTGTAAGCAACTACTTCCTTACCTGATCCACTTTCTCCGGTGATAAGGACACTGGCATGGCTAACGGCTACTTTGCTTAACATGTTTTTTAATTGGAACATCTTTTGTGAGTTACCAATTAAAGGTGAGTGGGGATTTTCATCAACGGAAAGGGTATTTACTTGCGTCATATAATCACGGGCATCATGAAAGATAACCATGGTAAGCTGATCATTATCAACGGATGAAAAGGTGATTTTTTTGCACAGTACATGATAGCGTTGTTGGTTTAATATTAGCCATGCTTCTTCATCACCATAAAGGATATCGCCAGTCATATCGATATCAAGGGATTGGCCAATTAATTCGCAATCAAAAAAACGTAAAGCAGAAAGGTTGGCGTGCCAAATTTTACCTTGGCTATCAATCGCAATAACACCTCTATCCATTACATCAATCAAATTTCGAAAAGTACCGAATCGCTCTTGCTCTCTAAGCCTTTCAAGGCATTCAAAAATACGGCTTGAAATCATCCCTGAAAATTGTTCGATGAAGGTGATAAAAGCTTGTTTTTGTTTCATCAAAAACATTTTTTGTTCTCGGTTAGAACAGATAATTCCAATTACACCAATAACTTGGTTATTCAGAAAAATAGGAGCATTAAGATCAAGCTCTTCAGTACAAGTTAAGCGGTTTTGGCACAATTGACAGAGGCTATTTTCTTTAGGATCTTCAATTAATATGGTTTTCTGTACCTGTAATACATGGCGATAAATATGCCCATTGTTAGAGACATCTTGATTGAGCATATAACGGTAGCGGCCCGTACCCGCAATACGAATTAAGTTGTTGTCAATAATTTCAACATCGGTGCCTGTGATGCCAGCAATAGCATCGGTATATTTACTCATTTCATCTTGTAGGGTACTAAGTAACGAGTGCATCACATTTTCACCTCACCTTAAAATTATCAATATTGATAATAAATTATCATTTTCTATTTTTAATTCTTAATTTAATTATTATTTATCAATGTATTAAGCTATTTTTGTATAAAGCTCACATGGTTTCTTATTATTGATAATTTATCACTTAAATAAAACCGCCTAGATCACAGCTTTTCTGTATCGTTAATTTCATTTTTTTATCACAAAAAATAAATTATTTTAAAATCAATGGATTATATTTAATTGCATGCTTTTGGAAGGAGTTGGCATATATATTGCGATATAAGGGATAACCCTATGTATTTCGATTAATCGCGATATGGGTTATCGCGAATTTTAAAGTGTGATTAAGAGGTAATTCCATGCAGGAGCAATTGCAGTACCTGATTAACCAAAGTTCATTTACGCGAAAACCAACCGCTGAGCTTGCCCCTTTTCGTTATGAAGAGTTAGTGAAAGCGTTAGATTTTCACAGAACGATCCCAGGATATGCACCTACACCATTATTTCATTTACCCCAGTTAGCCAAAACCTTAGGGGTTGGTGAGCTATATCTCAAAGATGAGTCTTTTCGTTTTGGTTTAAAGGCCTTTAAAGCCTTGGGCGGCGCTTATGCAATGGCGCGCCATATTGCTGATTTCCTCGAGATGGATATAAGTGAATTACCTTATGAGGTAATGATCAGTGATGAGATCAGGAAAAAGTTAAATGGTGTGACTTTTGCGACAACCACTGATGGGAATCATGGACGTGGTGTTGCTTGGATGGCAAGACAGTTAAAGCAAAAAGCAGTGGTCTATATGCCAAAAGGATCATCACAAGAGCGTTTGGATGCCATTTTACGTGAAGGTGCCATCGCTGAAATCGTTGATATGAACTATGACGATGCGGTGAGAATGACGGCTGAAATGGCTGATAAATATGGTTGGATAGTTGTTCAAGATACGGCATGGGATGGCTATGAAGAGATCCCTCTTTGGATCATGCAAGGTTATGGCACTTTAATGCTGGAATCTCTCGCGCAGTTACATGAAGTACCCCCGACGCATATTTTTGTGCAAGCCGGTGTAGGCTCTTTTGCCGGTATGGTACAAGGCATGGTAACTGCGGCTTATGGCGAGCAAGCACCGAAAGTGATTGTGGCTGAAGCGCGTATTGCAGACTGTTTATATCAATCTGCTGTATCAGGAAAAGCGGATGCTATACCTGTTGGGGGTGACTTACAAACCGTTATGGCGGGGCTTGCTTGTGGTGAAGCGAATAGTATTGGTTGGAATTTATTACGTGATTATTCAGCGGCATTTTTCTCTTGCCCTGATGCTGTCGCGACGAGGGGAATGCGGATTTTAGGGAACCCTTTACCTGGTGATCCGCACATCATTTCTGGCGAATCTGGCGCAGTCACAACAGGCTTACTCTCTATTTTAATGCAATCGTCTGTTTATCAGAATGCAAAAGAAGCGCTGGGATTAGATGAAAATGCAAGAGTGCTTGTGATAAGCACTGAAGGTGACACCGATCCTGAACGTTATCGCGATATCGTGTGGGATGGTGAGTTGCCTAGCTTCAAACAATTTTAAAAAACAAATAAGTCTTTTGGAGTGAAAAAGTATGTTATCAGCAAACCGATTTGATGAAGTTATTAAGAATTGCCAATTATTAATCCAACAAAAAAGCTATTCAGGTGAAGAAGGTAACGTTGTTAAAGTCATAGAGGAAATGATGAAAAGCTATGATTTTGACGATATTCATATAGATAAGTACGGCAACATTATTGGTGGAATTATAGGTCAGCATCCAGGGAAGACCCTTATTTTTGATGGTCATATCGATACTGTGCCGGTGAGTGAGCGTGACTGGAAAGAAAAGCCTTATGGCGCAGAAATAAAAGACGGCAAGATTTATGGTCGTGGCACCAGTGATATGAAAGGTGCTGTCGCTGCTATGATTTCGGCGATAGGCTTTTACGGTCAAGATAATCAGCGTAACTTTGCTGGCCGCATTTATGTCTCTTGTATTGTGCATGAAGAGTGTTTTGAAGGCGTAGCCGCAAGATTGGTTTCAGAGCGCTATAAACCCGATTATGTGGTGATTGGTGAAGCCTCTGAATTAAATTTAAAAATAGGGCAACGAGGTCGTGCTGAAATCGTCGTTGAAACCTTTGGTAAGCCAGCTCACTCTGCTAATCCAGATGCAGGGATCAACTCCGTTTATAAAATGGCAAAACTGATCGAGAAGATCAGAACCTTAACGCCATCCGTCCATCCGGTATTAGGAAAAGGGATCTTAGAGCTAACGGACATTAAATCCTCACCTTATCCGGGCGCTTCGGTTGTACCTGAGTATTGTCGTGCTACTTACGATCGTCGTTTGTTAGTGGGTGAAACTAAAGAGCAAGTGCTTGCACCATTACAAAAAGCGATTGATGAACTTTCTTCTCAAGATGCTGATTTTAAAGCTAAAGTCTCTTATGCCTACGGTACTGAAAAATGTTACACCGGAGCCACTATTGAAGGTGAACGTTTCTTCCCTGGTTGGGTATTAGAAGAGAGCGATCCTTATGTACAAAGCGTTTTAAAAGGGCTGCATGAATCGGGCTTTAACCCTACAGTCACACAATACTCTTTCTGTACTAACGGTAGTCACTATGCAGGTGAAGCGGGTATTAAAACCATTGGTTTTGGTCCATCCCGAGAAAACTTGGCGCACACCATTGATGAATATATCGAAATTGAACAACTAACAGGTGCTGCGAGCGGTTACTACAGCATTATGAATAGCCTTTATCACCTTTAATTCTTACGAAATAAATCCTTACTAGAAGAGTATCTGACAAAACAGTCAGATACTCTTTGGAGAAATAACAGAATGAAAACAATATTTAAAAACGCCACTGTTATTGATGGAACAGGGGCAAGTGCATTTCAAGCTGATGTCGTGATTAATGAAGGAAAAATAATAAAAATCGGTCAGATTGAAGTCAAATCAAATGATCAGGTTATTGATGCTACAGGAAAAATAGTCTGCCCTGGTTTTATTGATACGCATACTCACTCTGATCTTTCTGCTCTGCTTAATCCTGCTTTATCTGCCAAAATCCGCCAAGGGATCACTACTGAATTGTTAGGGCAAGATGGTGTCGCGTTAGCGCCATTACCAGAACAATATATTTCAGCATGGCGCAAGAATATTGCGGGTTTAGATGGTGATTCTGACAGTATTGATTGGCATTTTAAGAATACCGAAGGTTACTTAGGGATGTTGGAAGCAAGAGGCTCTGCAACCAACCTTGCTTACCTTGTGCCTCATGGCAATATCCGAATGGAAGCGATGGGATTAGAAGGTAATCCTTCTACTCGCGAAGATGTCGCCAAGATGTGTGAGATCTTAGAGCGTGAATTAAAAGCAGGGGCGTTTGGTTTATCAACAGGATTGATTTATATGCCTTGTGCCTTTGGTGATACTGCTGAAATGATCGAACTTTGTAAGGTTACTGCGAAGCACAATGGTATTTTTGTGGTTCATCAACGCAGTGAAGCTGACGATATTATCGAATCAACTCAAGAGCTTATTGATATCGCTAAAGCATCTGGTGTTTGGTTGCATATTTCTCATATGAAAGTGTGTGGTAAGAAAAACTGGGGGTTAATCGACGAAATGCTCGGTATGTTAGAGCAAGCCCAAAAAGAGGGCATCCGTATCTCTTTTGACCAATATCCTTATGTGGCAGGCAGTACCATGCTTGGAGTGATTTTACCACCTTGGGTTCACGCAGGGGGAACAGAGAAATTATTAGAACGCTTAGCTTCTCCTGAACTGCGTAAAAAGATGATTGAAGATATCGAAAAAGGTATTCCGGGTTGGGATAACTTTATTGATTTCGCAGGGTTAGAAAATATTTATGTCACTAGTTCTAAAACAGAAAAAAACCAAGATGCCGTTGGCCTTAGCCTTGTAGAGCTAGGCAAATTGAGAGGTAAAGATCCGTATAACGCAACTTTCGATCTGCTATATGAAGAAGAAAATGCGGTAGGAATGGTGGATTTTTACGGTACAGAAGAGCACGTGATCAAATTCTTATGCCGTCCTGAACAAAACGTCTGTACTGATGGGCTAATGGGTGCAGGTAAGCCTCATCCCCGTGTATTCGGTGCATTCCCTCGTGTTTTAGGGAAATACGTCAGAGAAGAAAAATGCCTCACTTGGGAACAAGCTATCCGCAAAATGACAGGTAAACCTGCCGAAGTCCTTCGATTAATCGATAGAGGCTTAATTAAAGAGGGATATGCCGCAGATATTGTGATGTTTGATCCTGAAACCATTATTGATAAAGGCACATTTGTTGAACCAAACCAATACCCAGAAGGGATTGACTTGGTGATGGTCAATGGACGTATCGCTTTAATTAATGGTGTCGAAAGTTACGCCTGTAGTGGTCATGTTTTAAGAGCATAACAATACAATAGCACTCTTAAACGTTAAACCTTATCTCTGTTTATCACGGTTGTTCTTCAACCGTGATGGTTTCCCCCTACCTGAGGAACAGGAAAATGAGTTCAAATATTATTCCAGACCTTCAACCGAAGAAAACATGGAAAGCTCGTTATACCGTTTTATCCTTAATTTGGTTAGCATGGTTACTTTCATTCTTAGATAGAATGGTAATGAGTGTTTCATTACCCTTTATTGGACGTGATCTTAATCTTGATACCACCCAACAAGGCTTAATAATCAGTGCGTTCTTTGTCGGTTATGCGGCATTCCAAATACCCGGTGGTTTCTTAGCTGACCGCTTTGGTGCGCGTAAAATCATGGCGATCGGTATTGCATGGTGGTCAGTATTTACCAGCTTAACGGGTATGGTGTTTACATTACCGTTAATGCTTGCCGTGCGATTCTTATTTGGTATTGGTGAAGGCTGTTTTCCCTCTGCCTCTTGGAAAATGATCTCAACGTATTTCCCTTCTAAAGAGCGTGGTCGTGCAACGGCCATTCAATCAACAGTAAATACCTTAGGGCCAGCATTAGCCGTTATTGTTGCGGCGAGTATTATTGGTGCTTTTGGCTGGCATATGGTGTTTATTGTTTTAGGTATTCCGGGTTTATTAATTGCTGCAGGTATTTACTTCTTCACTCGTGATAATCCAAAAGATCACCCAAGTATTACTCAGCAAGATCTCGATGAATTAGCGGCAGATGGTACATTAACGGATAAACCGGTTGAAGCCGTACCTTTTAAAGACGTTTTAAAAATGCCAGTGTTGTGGCAAATGGCAGCGATTTGGCTTTTGTTTGATATTACCTTCTGGGGATTCTCAACATGGCTACCAAGTTATTTAATTACTGTTCGTGAATTCTCTTTGGCTAAAACCGGGGTAATGGCGGCTATTCCATTCTTATTTGGTGCTGGTGGTACATTATTAGGTGGTTATGTTTCTGATAAATGTAAATCACAGCGTAAATGGTTATATATGGTTACCGCAGTAATTGCAGCAGGCTTCTTATATATGACATATACCGTTGAAAGTGCGGATATGGCTGTTGTATATCAGTGTATTTCAGCATTATTTATGTTCTTCGCCATGGCAATGTTCTGGGGTATTTTAATGGATACTATCCCGAATAAAATCATGGGCCGAGCTTCAGGAATTGTTAACTTCGGTGGTCAAATGGCGGGAGTTGTTTCAGCACCGGTTATGGGCTTCTTAATTAAAGCGAGTGGTGGCAGTTATGACAGTGCATTTATATTTATGATAGTTGCATTAGTCGCCTCTGCTGTAGTGACATTCACTGTTAAAATGAGAAATACACCAGCACCCGTTTAATTAATCAGTATTAATAACGTTTATATTTAAATAAGTGTGATGTTATTAAAAGAAATAAGATTAATTAAATAAAATAAATGTATTAACTGTAAGATTTATTTATTAAAACTCACTATACGCTTTATTGATTTTTTAATTTAAAAAATCTTATTGCAGGATACTTTTGTCTTAAAAAAGCCACGATTAAAAATCGTGGCTTTGCTTTTGTTAGATTAATGACATTATTTGTTTATTAGAACAAAGTCATTACCACTAAAACAGAGTGTGGCATCGCCACGAATAACTCGGTGATGGGCAATATGGCGTTGGCTATTTAATGAGGCGTGTTGCTTCATCATATAAGCCTCTAAATGCCATGCAATAAGTTGTTTAGCAAGCTTTTTATTGGCGTGCTGACTACGCTCTGATTGCACTTTTACACTAATGCCTGTGGCAATATGTGTTGCTCTGATCGCAGATTCTGTTTTGTTAACATGCTGACCACCGGGGCCATTGGAACGCATGGTTTCAAAGACAATTTCTTTGTCGTTAATTTCATCAGGTTGTTCAAAACAGGCAACACCAATAAACCAGTTTTTACGCTTATGCCGTGGTCGTAACGTGCTTGTGCATTGCCATTGTACTGAACCTGTCCACTGTTGGGCGATAGTTTGTGCATCAGCACCTTCAAGAGACACTAACGCAGATTTTAAGCCATAACGTGAAGGCTCTTTTTCAAGGATTGTTACGTTAACTTTTTGTTTTAACGTTGATTTCAAAAAGTAATTTAAGGCTTTTTCAACCGCTAAACAGCACTCTTCAGGGCCTTGTGCAGAGGTGAATTGTAATAACATTACGCCATCTCTCCACTGGTTTTGTAGGTGATCACCGGTTTTAAACGTGCAATGACTTCGATTAATCCAATACTCACCATACTTTCAATCACTGTCTCAATTGATTTATAAGATTGTGGTGCTTCTTCATAAATCAGTTGTTTATTGGCACAAATAATACGGCTACCTAATGCAGTTCGTGAAAGTTGTAAGGGTGTAAAACGGTGTGATAAACGGCCTTTACACTCTGTTCGCATCCATTTTCTGCCAGCACCATGCGGTAATGAATGAAGGCTTAATTCAGACACAATAGGCTTAACAATATAACTGTAATCACCGCGTGAACCCGGAATAACGACCATATCGTGATGTGCCGGTGTTGCACCTTTTCGATGTAACCAGCCTTGTTGACCATGTAATTCGCAAGGCTCTACAAGATTATGATTTACATCAGAAATAACCTCACCTTGAGTACGGATTTGGCGCATCATTCTTTCACCAATAAGGCGACGATTAATCTTTGCATAATCAAGTGCATTATTGTGGAGCTTGCAAATATTCATTTGCATCTTCGGTGTTAGCAACCAGTCCTTTATGACCAAACTGTTCTGTATGAGCACGTAAGATAGATTGTCCTAAACCTCTCGATCCGCTGTGAACGAGTAGCAATAACTGTTTTTTATTGATACCACTTTCAGCGAAAAGGGTTTCATTGATCACTTGGTCAATTTGTTGGAATTCAGCAAAGTGATTACCACCACCAATAGAGCCTAAAGATCCAGCAAAAGGGTGGTTTTGCATTTCAGTCGGTAGATGTGCTTCTAACCATTCTGACGGTGCGATATCACTCATTTCACTCAACTGTTTTTCTGCTTTATCTAAGTTAAGTTTGCTGTTTTTAAATTCAGTTTGAAAGAGTGTCATACCACAGCCAATATCATTTCCGACTAAGGCAGGGTAAAAACGATTAACAGAAAAAAAGGCTGCGCCAATAGGATAACCGCGACCAGGATGTAGGTCTGGCATACCTGTCACATAAGTCATATCAGGAAGTTGAGCCGTTGTTTCTAGTTGTTGGATTGCTTTGCTTTCAATCCAAGTATTATCCGATGCGATATAACAAACGCTATCAGATAAATAATGAACACACTTGTCCATATACCAATCCATATAATGTAAAGGATAAAAAAATAAATTGATTGGCGGACAGCAAAAAGAAGGAAAAAAGGATTACTTCTGAGATTGTCCGCAAAGAGTATTCATATTTGTAGTTGTCATGGGATACCTCCTTGCGTTAATTAAAATAAGTGAAAAATAATAAATCGCTGGCATAGTAACCACTTTTTCTCGCTTTAGCAATTAAAAAAATGGTGTGAATTTTCTTTATTTTTATAAAAGAAGATAAATATAATTTATTTAATTTAAGACTAACTTTTCTTTATTATCTATTTTAGTTAGCACTCTATTTTTAATTAATAAATCACTTTTACTGAGCTTTTTCGGCAATAATCTTCGTAATCATCCGTTAATTTTCTATCTGTGATAATAACATCAAACTGAGCTAAATCGCCCATATTGCCTGTGGCGGCTTCATCAAAATAGTGGTATTTAGTGAGTAAGACCTTACGAATAGATTTATCCATCGCTTTTTTCTTCATATAAAGATCGTCGATGTTATAACAGGTAACGCCAAAATCGAGATGAACACCTTCAGCTGAAATAAAGGCTTTTTTAGGATTAATACTATCAAGATAAGAAGGTTGGGTAGGGTTGTAGAAGGAGTCACTTTTAGGACGATATTCGCCTCCGCAGAGTAATACAGTGGCATTTTTTTTCTGGCTTAATGCCAAAAATACTCGATGAGAATAGCAGATCCCTGTGAAATGCAGGTTATCGGGAATAAGCTCAATCAGTGTAGGAATAAATTGCCCATTATCGAAAAAAAGAACATCTCCGTCAGAAACCATACCTGCGGCAAGATTTGGAATATGAAGTTCTTCAGTTTGATCCGGTGTAATAATATCAGAGGATGTTGAAATTAACCCTGAATGAGGCTGGGATAATGCAACAACATAACCACCTAATAATGACATCGGAAAAGGGTTTTCGGCGTCAGAACTGAGATCGCGTCTAATTGTCATTTCAGAAACTTCAAGGATCCTCGCGGCATCTTTAAGATGTATGCGACCTGAGCGTTTTATACATTCACTGAGGCGGCGCAAACGTTCGTGCTGTTTGGTCTCTATCACCGAGGGATCCTTGTGTTATCGAATAGCGTACTCCAAAAAATATACGCTAAATAATTAGTAGTTTGATTCAGGCGCATCTGAATCTGTTGCGATAGCGACACTTGCGCTAGCACCGATACGAGTTGCACCTGCTTTGATCATGTTTAATGCTGTTTGGCGATCGCGAACACCACCAGACGCTTTTACGCCCACTTCGTCACCCACCGTTTTACGCATTAATGCAACATGATGTTCTGTGGCACCCATTGTACTGTATCCTGTTGATGTTTTCACAAAATCAACGCGGATCTCACGACACATTTCACAAACTAAACGTACTTCGTCGTCAGATAATAAGCAAGTTTCTAAAATAACTTTCAGAGTTGTATTACCACAAGCTGCTTTTACTGCTTCAATATCTTGTTTTACGAAGTCTAAACGACCGCTTTTTAACATACCGATATTGATAACCATATCGACTTCTTGTGCACCTTGGCGAATAGCTTCAGCTGCTTCAAATGCTTTTGTTGCTGTTAAACCCGCACCGAATGGAAAGTCGATAACACAACATACTTTTACATCACTTCCTGCAAGGCAAGTTCTTGCTAAAGGGATGTAAGAAGTGTTAATACAAACAGAGAAGAAACCATGTTCTACTGCTTCAGCACACAATTTCTTGATTTGTGCTTCAGTTGTATCTGCAGCAAGAAGGGTATGATCGATATAATTAGCTAATGGACGCATTGTATATTCCTTAATAAGAAGATTGTTATTTATCACTAATGTTAATTTGCCAACATATTAGTGCTGTTTTAACGGGATAACAATCACAAATGATAATAAAATAACATTATATTGTTATGTATCTATCAAAACGTCACTATTTTCACATTTATAAATTTCACATAAGAGTAAGAGGCGCTATGGATATCGCAGTGATTGGTTCAAATATGGTGGATTTGATCACCTATATAGATAGGATGCCAAAAGAGGGGGAAACCCTTGAGGCGCCGGCATTTAAGATTGGTTGTGGCGGTAAAGGGGCTAATCAAGCGGTTGCTGCCGCTAAATTAAATTCAAAAGTGATGATGTTAACAAAGGTCGGCGATGATATTTTCGCGGATAATACCATCATGAATTTAGGATCTTATGGCATTAATACACGCTATGTTGAAAAAGTACCAGGTACAACAAGTGGTGTTGCACCTATTTTTGTGACTTCCCAATCATCAAATAGTATTTTAATTGTTAAGGGTGCCAATCAACATTTGTCACCAGAAGATATTGATAGAGCGGCAGATAGCCTGAAAAAATGCAAAATAATTGTACTGCAATTAGAAATCCCGCTTGAAACGGTCTATCACGCCATTGAGTTTGGTAACAAACACCATATTCCTGTGTTATTTAACCCAGCACCCGCTTCAAAAGCGCTCGATCTTGATATTGCAGCCCGTTGTGACTTTTTTGTTCCGAATGAAACCGAGCTTGAAATATTGACAGGTATGCCAATCACCACAATGGATGAAATTCGCGAAGCTGCTTGCTCTTTACTACAAAAAGGTTTTAAGAATGTCATCGTCACATTAGGTGAAAAGGGCGCATTATGGATGAATGGTGAAATTGAAAAATATATTCCTGCCATTAAAGTGGATGCAATAGACACCAGTGGAGCAGGCGATGCCTTTATTGGTTGTTTTTCCCATTATTATGTTCACACTAATAATATTGAAGAAGCTTTAAATAAAGCCGTGATGTTTTCAGGCTTGAGTGTTACTGGAAAAGGCACACAATCTTCTTATCCGAGTATTGAAGAGTTTGGGCAGTTTTTGTCGCAAGCAAAGTAATATCCTTTTTCATAATCATTTCTTTCTATTCTCTCAGTTATCTCACCCATAAGATAATTGAGAGGACCACTTTAAAATCAACCAATTAAATTAGATTAATAATTTTGTTAGGTTTTCTCTGCGAAAAAACATCTAGCAGTATGTGATTTATTTCACATCATTATGATAAACAGAATTGAAATGTAATTTCATGTGATGTATCTTTATTTGAAATTTGATTTCAAAGGTTGTTGTGATGAAAGAAGATGCATTGAGCCAATGTCTTAAAAATGAAAGTAACCAAGAAACAACCCAATTTTCAGAGTTAAGTGCGTTGGAATTGGTCACATTAATCAATAGTGCAGATATGACTGTTGCACAAGCAGTTAAAAAAGAATTACCTATAATTGCCAAGGTCGTAGAAAAAATTACTGAGTGCTTACAAAGAGGAGGGCGTATTTTTTATGTTGGCGCGGGAACAAGTGGTCGATTAGCTGTATTAGATAGTGCGGAATGCCCGCCGACTTTTGGGGTATCTCCTACATTAGTGCAGGCGATTATTGCAGGAGGGCATGATGCAATGCTAAAAGCGGTTGAAAATATTGAAGACAGCCGAGAAGCCGCAATTGAAGAACTTCAGCGTCGTAATCTCTGTGATAAAGATGTGGTTATTGGTATTGCGGCAAGTGGTCGAACTCCTTTTACTGTCGCAGCTTTACAATATGGTAAAAAAATCAAAGCATTGACGGTATCTATTACTACGCGTGGTAAAAGTATGATGAGTGAAATTGCAGATTTATCCATTGCGCCAGACGTAGGCGCTGAGGTTTTAACAGGCTCCACTAGAATGAAAAGTGGTACAGCTCAAAAAATGATTTTAGGGATGTTAAGCACAAGCGTCATGACTAAGCTTGGAAAAGTGCATAAAAATCTAATGGTAGACGTGATTGCAAGTAATGAGAAATTGCAACGTCGTGCTGAAGGTATTGTCAGTGAAGTGTGTGGCATTTCTAATGAAAGAGCTAGAACATTGCTAAAAATGGTGAATTATCATCCTAGAAAAGCCATTTTGATGTATGAGCTTCATCTGAGCGTGGAGAAAGTTGATCAAATCACACAGCAATATCCTTATCGCTCACTACAACAGCAACTCGCCCTATTTAATTAATAACAATATGAGTCAATACTCAACATTTTAGCAGGCACCTATATGGCTAATAAAATAGAACATCTCGATACGTTAGCAATAGAAATAGAAAAACAGGCGGGTGGGTTTCAAAATGTGGTAACCCTAACACATTGCATGACCCGCATTCGATTGATTTTAAAAGATAGCTCGCTATTTAATGCCGATGCTTTAAAACAAGTCGAAGGTGTTAAAGGTGTTGTATTTAATGGCGAACAGCATCAAGTGATTGTCGGAATGGGAACGGCGGCAAAAGTGTATTCCATTATGAATAAACGGATGCAAAAAAACTCAACAAGTAATGAGGAAGTGTCTGAATCAACACCGGTGAAAAAAGGCTTCTCAATTCGTCGTATGCTAAATACATTAGCGGCTATTTTTGTTCCTACCATTCCTGCATTAATTGGCTGTGGTTTGATCATGGGGCTAATTAATATTATTCGTTTAGTAGCTCCTGGTTTGGTCGAGCAATTCCCCGAGCTATTTAAATTATTCAAATTGATCGGTAGTACGGTATTTGCCTATCTCTCTATTATGATCGGGATAAATACAGCTAAAGAGTTAGGGGCATCGACTTCGATTGGTGCGGTAATGGCTGGATTATTAGCCATGCCAGGGCTTGCTGATATCACTTTATTTGGTGAGAAATTACAGCCAAACAGTGGCGGGATTTTTGCGGTATTAATGGTGGTTGTATTCTCTTCAAAATTAGAACTATGGTTTCGTCGTATTGTTAAAGAGAGCCTTGATCTTATCTTAACACCGTTTGTGACTATTTTAATTTCTTCGCTTGTCGCAATTATGATATTCCAACCTATTGGTCATTATCTTAATCAGTTATTAGCTCAAGGCGTCTCATTATCGTTATTAAGCCAAGGTGGTGGTGCTGTTGTAACTGGAGCCACGTTAGGGGGAAGTTTCTTATTTTTACTCTTAACAGGATTACATCAAGGGTTAATTCCTATTCATACCGAAATCTTAAATACCTTTGGTTTAAATTATCTATTCCCTATTTTAGCAATGGGGGGAATGGGGCAAGTAGGAGCGTGCTTTTGGGTTTACTTGCGTACTAAAAACCAACGTTTAAAGAAAACATTAATGGGTGCATTGCCTGTGGGTATTTTTGGTGTTGGTGAGCCGTTATTATTTGGTGTTTCTCTTCCATTAGGTAAACCTTTTGTGGCGGGATGTATTGGTGGTGCGGCCGGTGGGGCATTAATGGCATATTTCCAAGTTGGGATCATTATTCCATTTGGTACTGCTGGGTTATCATTAATTCCATTAGTGGGAGATGGGCAAATTATTAAGTTCCTGATAGCGGTATTAGGTGCATGGATTGTCGGCTTTATTGCCAGTATGCTAATGGGATTTACGGATCCAGAGAAATAAGTTAGAAATAAAAAGGATAATAGAATGTCGACACTGACCAAAAAGCTTGAAAGTTTGCGAATACAAGGCAAAGGCACAGAACAACGTATTGCTCATTATCTATTAGAGAATAGTGAAAATATCGCCAGTATGAATGCGGCTGAGCTGGCACTTAAAGCGGGTGTAAGTAGTGCTTCTGTTATCCGTTTCTCTCGCCAAATGGGATATCGAGGTTATCCTGAATTTAAAATTGATTACCTTTCAGAAGAAAAGCAGCAGAAAAGCAGTGGCGATATTCTTTATGGTAATTTAGCGAAAACAGACTCGACTGAATTGATTATTTCCAAAACAGGGCATCTGTTTACCAGCGCTATTTTAGATTCATTGGCGTTGTTAGATCCAAAGCGTATTGATCTACTGGCTGAAAAAATGGTCTCAGCTAAACGCATTGTTCTGTTTGGTATTGGTGCCTCTGCGGTTGTCGCGAGTGATATTTTTCATAAGCTTATTCGCGTGAATAAAAACGTCTTATTTAGTTCAGATCTTCATGCTCAACTGGCTTATTCTGCCAATTTATCAGCGGATGATTTTGCGATTGCAGTTACTGCACGAGGTAATACTGCGGATATTAATCGGATGCTAAAATCAGCAAAAAATGAAGGCTGTTTAACTGTGGCATTGACTCGTTTTGGGCAAGATGAAGCAACTCGTTTATCTGACTACACATTGCCTTATTTTTTATGACGAGCAACATTCTCAATTGGGGGTGATTACCCCTCAAGTTTTACAGATGGTAGTTTTTGATGTGTTGTTTTTTAAATATATGACATTGGCGAGTGAGTCAGCAGAAAAAGCCTTATTAAAAGGGCGAGAAGCTGTTATGCAAGGAAATCAGTAATGTTACTTATCACTACATTAGCGGTAGGTGCTGTTATTGGTTTAATTATTAGCACAACAGGTGTGGGTGGCGGTGTTATAGTTTTACCTGTATTGACGTATTTTTTTGGTATGAATGCATTAATGGCAGTAGCGACAGCCAATTTATTATCGATGTTGATGAAAGTTACTTCATCTTATATGCATTTTCGTCTTGGTAATATTCCCTTTAAAAGAGCCATGCTGGTATTAGGAATAATGCTACCAAGTACCTTTTTAGCCAGTGTTTTTGTTAATTATTTAGGTTCATTAGAGCAGTATCAGCAACAAGTAGAATGGGGAATTAATGCGCTTGTAGTGGGTGCGATTATTTTTTCTCTCATACTCTTTGTACAGAGAATGTTTTTCTCATTACCTCCCGTTGTGCTTGAGAATACAAAGCTAGCCCCTTTAAATATTAAAGCACTCTTAATGCCTGCGATTGTGGCTGGGATTATTTTAGGCGCAACAGGGGTTGGTGGTGGTGTGGTGGTTTTACCGCTCTTGCTACGCTATGCCAACCTTTCTATTAAGCAAGCGATTGGTACTTCTATCTTTACTACGACATTGTTATCGGGATCGTCAGCACTGGCTTATATGCAGGATGGACATACTGATATTCACTTGGCGCTTATATTATTTTTAGGATCGTTGCTCTCTATTCCTCTATCTAAATGGCTATTGATAAGAATGCCTGATAAAGTATTTCAGTATGCAACACTAATTTTAATTATTTGTAGTGCTGTGATGATGTTGGCAAAATTATTCTAGTGTTGAAATGTATAATTAATGTTAATTATAAAAAAAGAATAAAATAATAGATAGATAGATAGAATTGATTTTTTTATTAGGTGTTTTTTTTATCTTATTCATTTAATTGAAGTCGTCGATAATATAAATATAATTTCTCTCTTTTATTTTTGTGTTAATGAAATGTACTATTAACGCTTTATTTTCCCAGAAAATGATTTTAGTCATAAATAGATAATTGAGATAACAATCATATTAATATTAATTACGATGTGTTTCACTGGGATCCTCATTTAATACCTATAAGTGAAGGTACTAGTATTATGGAAAATAATAATAGGAAAACACCTCATATTAGACGTATTGTCCATATTATGATGTATAAACAACGTCAGTGCTTCCATTTCTCCGTTTTTAACGGGTAAGTCCTCTTTCTACACGATAAAAATATAAAATATCTTTCCTAATAACATACGTTATTGGGTGATTGTTCTATTTTTTAAATAACACACTATTTTTTACTCTATTATTATCAAAATAATTAGGAGATAGGATTATTATGTCTATTAATATTAAAGGTAGAAGTTTTTTAAAATTACTCGATTTTTCATCTGCTGAAATTCAATATTTATTAAAGCTTTCTAAATATTTTAAATCATTAAAAATGGCAGGTATTCCTCACCGCTCTTTAGAAGGTAAAAATATCGTTTTATTATTTGAAAAAACCTCAACACGTACACGTTGTGCCTTTGAAGTTGCGGGTTATGATTTAGGAATGGGGGTTACTTATCTTGATCCAGGCTCATCACAAATGGGGAAAAAAGAGTCTATTGAAGATACTGCGCGTGTATTAGGGCGTTTTTATGATGGTATTGAATACCGTGGTTTTGATCAGTCATTAGTGGAAGAACTAGCTGCAAAATCAGGTGTACCAGTATGGAATGGTCTTACCGATAAATTCCATCCAACTCAAATGTTGGCGGATATGCTGACAGTTGAAGAAAACTTTGGTCATTTAAAAGGACTTAAGCTGACCTTCTTTGGTGATGCCCGTAATAATGTGGCTAATTCGCTGATGGTTGTATGTGCCAAATTAGGGTTACATTTTACCGCATGTGGCCCAGCATCTTTAATGCCAGAAGAGCAACTTGTGAAGGAATGTCGTGCAATTGCAGCTGAAAACGAAGGCTCTATTACATTGACAGAAGATATCGAGAAAGGGGCAAAAGACGCGGATGTTCTCTATACCGATATTTGGGTTTCAATGGGTGAGCCAGATAGTGTTTGGGGGGAGCGAATTCGCTTACTAAAAGCTTATCAAGTTAATGAATCTATGATGACAATGGCTAATCCTCATGCGATTTTCTTACACTGTTTACCTTCATTCCATGATCGTTTAACGACTATTGGTGAAGATATTTACCAGAAATTTGGCTTGAGTGAAATGGAAGTGGCAGATGGTGTTTTTGAGTCTCGCCAATCAAAAGTTTTCGACCAAGCTGAAAACCGTATGCATACCATTAAAGCAGTTATGTTTGCGACGTTAAGCTAAAGCAAGGAGTTAACGATGCCTAAGAAGGTATTTATTGCTTTAGGGGGAAATGCACTAGGTAGTACGCCACTAGAGCAAAAACAGATAGTGCGAAAAACCGCAAAGCCGATTGTAGATTTGGTTGAGAAAGGTTACCAAGTCATTATTGGTCACGGAAATGGTCCGCAAGTTGGGATGATCAATTTAGCTATGGATTATGCATCACAACAGAATATTGGCACACCTTATATGCCATTTGCTGAATGTGGTGCCATGAGCCAAGGCTATATTGGTTATCATTTACAACAGGCTATTAATGACGAATTATGTGCACGACATCTGAATAAAAAGCATGGTTGTGCAACTATTGTGACCCAAGTGATTGTTGATAAAAATGATCCTGCTTTTTTATCACCGACAAAGCCAATTGGTGCGTTTTATACTCAACAGCAAGCTGAGGCTATCCAAAAAGAGCACGGTTTTTATTTTATGGAAGATGCGGGGCGTGGATATCGTCGAGTTATTCCATCACCCAAACCGTTAGAAATTGTAGAATCACCCATTATTAAACAGCTAGTTGAACGCAATATTGTGGTGATCACGGTTGGCGGAGGTGGTATTCCCGTTATTCGAAAAGGAGAGTTATTAGAAGGTATTGATGCTGTTATTGATAAAGATAACTCTAGCGCTAAATTAGCTGTCGAATTAAAAGCAGATATTTTATTAATATTAACGGCTGTTGATAAAGTCGCTATTAATTTTAATAAACCAGAGCAAATGAATTTAGATAAATTAACCCTTTCTCAGGCTCAAGAATATATTTCTCAAGGGCAATTTGCTAAAGGAAGTATGTTACCTAAAGTCGAGGCTTGTCTTAATTTTCTAAAGGAGAGTGATAAAGGTGTACAAGCGATTATTACTTCTTTAGATAATGCATTATCTGCTTTAGAAGGAAAAACAGGTACAACACTTATTTCTGATTAATATCATAATTATCATCATTCTAAATTTAATTCTAAAAATAAACACTGCCAGTTAGATATTATTTCTACTGGCAGAGTTACCTCTTATTTAAGTCGAGGGCGCTTATGAAACTTAAAAAGTTTGCGTTTCCGACCGCATTTACTATTTTATTTGCAATTACAGTAATTGTGGTTGGCTTAACGTGGATTATTCCGGCTGGCGAATATCAACGCTTAAGTTATAACTCAACAGAGCCATCATTAGTGGTTGCGAAAATAGATGGTTCTCATGAAGTGTTACCTGCAACTCAAGCCACATTAAATGATTTAAATGTCTCTATTGAGATTGAGAAATTCACGGATGGGACAATTAAAAAACCGATAGCGATACCCGGAACCTATGAACGTGTAGCACAGCAACCCAAAGGGATAATGGATATTACTGAAAGTATGGTGAAAGGGACGATAGAGGGGGCTGATGTTATTGTTTTTATTCTTGTATTGGGGGGGCTTATTGGTGTTGTTAATAAAACAGGGGCATTTAATGCGGGTTTAACAGCACTGGCAAATCGAACTAAAGGGAAAGAGTTTTTAGTGGTGTTTGGTGTCACCATTATATTATCCATTGGTGGGACAAGTTGTGGTATTGAAGAAGAAGCTGTGGCTTTCTATCCTATATTAGTCCCCATATTCTTAATACTGGGTTATGACGCTATTGTGTGTGTTGGGGCTATTTTCCTTGCTTCTTCAATGGGAGCTGGATTTTCAACGGTAAATCCATTTTCAGTGGTGATTGCCTCAAATGCATCAGGTATAAGTTTTATTGAAGGGATCGGCTTTCGTACTATTGGGTTAGTCATTGGTACGATTGGTGTTTTGGTTTATTTATATTGGTATTGCAAGAAGATCAAAAAAGATCCGGCTTTCTCTTATAACTATGAAAATGCCGAGAGTTTTAAACAGCGCTTTTTAAGTAATTACGATCCTAATGAGATATTAGAATTTTCGTGGCGTCGTAAAGTGATCCTCTGCTTATTTGTTGCTGCTTTTCCTATTATGGTTTGGGGCGTTATGGATATGGGCTGGTGGTTCCCACAAATGGCGGCTCTTTTCCTTGCTATCGCTATCATCATAATTTTCCTTTCTAGATTAAAAGAGAAAACAGCCATTGATGGATTTATTCATGGGGCATCTGAACTCGTTGGTGTTTCATTAATTATTGGTTTAGCGCGCGGTGTTAACCTTGTAATGGAACAAGGTAAAATTGCCGATACTATCCTTGAGTTTATGTCTCATATGGTTGCAGGAATGCCACCAAGCTTATTTTTATTAGCACAACTCGTCGTCTTTATTTGTTTAGGTTTTATTGTTCCTTCTTCTTCAGGTCTTGCGGTTTTAGCGATGCCAATCATGGCGCCATTAGCTGATGCTGTAGGTGTTCCTCGTTATATGGTGGTATCTGCATATAATTGGGGACAATATATTATGTTGTTTTTAGCACCGACAGGTTTAGTACTAGCGACATTACAAATGTTAGATATTTCCTATAACAAATGGTTAAAATTTATTATGCCGATGGTGATATTTATGTTTGTTCTTTCGGCCATATTATTACTTATTCAAGTCGCCCTTTTATAATATTAAATAGGTGTGTTTATATTGATAAATGGATTTTCAGTTATTCTGTAGTGTGATATTAATCTAGTTTTTTATGCTGTTATCAGTGATATTTTTTGGTTTTCATTAGAAGTGATCTAGCTCTCGTTTTTAATGGCAATAAAAAATAAACTGAAAAAAAAGGTTGTTAATTTGTAGAAGTTATGTTTTTTTAAATACAGATAACACGTAAACACATCATTAAATTCATTGATAGGTAACCCATGATCATTACTACTCTACTACAAAGCCTACGACTAACAGCGCACATCGCGGCTGTGGTTGGCGTGCGTGTGGTGGTGGTCGTCGGCAAAGCGCCGTAACGGGTCCGAATCAACATAGTTTCGCAACCCCGCCGGCGCATTAACCGGGCGGGGTTTTTCATTTCTACCTGCCCATAAAGTCCGGCTTAGAACAAAGGACATAGAAAAATGGGTGCTCAACAAGAAAACGCCACAATAAGTAAAACGTTTACTGGCGCACAATTAATTGTTTATTTACTGGAACGGCAAGGTATCACGACAGTTGCAGGGATCCCCGGTGGTGCGGCGCTTCCTTTGTATGATGCATTGAGCCAAAGTAAATCTATTCGACATATTTTAACTCGCCATGAACAAGGTGCGGGTTTTATTGCACAAGGTATTGCACGTGCCAATGGCAAACCTGCTGTGTGTATCGCTTCAAGCGGGCCGGGTGCGACAAATTTAGTGACTGCAATCGCAGATGCGAAGCTTGATTCCATTCCTTTAGTTTGTATTACAGGCCAGGTATCTTCAGCAATGATTGGAACAGATGCATTCCAAGAAGTTGATACCTATGGCATGTCTATTCCGATTACGAAGCATAACTATTTAGTTCGTGATATTGCTGAGTTACCTGAAATTATTTGTGATGCGTTTCGTTTAGCGATGTCAGGAAGACCTGGTCCTGTTTGGGTTGACGTACCAAAAGATATCCAACAAGCCACTATTACGCTAGAAACATTACCGCCTATTCCACAAAAAGATCCTGTACCCATATTTAATACTGATTTAGTAATACAAGCGGCACAAATGATTAATCAGGCTAAAAAACCTGTTTTATATTTAGGCGGTGGGATAATTAGTTCTGAAGCCTGTAAAGAGGCGATTGAATTAGCAGAAAAAAATAATCTGCCTACGACGATGACTTTAATGGGATTAGGATTAATGCCACCTTCACACCCACTGTATTTGGGGATGTTGGGTATGCATGCGACTCGTAGCACCAATTTTATTTTAGAAGAAGCGGATTTGTTGATTGTATTAGGGGCGAGATTTGACGATCGTGCAATTGGCAAAGCAGAGAAATTTTGCCCTAATGCTAAAATTATTCATGTTGATATTGATCGCGCTGAAATTAGTAAGATCAAACGCCCTGATATTGCGATCCACGCTGATGCGAAATCAGTGTTATCACTGTTATTACCATTGATTAATATAAATAAACGTAATGAATGGATAGAGAGTGTTACGACACTGAAACAAGAATATCCTTTAGAGATGAAAAATGCTGAAAATATCCTGAGTGGTTATGGCATTGTATTAGCCGCGGCAAACTGTGTTGATGATGATGCGATTATTACAACAGACGTTGGGCAACATCAGATGTGGGTAGCGCAAGCTTATCCGTTAAATCGACCTCGACAATGGTTAACGTCAGGTGGATTAGGCACGATGGGTTTTGGTTTACCTGCTGCAATTGGTGCCGCGTTAGCTGAGCCGAATAAGAAAATCCTCTGCTTTTCGGGGGATGGCAGTATTATGATGAATATTCAAGAGCTTGCCACCGCGGCTGAACACCAATTAGATATCAAAATTATTTTGATTAATAATCAGGCGCTGGGTTTAGTGCATCAGCAACAAACACTCTTTTTTGAAGAGCGCATTTATGCTGCCGCTTACCCTTATCAAACAGATTTTATCCGTATTGCACAAGGTTTTGGTTTAGATACCTGTGACTTAAATCAGGAAGCTGATCCCGCCAGTGCATTGCAAGCCGCTATTGAAAAGCCAGGCCCTTGCTTAATTCACGTTATGATTGATATCCATGAAAAAGTATTTCCGATGGTTCCACCTGGGGCTGCAAATATTGAGATGATAGGAGCTTAACTTATGTCAAACCAATCACAACCTATCGCGCTGGAATTGATTGTTCGCAACCATCCCGGTGTTATGACCCATATTTGTGGTCTATTTGCTCGTCGCGCATTTAACGTCGATGGTATTTTGTGTTTACCAATGAAAAATAGTGATAAAAGTCGTATTTGGCTATTAGTGCAAAAAGATGATCGTCTAATGCAGATGGTCAGCCAGGTAGAAAAGCTTGAAGATGTAAAAGAAGTTAGATTTAGCGATGATTTACGTGTTTTTGAACAAATGGAAAGTTATTTAAATTAATTTATTCTGGCTCTTTCTTAACAAATAAGAGAGAGCCAGAATTTAATGAAAGTATAAACTTATTTTGTTTCAGTGATGATTTTTTTCAAGATGTTGTCTATCTTCACATTCCATCTGTAACGTAATATGGTTAATACGAAATTGTTCACGAAGTTGTTGTTCGAGTCGAATTCTTAATTCTTCATGGTCAGCATTTGGCTGATAAACAATATGCCCACTTAAAATCAGTTTACTTTGTGTGAGTGCCCATAAATGCAAATCATGAGAACTTACGACATCTGGAGTATTATTAATTGTTTCAGTAACCTGAATAAGATCAACACCGCGAGGTACGCCCTCAAGTAAAATATTCAGACATTCTTTAAGTAATATCCACGTTCGTGGAAAAACCATAAAACCGATTAGCACCGCAATAATAGAGTCAACGAATTCCCAACCCGTCAACCAAATAATGACTGCACCAATAATTACTCCTATTGAGCCCAACATATCCGCCCATACTTCTAAATAAGCCCCTTTTACATTAAGGCTTTCATCCTTTGTGCTGGTGAGTAACTTCATTGAAATCAGGTTAACAACAAAGCCTATTAACGCAATAATAAGCATATCAATAGATTAAATATCAGGAGGTGAAGATAAGCGTTTATAGGCTTCATATAAAATATAGAAAGCAACCGCCATTAAAATAAGTGCGTTCATAGTTGCTGCTAATATTTCAAAGCGTGCATAACCATAAGTTCTAAAAACATCAGCGGCTTTTCTGCCGGCATGAATAGCAATCAGAGCAAGTAAAAGTGCGAAAGCATCGGTCATCATATGCATGGCATCGGAAATTAATGCCAAACTACCCGTTAAATAACCGCCAATAAATTCGACTAGCATAAATAATGACGTTAAGCCGAATGCAATTAATAACCGTGACTCAGGTAGTGCTTTTACATCGGCATGTTCATGATTTCCACTCATTGAAGCTCCTCATTATCTGAATTGCATTATTAAAAACATAGCTGAAAATAAATAAAAATAAATTAAATAAAGAGAGGATTTATGGATAACTTGAAGTGGATATTGCGACTGTAAATAAAGGAATTTTGATAACTGAACTCACACGATAATGAAAACCCGCATAAATAGTGAAGAATTATCGTGTGGTAGTGGTAGTCAATCACTTAAGGGCGGTGATGGTAATGTTGTTGATTTGGGCTAGACATAATCACCGATGCGCGTAAATGTCCTTCAACACAAATATAAGAGTGAGGCGCATTACCATGAAAAGCGTAAAAATCCCCTGTCTCTAATAAGACAGTCTCATCATTATCAAAACGCATCATTAGCTTGCCAGAATAGACCATGATATGTTCTTGAGTGCCGTCAGCATGAGCTGGGCTATTAATAATTGCACCGTGCTTCATCTCGATATGCCAAATTTCGGTAATATTACCGATGCCAATACGAAATTTAAACTCTTGGGCATAATCGCCAACAATCGGTTTATGTCGTTCTAAGCGAGGGTATTCTTCGCGCGTAAAACTAAATAAATCACCTAAAGGGAAGCCAAGCGCGATCGCGATAGCCTCCAAGGTATCGATTCTAGGATTAGAATCACCCGATTCTAATTTTGACAATGCTGCCTTAGATATTCCCGATTTTCTTGATAACTCATTAAGTGACAAGTTTCGAGATTGCCTTAATTGTTTGACTTTATTACCAAGGTATTCATTTGTTTTTTTAGGAGGTTGTGAGTTCATTGCCAATTCAAAATATCGTTAGTTTAAAAGTGCCATTTTGATTAGATAATAACACTAATTAACCGTATTCGGAAAAATGAGACTCTGTTTCTGCTGTATTTTATACATAGTTTTACGATTACTGTTCGATTTGTAATAATTACGCTAAAATCATTTTGTAAATGATTATTGTTCAAGGTTTATTATGATGGACTTGCTCAGTTGGTCTGATCTTTTTATTTGCCTACTTACCTTATTCTTTGCTTATGTTATTTTTGGTATGGCAGGGTTTGGTTCTGCGTTAATTGCAGGCCCTGTATTAGCACTTTATTTACCGCTTTCAATGATCGTGCCTTTATTGGCATTAATTGATTTAAGTGCTGCTGTGGTCAATGTTTTAAGAGATGGGAAACAGGCTGATTTTAAAGAGATACGCTATCTTATTCCGCTTATTATTATTGGTAGTCTTGTAGGGGCAACTATCCTATTAACCACACGGCCTGATTTACTTTCTCTTCTTTTAGGTATTTTTGCCACTTGTTATGCCATTTATGCACTGTTTTGGAAAAAACAAGAAAGCCAATTTTCTCAACGCTTGGTTTATCCTTTTGGGCTAATAGGGGGCGTATTTAGTGCATTGTTTGGCAGTGGGGGATTTTTATATGCGATCTATTTATCAGGCAGAATGACTGATAAAAACAAGTTTCGCATTACACAGACGACATTGATTGGCTTTAGTACACTAACGCGAGTGGTGATTTTCTTCTTTGCGGGCATTTATTGGCAATTGGATATCCTCAAGTTAGCGATTATTTTCTTACCGGCTATGTTTGCTGGTGTATGGTTAGGACGAAATTTAACATTACGTCTGTCAAAAGCACGATTTATGAGTGTCATTTATACTATTGTATTGGTATCGGTACTGTGTTGATCTACCGTTATTTTTCTTGAACTCTGTCCGCGAATGACGGTGAAGTGAGAATATTGTGGAAGGCAAAGATCTTCATGAGTTAAACGGAGATCTTTCTCTGATTAACATTACTTTTTAAGCATGTTTATCTATTTCTTATCCCTTATAATATAACAATATTTTATTTAACGACCTTCTTTTCATTACAGAGATTTCTGCTGTTTGCAGAAACAAAAGAACATGTCACATCAAAACTATCGTCAATCTGATGTTTTTGCGATAACAACTATCACGGTAAGTATTGGCGTTATCGGGATTGTTATTGGATTAACTATTCCCATGGTTGCACTACGCCTCAATTTAGCAGGTATTAGTGAGTCTATTATCGGACTTATTTCTGCCGCACCCGCTATTGGGATGTTAATTATTTCACCTTTTGCTCGGCGTATTGTGCAGTGGATTGGTAAACGTTTTGCCATGCTATTAGCCACCATTGTTTCTGCAATCAGTTTATTACCTTTAATGGGGAGCTTACCTCTAGAGTTATTATTTCCTTTACGATTAACGACCGGTATTGCCAGTGGTGTGATGATTTGTTTAGGCGAAACGTGGATCAATGAACTTTCGCCTGATAATAAACGAGGGAGAATTTTAGCGGTTTACACCACGGTGTTTACAATCAGTCAACTGATTGGGCCTTCAATTATTGCATTGTATGGTGTTTCTGATAAAACGCCTATTTTAATTAGCATCTTTATTCATATTATTTCTATCGTGCTGTTTTTAATGATGGATCAAAAAACGGGCGATAAATTACCTAAAGAGACACAAGATCCTAACTTTTCCATTATTCGTTTTGTTAAAGTTGCACCTGCGATTTGTGGTGGTATTGTTTTCTTCGCTTTTTTTGATGGTACAGTGCTGTCGATGTTTCCTATTTATGGTCTAAGTGTGGGTCATACAGAAGCTATTGCCGCCATGATGATAAGCGCTATTCTTGCTGGCGATGCTATTATGCAAATGCCTTTTGGCTGGCTTGCTGATCATATGAATAGAACACGGTTATACCGAATTTGTGGTGTGGTGACGTTGCTTACAAGTTTGTTATTGCCTATCACGATGTCTCATACATTTTTGATTTGGCCTTTATTACTGGTGCTGGGCGCAACAGCGGGTGCAATATACACTATTGCGTTGGTACAAATAGGGCAATATTTTTCAGGCAATGATCTGATGGTTGCCAATGCTTCTGCGGCGATGTTATGGGGAATAGGCAATTTGGCTGGGCCTTTATTAGCGGGAGCGATGTCAGAAATTTCTTCATCTTCATTACCATTCTTATTGGTTGCTATGACTGTTTTATTCTTAATATCCACCATGGAACGTTGGAACGTGGGGGTGGAAGCATTCAATAATAGCTCATCTTAATATCATTCTTCCTCTATTGTATTTCATTTAGGGTGATAAGAATGCGATAGAGGGATCTATCCTCTCCTTGTTTCTAAATGTTCAAAAGTATCTTATTGTTTTATTTTAATAATTATAATTACATTTCGTGATTTTACTTATTTTAAAATTTATTAAGAATAATCCAGAAATACTTATCTTGAATGAAAAATTGTTTGCTAAAATGGTGTTTATTCATCTAACGTTAAAAGTAGAAGATGACACTATCTTCAGATAAAAATAACGAATACTGCAAACTATTCATCGCCACACATTGGGAACGGGGGGGTATTATTTACCTAAACAACTTATTAAAATTACTAATAATAGATAAATGTACCTAGTTATCATGTTGTTTAATATAAATTAAATAAAAACAATTAATTAAGTGAATTTTCTACTGTGAGATAAGAATGATATTGGATGATTGTACAAAAGTAGAATGATGAGGAAAGTAGGCAACTGCTTTCCTCTTTTTCTTTTTTATGACTTTAAATTGTCTTTTTATGACATTTTTATTAAAAATGTATTTTTTCACTTGATTCTTACCCTAAAAGCACCAGATAATCGTTTGCGTCAAATTCTCTCACTCAACCCACACAAAAAAACAAACGTTTGCTTTTGACTCCCTCTTAAGATTTTTATCTATAAGAGGTTATTTTAATTGATACGTAATCGTTTTCGTTTTGGGGGAGTGAATCGTTTTTATGTCAGAGGAATGTAATGTCTGCTAATCAATCAGTAACCACAGGTAAATTAGACAGCTATTTTAAACTTACAGCACGTGGCACCACGGTTCGTAAAGAGATGATCGCCGGCTTGACGACATTTCTTGCTATGGTGTATTCCGTGATTGTTGTTCCTAGCATGTTGGGGCAAGCGGGGTTTTCCACATACTGCGGTCTTTATCGCAACCTGTTTAGTTGCGGGCTTAGGTTCCCTTCTTATGGGATTGTGGGCAAACCTTCCTATGGCAATTGGTTGTGCCATCTCATTAACCGCGTTTACGGCTTTTAGCTTGGTCTTGGGGCAAAATATCTCTGTGCCTGTTGCATTAGGTGCTGTATTTTTAATGGGGTGTTTATTTACCGTATTCTCATTAACTGGCATTCGTACTTGGATCTTAAAAAACATTCCCATAGGTATTGCGCATGGTGCGGGAATAGGGATAGGACTGTTTTTACTTTTAATCGCAGCAAACAGTGTTGGATTAGTTGTGAAAAACCCATTTGATGGTTTACCTGTTGCAATGGGAAAATTTACATCATTTTCTGTTCTTATGTCACTTGCAGGATTAGCCGCTATTTTCGGATTAGAAAAACGTAAAGTACCCGGTGGCGTACTATTAGTGATTGTAGCTATTTCTATTATCGGGCTGATTTTTGATCCTAATGTAAAATACCAAGGCATTTTTAAAATGCCTCAATTAGGTGAAGAGGGACTCTCTTTATTGTTTGCTATGGATATTAAAGGGGCATTACAACCTTTGGTTTTACCGAGTGTTCTTGCGTTAGTGATGACTGCAATTTTTGATGCAACTGGGACTATCCGTGCCGTTGCTGGCCAAGCAAATTTATTAGACAAACGCGGACAAATTATCAATGGCGGAAAAGCACTTACCTCGGATTCTGTTAGTAGTATTTTTGCCGGTGTGATAGGTGCTGCACCTGCTGCGGTTTATGTTGAGTCTGCAGCAGGAACTGCCGCAGGGGGTAAAACAGGATTAACTGCGACTGTCGTGGGTATTTTATTCTTACTGATCCTTTTCTTATCACCTCTTTCTTATTTAGTGCCCGCTTATGCGACCGCACCGGCATTAATGTATGTGGGTTTATTGATGCTAGGTAATGTCACTAAGTTAGATTTTGGCGATTTTGTTGATGCCATGTCAGGTATGGTGTGCGCCGTCTTTATTGTTTTAACTTGTAACATTGTTACTGGCATTATGCTCGGTTTTGGCTGTTTAGTGATTGGTCGAGTATTTGCAGGCGAGTGGCGTAAACTTAATGTTGGTACCGTATTAATTACTATTGCTCTAGTGGCATTTTATGCGGGAGAGTGGGCAATTTAATTCGAATCATCGGCTTTAAAGACAAAAGGCGGAATATATTTGTATTCCGCCTTTTTGCTATTTATTTATCTAATTTTATTCGCTATTGTCGAAATTAAGCCTATTTGTTAAATAGTTGGTAGAATATATGCAAGAAATAAAAATACGCCATAGCGAACCAGATGACGCAATCGCAATTCAACAGTTATATACTCATCCTGATTTATATATTTGTACTTGCCAATTTCCTTACCCTTCAGTGACAATGTGGAAAAAAAGATTACTTGAATTTGCAGAACAAAATATCCCTAATTTTGTCGCAACTGTTGATGAGCAAATTGCAGGGCATTTAGCGCTGATTATCGATACTCATCCTCGTCGTCGCCATATTGTTAGTTTTGGTATTGGTGTCGGAGCAGAGTACTCAGGTAAAGGTGTAGGGAAGTTACTTATTAATACAGCGATTGATTATGCGTTCAATTGGTTAGCAGCAACTCGGTTAGAATTAGAAGTGTATTCAGATAATGAAAGAGGCTTACATTTATATAAAAAATTAGGCTTTGAAGTTGAAGGTGTACGTCGTAAAGCGGCATTTAGAGATGGAAAATATTGTGATGTTGTTATGATGTCAATGCTAAGAGCTATTGAATAATCATCAGCACTATGTGGTGACGCTTAAAATTAATCGTTATCATCATTTACTTGCCACTTTTTATTTAATTGCTTAGCGCTTTACGTTTTTATACGGGCAATTACATTGCTTAGACTGAAAAAGAGAAATAAAAACGTATGCTTTTGACGTTTAATGCCGTTAATAAATAAAGAGTAATGAAAAGAACGCAATTTGTCGTGTTAGATACGATTAATCTTAATTTTCAATAATCACACATGAGTCAGCGTGGGATCTGTTTAAAATAAGAAAAGGTAAAGAAAGACATGGCGCATAAATTTTTGCAGGGTGTGTTTTTTTATCATTCAGTAGGGTTTTCTTTTTTAAGGAAAAGATAACAGATTTTGGGATAAAAATAGGCATGTAAGGGTAACATGGAAATATTCTTTACTATTTTGATTTTAATACTGGTGGTTTCAGTTTCAGGGGTTATTACTAAACTAATTCCCTTTCGTGTTCCGTTACCATTAATACAGATTGTGATAGGGGCTTTATTGGCATGGCCTCAATTTGGTTTACATGTCACTTTTGATCCTGAACTCTTCCTCGTTTTACTAATCCCTCCTTTGCTGTTTGTTGATGGTTGGAAAACACCTACACGAGAATTTATCCAAAATGGGCGTGAGATTTTTATTCTTGTGCTTGTTTTAGTGATGGTGACTGTTGTTGGTATCGGTTACTTGATTTATTGGATGATGCCGAGTATTCCACTGATTTCTGCGTTTGCATTAGCGGCTGTACTTTCACCAACCGATGCCGTCGCACTTTCTTCTATTGTCGGTAAAGGGCGAATACCTAAACGCATTATGGGTATTTTAGAAGGTGAAGCATTAATGAATGATGCTTCAGGCCTGGTTGCTTTGAAGTTTGCTGTTGCTGTAGCAATGGGAACAATGGTGTTTACCGTTGGAGGCGCGACGCTAGAATTCTTTAAAGTCGCTGTAGGGGGGTTACTGGCAGGTATTGGTGTCACTTTGTTTTACAGTAAATCTTTACGATTAATGAGTCGCTGGAGTGGAGACGATCCTGCAACACAAATTGTCTTTATGTTACTGCTACCTTTTGCCTCTTATCTTATCGCAGAACATATTGGTTTTTCAGGTATTTTAGCTGCAGTTGCTGCGGGTATGACTATTAGTAAATCAGGCGTTATCCGTAATGCGCCACTTGCAATGCGTTTGCGTGCTGACAGCGTGTGGTCAATGCTTGAATTTGTCTTTAACGGCCTTGTCTTTATCATGCTGGGTTTACAACTTCCGATTATTTGGACAAGCTCTGTTATTCAAGCTGATCTTGATCCGGAAGTTGAAGTGTGGATGTTGTTTGCTGCCGTATTTGTTATCTATTTTGCACTGCTTATCTTACGCTTTACATGGTTATGGCTGATGAAAAAAATGAGCCGTATTTTTATGAAAAAGCACCCACTTTGATTTCGCCAATTATACGACACGTGAACTGTGGCTTTCGTCATTTGCGGGTGTGCGTGGGGCTATTACACTTGCTGGTGCGCTTTCTATTCCACTCTTTTTAACGGATGGCAGCACTTTCCCTGGGCGTTATCAAATTATCTTTATTGCTGCTGGTGTTATTTTACTGTCGATTTTAGTGGGTATTATCTCACTTCCTTTCCTATTGAAAGGTGTGAAAACAACCGACAAAGAAGCTGATAAAAATGAAGTTCGCTATGCAAGAAAAGTGATGGCAGAAGTGGCGATTGTTAGTCTTAACAAAATGGAAGAGCGTTTAGCAGCAAGTACAGAAGAACAGTTAGATGCTGAAGAAATTAATGAAGTTGCTTCGCGTGTAACGGGTTATCTAAGACGTAGAACCGCGGATCAAGATGAAATGGTTCATAACATGTTAGAAGAAGATCTCGAAAGACGTTTTCGCCTAACCGCATTACGTGCTGAACGCGGTGAGCTTTATCATTTAAGAGCAACGCGAAAAATTAGTAATGAAACACTTCAATTATTGCTACATGAGTTGGATTTAATGGAAGCGCTATTAGTGGAGAAAGATAGTTAATTATGTGGTTGCTCATTATTACAACACTATTATGGGCAGCCTCTTTTAGCTTGATCGGCGAGTACCTAGCGGGTCAGGTTGATAGTTGGCTTTCTGTTTTGATCCGTGTTTCTTTAGCAGCTTTGGTTTTTTTACCTTTCTTACGTTGGAAGGGAATTCGCTTTAAGGTAATTTTACTCTATATGAGTGTGGGGGCTTGCCAACTTGGTATTATGTATCTGTTTGTCTTCCATGCTTATAACTATTTAACCGTTGCAGAATTTTTATTGTTTACAGTATTAACTCCGCTTTATGTCACGTTAATTTATGATTTATTAGAACGTCAAAGATTACGTTGGGGCTATGTCTTTAGCTCATTATTAGCAGTGCTAGGAGCCGCTATTATTCGTTATGACCATTTAAGTGATGATTTTTGGTATGGTCTGTTATTAGTGCAACTTGCTAATATTTTCTTTGCTATTGGTCAGGTGGGTTATAAGCGATTAATGGAAGTTCATCCTATCCCACAACATTATGCCTTTTCTTGGTTTTATCTTGGTGCAGTAGTGGTTTCACTGATTGGTGCGTTGTGTTTTGCTGATTGGCAGAAAATGCCGACAACATCACTACAGTGGGGGGTTTTACTCTGGTTAGGGATCGGCGCTTCTGGAATAGGCTATTTCATGTGGAACTATGGTGCTACGCAAGTCGATGCTGGAACCTTAGCTATTATGAATAACATGATGGTTCCAGCTGGGTTATTAGTCAATTTCTCTATTTGGCAACAACATCCAAATTGGCCAAGTTTCATCATAGGCGCGAGCCTGATTGTTGCATCACTGTGGATCCATCGACGTTGGATACGCCGACCTGTTTTACAAAAGGAAGATTGTTAACGGCGTGCTGACCTGACAAACGAATAAATTCACGAATTGCCGGTTGATGTTGCTCTCCACTGCGGTTAGCGGCATATAACCGGCTCCATAATCCCTCACCTAATGTTTTTGTTACTACTAATCCTTGTTTTTCAAAATTTTCAACCGCCCAATGAGGTAGCGCTGCGATCCCCATACCAGCTGCAACCATTTGAATTAACAACAATGTATTATCGACATGTTTAAATTGTGGTGTTATTCCTGCGGGTTGTAAAAAATGACGCCATACATCAAAACGCTCTCTTTGCACGGGATAAATAAATAAGGTTTCTGCAATTAAATCTTGTGGCTGAATATGTAATCGATTCGCGAGAGGGTGATCAGGCGACAAAACCAGTTTAACTTCATAGTCAAACAGCGGAGTATAGTGTAAACGAGAGTCATCTAAGATATCGGATGTTAGCACGACATCTAATTCTCGCTGTAATAATGCAGGTTGTGGATCAAACGTGACACCCGAATGAAAATCGACCGTTACTTCAGGCCATGTTTGGCGATATTGCTGTAGTGCTGGAGTTAACCATTGGATACAACTATGGCATTCAATCGCAATATTCAAATTTACACTACCGGGTTCATTACATGCTTCAATTGCTCGACGAACGATAGGTAACACTTCTTCTGCTAATTTAACGAGTACCTCTCCTTGTGAAGTAAAGCGCAGTGGCTGACTTTTACGTACAAAAATTCGATAACCAAGGCGATGTTCTAATTCACTAAATTGGTGTGAAAGAGCCGATTGCGTTTGATGTAGTTGATTTGCGGCATTGGCTAGAGAGCCGGTGTTCTTTAATGCCAAGATTGTTTTTAAATGTTTTATTTCTATCATGAGAAACCTTCAGGTTGTTGATGAAAAATTTGCGCTTGTGATTTATACACTACCTGTAGATTATGGATGTGTAAACATCTAGACGGCTAAAAACAGGATTTTAATTATGACAATTCGCAATCACACACTGGGTTTCCCTCGTATTGGCTTAGACAGAGAGCTAAAAAAGGCGCAAGAAAATTATTGGGCAGGTAAAATTTCACAGGAAGAATTGATTGCTGTAGGTAAAGAACTTCGAGCTCGCCATTGGCAACAACAAGCAGATGCAGGAGTTGAATTATTACCTGTTGGTGATTTTGCTTGGTATGACCAAGTATTAGGTACAAGTTTATTGTTAGGCAACGTGCCACCTCGTCACCGTAATGAAGATGGCTCATTAGATCTTGATACATTATTTAGAGTTGCACGTGGTAGAGCTCCAACGGGTAAGCCTGTTGCTGCATCTGAAATGACGAAATGGTTTAATACCAACTATCACTATATCGTGCCTGAGTTCCAACAGGGTCAATCATTTACCTTTGCATGGAAAGAGCTGCTAGAAGAAGTGGATGAAGCATTAGCGTTAGGTCATAAAATAAAACCGGTTTTACTGGGGCCTGTGACGTATCTTTGGTTAGGTAAAGTGAAAGGGCCTGAATTTGATAGATTAACGCTTTTAAAAGAGATTTTACCTATCTATCAACAAGTTCTTACTGCATTAAAAGAGAAAGGCATTGAATGGGTACAAATTGATGAGCCTGTATTGGTATTGGATTTACCAATTGAATGGCAAAACGCATACCAAACCGCCTATCAAGCATTAACGGGGCAAGTTAAATTATTGCTGACGACTTATTTTGATGGTATTTCTCATCATCTTGATATTATTAAGGACTTACCTGTTAATGGGCTTCATGTTGATATTTCAGCAGGCCAAGATGATTTGCAATATTTACATCAAACATTACCCAAAGAGTGGGTGCTGTCATTAGGTGTCATTAATGGTCGTAATGTTTGGAAAGCTGATTTGAGTACACGTTACCAACAAGTCGTCGCGCTAAAAGGTAAACGCCCATTATGGATCGGCACTTCATGTTCATTACTGCATAGTCCTATTGATTTAAATGCAGAGACGAAACTTGATGATGAAGTCAAAAGCTGGTTTGCTTTTGCGGTTCAGAAATGTGAAGAAGTGGCTTTGTTGACTAAGGCACTAAATGCATCCGAAGGCGAGTATGATGATCAATTAGCACAATACAGTGCTCCAATTCGCCAACGTCAGCATTCTACACGCGTGCATAATGCCAAAGTGGCGGCTCGTTTAGAGGCGATTAAAGCGCAAGACAGTGAAAGAAATTCACCTTATACCCAACGCGCAAAAGTACAACGAGCTCGATTTAATCTGCCATTATGGCCAACTACCACGATTGGCTCATTCCCACAAACAACAGAAATTCGTACTGTTCGTTTAGATTTTAAGAAAGGGCGTATCGATACGGTAGCTTATCGCACAAATATCAGTGAACATATTAAGCAAGCTATCTCAGAACAAGAAAAACTTGGTCTTGATGTATTGGTTCATGGTGAAGCTGAACGTAATGACATGGTGGAATATTTTGGTGAGCATTTTGATGGTTATGTCTTTACACAAAATGGTTGGGTACAAAGTTATGGTTCACGTTGTGTAAAACCGCCCGTGATTATTGGTGATATTAGTCGCCCTGAAGCCATTACCGTGGATTGGGCAACTTACGCACAATCATTAACTGAAAAGCCAGTCAAAGGCATGTTAACAGGGCCAGTGACAATATTATGTTGGTCGTTCCCTCGAGAAGATGTTACTCGTGAAACCATCGCAAAACAAATCGCGTTAGCACTGCGTGATGAAGTAGATGATTTACAAAAAGCGGGTATTGGTATTATTCAAATTGATGAGCCAGCCTTACGTGAAGGATTACCACTGCGTCGTAATGAGTGGCAAACTTATCTTGATTGGGCAGTTGATGCCTTTAAATTAAGTGCTGCTGTTGCTGATGATGAAACACAAATTCACACGCATATGTGTTATTGCGAGTTTAACGACATCATGGATTCTATTGCTGCACTGGATGCGGATGTGATTACTATCGAAACATCACGTTCAGATATGGAGCTTTTAGAAGCCTTTGAACACTTTGATTACCCAAATGAAATTGGACCAGGTGTTTATGATATTCACTCACCTAACGTGCCAAATGTGGAATGGATTGTGGGATTATTAAGAAAAGCACAATCGCGTATTCCAGCAGAGCGTTTATGGGTGAACCCAGATTGTGGATTAAAAACACGAGGCTGGGCCGAAACACGAGCAGCATTAGCGAACATGGTTGAAGCGGCTAAATATTTACGTCAGAACGTATAATAAAATAGTTAATAGCTTATTAGCCTGCTTTTTTTGAAAGATAACTTTAATAAAAAGTCATTTATTCAAAAGGGCAGGCTTATATAAAATTAGCGTGTTAATAAAAACTCAGAGCAAATCTTATTATTGATATTCTTAAGAATTGCTATACTGCGAAAACTCTCTAATTTTATGGATATAATGATTGTGCAAAATAGCATTACACTCTCGGATAAAGTATTAGATGCTTTTCCAACTCGACCTTTAAAATTGGTTCCACTAAGAGGAGATGGTGGACTATTTCGCACCTTATTCTTAGTTATTGTAATGTTAGTATTGACCGTATTTAGTGCTTATCAAATTCCTAATATTCTTTATGATTATAAAATCAGTGAGAATGCAGTTCCTGTTGATGCTACTGTTGAAGGCTCTTGTCGATCTCAACTCTTCGTTTTAACTAACTGTAGTGTTGATTTGCATTATAACGGCAATGAAGTTTCACGTAATTTTACCTTTTTAGATTTAGGCTCAAAGGATGTGCTTGTTGAACCGGTTGCTGATGCAAATGATCTCAGCAAAATGACTGTTGATGTTGCAATAGATAATATTTGGCTTCGCTTAATTAGTACGGTTATTTTTATTGGGTTATTTGGTTTTAGTGTGATCTTTTTTATTTATCGTCAAATATTGATGAGCAAAGTAAGAAAAGCATTATTATCGGTAGGCACTCAGCCTCTAAAATTAATAGCGATCCCAGCCAAAATGGTGGTGAGTAATAAGCAATTTATTGCGACTTATTATATTAATTTGGAAGGTAAAGAGATCCGCATTGCTTACTCAGGAAATAAGAAAACACCGCCTATTGTTATTGAGCAAAATGGAAATACGTATGTATTAGCGGTTTACGCGCCGCAACAGAATATCCCTTATGCTTTGGACGTACCTTTAGCGCGAATTCAGGCAACGCCTGAAGAGAAGCAACATTTTCATGAAGCATTAATTAAAGAAGGTTTGTTGTAATCAATTTTGATTATTAAGAACATGACACGTTTTCTCTTACATCTCATAAGAGAAAACGTATTAAAAAAGGGCTATTTAACTACCAAAAATCTTCGCTTTTAAAATATCCATTCCTGCACTGACTAAATCTAAATCTTTAGGTACTACTCCATCCGGTGTGACTTTATCAATTAATTTAGGTAAATATTGAGCTGCCATTTCAGAGGCTTCACTTGCACTTAAGTTAATTTTTGTAGCAAGTTCATTAATCACTGGGGATGAAAAAACCGCTACGATTTGTTCAGCACTGATAGGTAAATTTGTATTGGTACTTATCCAAGATTGAATAAGCTCACTTAAACCCGCTGTATCAAATTGCTTTACTAAGCCTTCAATACCACCTTGAGATCCAATCCACTCAAGGACAGTTTTATATTGATTGATTTTTTCGCCACCTAGTAGGCTCGCAATTTGGTTAAATAAGCTCATGTTTACTCCAGTGACGATATGTTTGTCACATTAGGTGTTTATATTTTAAGGGCGGGTAGTGTACGCGTTATACTTATCATACATCAAGCCGTAGCGTTATTGACTACACTCACTTGCACTAGTCACGTACTATTGTATGCTCCTAGCGATTCGTTCATTTGTCGCTCAGTTGCAACTTGAATTATTTAGAGGATCTGTGCATCGAGGTATTTGCCTCGTCTATACTCAATAAGTGAAATATTTATTTTAGTGAATGATTGAAGTAAGCAAATATTGATAATGTATTTGCTGAAAATGGATTTCGAATATCATTTTTCGTGATAATAATCACAATTTTATGAAATTGTTACTTTATTTAGCTTGCTGTAGGTGATATTGGTCACTAAAAAGCTTTGCAAAGCTGATAAAGTAAGTCTTAATTTAATGATCATTGGTTTTTTCCCATTGAGGAGTCCGATATGTCTGATGTATTTCACTTAGGTTTAACCAAAAATGACCTACAGGGTGCCACTTTAGCAATTGTTCCAGGTGATCCTAAGCGTGTTGAAAAAATTGCAAAATTAATGGATAACCCAGTTCATCTGGCTTCTTTACGTGAATACACGTCATGGCGTGGTGAAATTGATGGCAAAGCGGTTATTGTTTGCTCAACAGGTATTGGTGGCCCATCGACTTCTATTGCAGTTGAAGAATTAGCGCAATTAGGTATTCGTACTTTTTTACGTATCGGTACAACAGGCGCAATTCAAGAACATATCAATGTAGGTGATATCCTTGTGACTACGGCAGCAGTTCGTTTAGATGGGGCAAGTTTACACTTTGCACCAATGGAATTCCCTGCTGTTTCTGACTTTGAATGTATGAATGCACTGTACAAAGCTGCTAAAGACAATGGCTCAACTGTACACGTAGGTGTAACAGCGTCTTCTGATACCTTCTATCCAGGACAAGAACGTTACGATACATATACTGGTCGTGTTGTTCGCCGTTTCAAAGGCTCGATGAAAGAGTGGCAAGAAATGGGCGTAATGAACTATGAAATGGAATCTGCAACATTACTAACAATGTGTGCAAGCCAAGGTTTACGTGCAGGTATGGTTGCGGGTGTTATCGTAAATCGTACTCAGCAAGAAATTCCAGATGCAGAATTACTGAAGAAAACAGAAAACAATGCACTTGGTATCGTTATTGAAGCTGCTCGAATTTTAATGAAATAAGTGTTTTCAATTGAAAACAAAAGCCCTTAATACAAAAGTATTAAGGGCTTTTTTTGTATGGTAATTCATCACGTTAATATGACATGACAACAGAAGATGATTTCTGTTAAGGTTCTTTAAGAACTGAATAACATAATAATGAGAAGAGGCGTTATGACTGATATCTTACAAACACATCCTTCGGTGTTGCCTTTAGTCGGCGGGATTAATTTTCGTGATTTAGGTGGGAAAAAACTGAGTAACGGTGGTGTTATTAAACCCGGCAGGCTTTTTCGTTCTGGCTCACTGGATAGGCTAACCCATACGGATCAGTCTCTTCTCATCGATAGACATCTTTTTCAAATCATTGATTATCGCGATAGTGGCGAAATCGTTGATAAACCAGACAGAGTCTGGGAAGGTGCACAATATTATCACGCTCCTGCAAATCCATTATCAAAAGAGGTTTCCGCTAATCTTGAAAAGCTGACACCTGAAATACTAGAACAATTTGATGCTAAAGCATTTATGTTTCAGTTATATAAGTTATTGCCTATCAATAACCCCGCTTATAAACAATTGGCAACATTACTAAAGCAACCTGAAAAAGGGGGAATAGTACAACACTGCGCAGTAGGTAAAGACAGAACTGGTGTTGGTTCTGCTTTAGTATTATTTGCATTAGGTGCATCTTTAGATATGGTGATGGAAGATTACCTACTTACTAATGAAACATTAGCGCCTTATCGTGCTTATCTTTTAGAAGAACATGCCAAAACAATGAGTGATAATATTGTAGACAAATTTGCTTATGTGTATTCAGTACAAGAAGAGTTCCTGCAAACGGCATTAGCTAGTATTAATGAGAATTACGGTAATGTGGATATTTGGCTAGAGAAAGATATTGGTCTAGATGCATCTAGCCGAGATGCCTTACAAAGTTATTTTCTTGAATAATGAAGTGATTTATATTCGGTTAATAAGAACGTTTTATTTTACTTAAGTTAATCGAATCTAAGGTCTCTATTTTGACAGTACAAGACATTATTCATACCATCACGCTCTTTGTAAAACAGCATGAAATCTGGGCTATCCCGATCGTGTTCTTTCTTGCTTTTGGTGAATCACTCGCTTTTATCTCTTTGTTGATCCCGGCAACTGTTATTTTATTGGGATTAGGGGCCTTGATAGGTGAAAGCGGTTTATTTTTCTGGCCTATTTGGCTTGCTGCGGCGTTAGGTGCGTTCTTTGGTGATTGGGTATCCTACTGGGTCGGATTTCATTACAAAGATGGCGTGAGAAACTTATGGCCGATTTCGCGCTCACCACAAACGCTTGTTAGAGGTCATCAATTCTTTAATCGTTGGGGAATTTGGGGCGTATTTATTGGGCGATTTTTTGGACCTTTTCGTGCAATCGTACCATTAGTTGCAGGTATCTGTGCTATGCCACAACGTTATTTTCAAATTGCGAATTTAACATCAGCCATGATTTGGGCATTTGGGATTTTAGCGCCCGGTGCTTTTGGTTTGCAATGGCTTGCGAAATGGATCGGATAATTGCGTCCTTTATCGCAAATCAAGTCATGAGGTAAATTGTTGCTAGACAATATTACCTATGCGTTTTAACGTAGCCCGCTGGAAATTAAAAAGGTCACTTTAGTGGATATTCAGTTGTTATATGGGATCATTGGCTTATTAGGCGGTGTGCTTGTTGGGGGAGGGCTAGTTTGGTGGTCTATTCAACAACGTTTATCCGATAAAGAAGCCATGCTACGTGAAAATCACACACAGCTTGCTGTCGCCCAAGAAAAAACGGTGATTATCCCTTCTTTACAAAAGCATATAGAGCAACTTGAACAAGAGTTACGTGCTCAGCGAGAAATTATTACTTCACAAGAAGCTGAATTAAGAGAAGTGACAACGCGTTGGGAAGAAAGCCGAATATCTGCAGAAGAAAAACAACGGTTATTAATTAATAGTGAGCAACGGCTTGCAACGCAGTTTGAGAACTTAGCTCATCGTATTTTTGAACAAAGTGGGCGTAAAGCAGAAGAGTTAAATCGGCAAGGGTTAACGCATTTACTGTCACCTTTTCGTGAACAATTGGAAAGTTTTCGACGCCAGGTTCAAGAGGGGTTTGGGCAAGAAGCCCGTGAGAGACATACCTTAGTTCATGAGATCCGTCAGCTTCAACAATTAAATGTAAAAATGGCGCAAGAAGCAGTTAACTTAACAAATGCCTTAAAAGGGGACAATAAAGTCCAAGGTAACTGGGGTGAAACAGTATTAGCGCGTATATTAGAATCTTCAGGATTACGTGAAGGTCATGAATTTGAAACCCAGGTAAACATTCGCCATGAAAATGGTGGTCGTTATCAACCTGATGTCATAGTGCATCTCCCTCATGGTAGGGATGTTATTATCGACGCTAAAATGTCGCTAGTGGCATATGAAAAGTATTTTAGTAGTCATGATGAAAACGAACGTAAGCAAGCGCTTTATGCTCATGTGAACTCAATTAGAACGCATATTAAAGGATTGAGTGTAAAAGATTATCATAAGCTACCGGGTGTCACGTCTTTAGATTATGTTTTAATGTTTATCCCTATAGAGCCGGCTTATCTTGTTGCTATTGGTCATTCTCCTGACTTGTTAGAAGAAGCATTAAAAAACAATATAATGTTAGTTGGGCCATCTACTTTACTCGTTGCTTTGCGTACAATAGCCGCATTGTGGCGATATGAATACCAAAGCCAAAATGCGCAAGAAATTGCAGACAGAGCGGCTAAAATGTATGACAAATTAAGACTTTTCGTTGATGATATGCAAGGGCTAGGAAACAGTATTCAAAAAGCGCAGTCTGGCTATCTATTGGCGATGAAAAAAACTGTCTGAAGGTCGCGGAAATCTTATCAGTCAAGCGGAAGGCTTTAAATCCTTAGGGGTTGAGATAAAAAAAACGATTGATAATGATCTCATTGAAAAATCAGCATCTGATTGATTGGAAAAATAAAGAGATAAAGATTTCTTAAATAAGACCAGTACTGAATTTACTAAATTTTGATTAATTAGCGGGCAAATAATATGACTCAACAAACTAAGGAAACAACAGATTTTGGTTTCCAAACCGTTGACAAAGATGATAAACAAACCATGGTTGCAAGGGTTTTTCACTCTGTCGCGTCTAAATATGATTTAATGAATGACTTGATGTCTTTCGGCGTTCATCGTATCTGGAAACGTTATACCATTGAAGCTAGTGGTGTAAGACGTAACCAACGTGTTCTTGATCTTGCAGGAGGCACTGGAGATTTAACAGCTAAATTTTCTCGTTTAGTGGGCGAGAATGGGGAAGTTGTTTTAGCCGATATCAATGATTCAATGCTGAAAATGGGACGTGAAAAGCTACGTGATCACGGTATTGTGGGTAATGTTAACTATGTACAGGCGAATGCTGAAGAGTTACCTTTCCCTGACAACCATTTTGATTGCATTACTATCTCCTTTGGTTTACGTAATGTGACCGATAAAGCAAAAGCTTTACGTTCAATGTTTCGTGTATTAAAGCCAGGTGGACGTCTATTGGTGCTTGAATTCTCTAAACCTGTTTTGGAGCCTTTAAGCAAGATTTATGATGCTTATTCTTTCCATATCTTACCCAAAATTGGTCAAGTCATTGTGAATGATGCTGAAAGTTACCGTTATTTAACGGAGTCAATTCGTATGCATCCAGACCAAGAAACCTTAAAAGGTATGATGGAAGAAGCCGGATTTGACCAAGTAACCTATACCAATATGACTGGCGGTATAGTTGCCCTACATAAAGGATTTAAATTCTGAGATGGAAAAAGCCACTTTTTCTCATGATATTGCTTCTCAAGTGCTGTATCCGCTGTTAACAGCATCAATGGAAACTGCACTTAATCACGTTTTATATCAGGAAAATGTGCTTAAACCTGCCCGCAATCGTCTTGCGGGCAAAGTGTTGGCGCTTTCTATCAATGAGTTTCCTCGTTCCATCTACTTAGTCTTTAGCGAGCAACAAGTTGATGTATTAAGCCAGTGGGATGACGAAACTGATTGTTTGATAAAAACAAAATTACGTACTCTAATTAAGCTTCGTGATCGCCAGAAAATGTCAGCACTGATCAATCGTGGTGATATCACTATTGATGGTGATATGCAGGTTGTACAAAACTGGTCTGCATTGCTTGATATGGCGCAGTGGGAGCCCGCGCAATATTTGGCGCCTTATATTGGCGATCTAGCAGCGCAAAGTTTGACTGTTGTTGCAGGAAAGGGTGTTCAGTTATTTTCTTCACTTTTGAGTCAGCAAAAAGGTTATTTACGTGATGCGTTAATTGAAGAGTGGAAAACTGCACCTAGCACACTAGAAACAGTCCATTTTTATGATGAAATAGAACAGCTTGTACAGCAAACAGCCGAGCTGGAAAAACGGTTAGGCACATTGGAGAAAAAATAATGCTCCTTAGTGAGTTAAAGCGCCTCTATCATATTATTCAGGTATTTTTATCTTATGGGCTTGATGAATTAATTCCTAAACATCGAATTACTTTACCCGCAAGATTAGGATGCCGAGCACTCTTTTGGATCAAAAATAAACATCCAGAAAAACCATTAGGTGAACGCTTACGACTCGCATTGCAAACATTAGGGCCAGTATGGATTAAATTAGGCCAAATGTTATCAACTCGACGTGACCTTTTTCCTCCTCAAATTGCTGATCAACTTGCACTATTGCAAGATAAAGTTGCTCCTTTTGATGGTAAAAAAGCAAGACAATATATCGAAAATTCATTCGGTGGTCCCATCGACCAATGGTTTGATGATTTTGATGAAACGCCACTGGCTTCAGCGTCTATTGCTCAGGTTCATACCGCGAAATTAAAAGAAAACGGCAAAGAAGTTGTACTGAAAGTTATTCGCCCCGATATTCAGCCGGTGATCAAAGCAGATATCCGTTTGATGTACCGCTTGGCAAATTTATTACCTTTTTTACCTGATGGCCGTCGTTTACGACCAAAAAGAAGTGATCCGAGAATACGAAAAAACACTGCTGGATGAGCTAAATTTACTGCGTGAAGCGGCCAACGCTATTCAACTACGTCGTAATTTTGAAAATAGCTCTATGCTGTATATCCCTGAAGTGTATTCAGATTATTGCCATGAAAATGTGATGGTGATGGAGCGTATTTATGGTATTCCTGTTTCAGATATTGAAGCATTAAATGCACAAAATACCAATATGAAGTTGCTAGCTGAGCGCGGAGTGAAAGTCTTTTTTACTCAAGTGTTTAGAGACAGTTTTTTCCATGCGGATATGCATCCTGGCAATGTGTTTATTAGCTATGATCACCCTGAAAATCCTTACTATATTGGTATTGATTGTGGCATCGTCGGTTCATTAAATAAAGAAGATAAACGCTATTTAGCAGAGAATTTTTTGGCTTTCTTTAATCGTGATTACCGAAAAGTAGCTGAATTGCATGTCGATTCTGGCTGGGTGCCGGCAGATACTAATGTTGAAGATTTTGAATTTGCTATTCGCACTGTATGCGAGCCGATTTTTGAAAAGCCACTTTCTGAGATCTCATTTGGTCATGTACTGCTTAATCTGTTCAATACCGCACGTCGTTTTAATATGGAAGTGCAACCACAATTAGTTTTGCTTCAAAAAACCTTACTTTATGTTGAAGGGCTTGGGCGACAACTGTATCCGCAATTGGATTTATGGAAAACAGCAAAACCTTTCTTAGAAGATTGGTTGCATAGTCAAATTGGTATTACAGCGTTAATGAATGGCATAAAGAGTAAGGCTCCTTACTGGATTGAAAAAATGCCAGAGATACCAGAGCTGGTTTATGATAGTCTGAAACAACATAAAAATATGAAGTTAACACTAGACAAATTGACGGAACAAATAAGTTCGCAAAGAGTCAAACAGAGACAGTCTCTATTTTTATTGGGTATAGGGACAACACTGTTTTTATGCGGTAGCCTGTTTTTTGTTTCTGGTTTTAAAACATTATTCAGTGTTTTTATCGGTTTAGGTCTTCTTGCATGGATTTTAGGTTGGTTTAGATCGGGTAATGCACAATAAAAACACATCAAAGTTTGTTTTTGAGCAAGTTAAAAGATGAATTCGGGATTCCCGAAAATTGAATTCGTTGTATATAATGGGCACTGTTATTAAGTATAACCCCGAAAATAGTTGAGGAACATAAAATGGGCGGTATTAGCATTTGGCAATTACTCATCATCGCTGTCATCGTTGTCTTATTATTTGGTACAAATAAACTGCGCACATTGGGCTCAGATTTAGGTGCTTCAGTAAAAGGTTTCAAAAAAGCGATTGGTGATGAAGCAGCAGATAAAGACACCAACAATGCTGAAAAAACAAATAATGACGCAGATTTTGATACTAAAAATTTAGCGCAGAAGACTTCAACAGAAGAGAAGTCTACAACTGAGAGCAAAAACAAAGAGCAGGTATAAACCGTGTTTGACATTGGTTTTAGTCAGCTGCTATTGGTCATGGTGATTGGTCTTGTTTTTTCTGGGGCCAGAACGTTTGCCCGTAGCAGTAAAAACAATTGCTGGCTGGGTAAGGGCGTTGCGCTCTTTGGCTGCGAATGTACAAAATGAGCTTACTCAAGAACTCAAGCTTCAAGAACTCCAAGAGAGCTTGAAAAAAGTTGAAGAGAAAGCAAATTTACAAACGCTATCGCCAGAGTTAAAAGCGTCCATGGATGAGTTAAAAAGAGGCTGCACAATCTTTAAAGCAGACTTACCAAACACCTTCAACGCCAGAATCAACAACAGAGCAGTCTGTAAAAACCGACTCTACGGAACCGTCACCTTCTGATCTTGCCGCGCTTGCTGAAGCTGATGAAGTTAATGATGATGCTAACAGCCATAAACCTGTTGTGGCAGAAAGTGTTACAAAGACAGAAGTTCCTGTTACTAAAACAGTAACAATAGAGAAAAAAACAACTGATCAGGTCAATGGTGAGCATTAAAACATGGCAGTAAACGATACCCAACCGCTGATCAGCCATTTAATAGAACTACGCAAGCGTTTGATGTATAGCTTAGTTTCTGTTCTAGTGGTTTTTTTAGGGCTGGTTTATTTTTCTAACGATATCTATCAATTAGTCTCGGCTCCATTACTTGATAAGTTGCCACAAGGGTCAAATATGAGTGCGACAGATGTTGCCTCTACCTTTTTGACTCCGATTAAATTGACAATTATGGTATCCGTTTTTGCTTCTGTACCTGTTATTCTTTATCAGGTATGGGCTTTTATCGCACCAGCATTGTATAAACATGAACGTCGCCTAATGTTACCGTTGCTTGTTTCAAGTACGGTATTATTTTATCTTGGTATGGCGTTTGCTTATTTTGTTGTGTTCCCTCTTGCATTTGGCTTCTTTGTTAATACAACCCCTGAAGGGGTTAACTTTATTCCAGATATCAGTAAATATCTCAGTTTTGTCATGACGCTCTTTATGGCGTTTGGTGCGGCTTTTGAAGTACCTATTGCGATTATTTTACTGTGCTGGAGTGGTGTAACGACACCTGATGCTTTAAAGAAAAAACGTCCTTATATTCTTGTGGGTGCCTTTGTCGTAGGTATGGTATTGACACCTCCAGATGTTTTCTCTCAAACCTTACTAGCGATACCTATGTACTTGCTATTTGAAATCGGTGTCATACTATCGCGTTTTTATGTGGGTAACGGCCGAAGAAAAACAACAGAAGAAGAAGCTGAGGAAGCAGAGGCGGAAGCGGAAACAGAACAGCAAAAATAGTTTTAGGAACAAGTTTCTTGAAATCATGTAATATTAGCCCAGCAATCGCTGGGTTAACTTTTTCTAGAATGGCTCTTTTTTAAATTCTTTATTACTGACTGATTTTTTTACTTCGCTGTTTAATATGTTTAAAAGCAAAATTGAGCGAGCCTCACCATCAGGCTCCTGATATATTGCTTGTATCCCTTGAAAAATACCTTCTGTAATCAAAACACTATCTCCGCTATGAGGTACATTTTCTTCGCTATATGTCATCGATGAAAGTTGAGGTATTTGTAATGTATCAATCACATCTTGAGGGACTGTGACAGGATATTGCCCAAATCGTACAAATGAGTTGACGCCACGCGTTGAATTAATAGTGGTGGTATGAATAACCTCAGGATCAAACTCGATAAAAAGGTAATTAGGGAAAAGAGGTTCTGTTACGGTTGTACGTTTTCCTCTTAATACCTTTTCTATTGTTACCATAGGTGTGAAACAGCTCACTTGCTGACGTTCTAAGTGTTCGATAGCACGAGGGATTTGCCCCCGTTTACAATACAGCAAGTGCCAGTTTTTTCATAGTAGAGACAATAAGTTAGTTAATTTTAATTTAATTGATAATAGCAAATTTATAATTAAGGTAACAGTCATCTATTGGGTTTAAATAAAAATAGCCTAACGTGATTTTATACTGGAAAAAAAAGAGAAAAGCTGTGTTCATACGCAATAAAAGTGGGGGTTTTTGTTACTTTCAATTGGATCTCGGATAGAGGTAACAAGTTGACAAAAAAGTGATGGTAAAAACAAGAAAAAGCTTTCAAGATGATTATCTTAGAATTTTGTTCATAATTATAAAGAGGTTCTGTCATGGAAGTTTTTTTATTAAGTAACGGAAAAATTGCCGGGGATCCACGTTGGTTAAGCTATGCAAAAGATAATATCGATAGCATGATCAAAAAACGAGGTATTCGTTCTGCAGTATTAATTGCCTATGCTGTTATTCGTTCCGATCATGATCAACGTGCTCGTGATTTATCAGAAGTGTTAGGCATTGAAGTTACATGTATTGAACATTTTGATTCAGAAGTTGATGCAATCAATAATGCGGAATGTATTTTAGTTAGCGGCGGTAATACATGGTTATTAAACCAAATGTTGCATGAAAAAGGATTAGTTGTTCCAATTCAACGTGCAGTGCGTGAGCGTAATATTCCTTATATTGGTTGGAGTGCTGGCTGTAACGTTGCAACGCCAACAATTCGAACAACTAATGATATGCCAGTACGTTCCTCTGTAATTATGCCGTCACTCGGCTTGTTCCCTGTTCAAATTAACCCACATTACATTGATGCATCCATTAGTGGTCATATGGGTGAAACACGCGATGAGCGTATTGCTGAGTTCTGTGCAATCAACCCCGATGAGATTGTTGTGGCTATTCGTGAAGGGAGCTACTTATATATTCAAGGTGAAGAATTACGTTATTACAGCGCGAAAAATGAAGGTTTTAAAATCTTCCAACATGGAAAAACATTCCCTGAACAGTTTGATACTACATTACTTTCAGAATGGGTTCCATTCCGTTGTTTATAAGTATAGTAAACGCTATCAAATAAAAAGCATTGCATTTTAGTGAGTTATGCGTTTAGCTTATAGCGTCTCAAAGAGGGCCTAGCCCTCTTTTCTTTCACTCACTGGCTCGTAAGATTATGATGAAATACCGCGATTTAAGAGATTTCCTTTCATTATTAGAAAAAAAAGGTGAATTAAAACGTATCACCGTTGAAATAGATCCCTACCTTGAAATGACCGAAATAGCGGACAGAACTTTACGTGCCGGTGGGCCTGCACTGTTGTTTGAAAATCCAAAAGGATTTGATATGCCAGTGCTTTGTAACTTATTTGGTACACCAGAGCGTGTCGCAATGGGAATGGGGCAAGATGATGTTAAAGCCCTACACGAGGTTGGAAAGCTATTAGCTTTTCTAAAAGAGCCTGATCCTCCGAAAGGTTTTCGTGATCTCTTTGATAAGTTACCTAAATTTAAGCAAGTTTTAAATATGCCAACAAAACGCTTGAGCAAAGCCCCTTGTCAGGAGGTGGTTTTAACAGGTGATGACGTTGATTTAACGAAGATCCCTGTTATGCATTGTTGGCCTGAAGATGCGGCGCCTTTGATTACTTGGGGATTAACGGTGACTCGCGGTCCATTGAAAGAGCGCCAAAAACCTAGGCATTTATCGTCAGCAAGTGCTGGGTAAAAATAAAGTGATTATGCGCTGGTTATCGCATCGTGGTGGTGCTTTAGATTTTCAAGAGTGGTGCCAAAAACACCCCGGAGAACGGTTCCCAGTTTCCGTCGCATTAGGGGCAGATCCTGCCACTATTTTAGGTGCGGTAACACCTGTGCCAGATACCTTATCTGAATATGCATTCGCGGGTTTATTGCGTGGTAATAAATCAGAAGTTGTAAAATGTCTTTCAAATGATCTCGAAGTACCAGCAAGTGCTGAAATTATCCTTGAAGGTTATATTGAGCCAGGAGAGCTCGCGCCAGAAGGGCCATATGGTGATCACACTGGTTATTATAATGAAATCGACTCTTTCCCTGTGTTTACTATTACGCATTTAACACGCCGTAAAGATGCAATTTATCATTCAACATATACCGGACGTCCACCTGATGAACCCGCGGTATTAGGTGTTGCACTTAATGAAGTACTTGTTCCGATATTGCAAAAACAATTTCCTGAAATTGTGGATTTTTATTTGCCTCCAGAAGGATGTTCTTATCGTTTAGCTGTTGTGACCATGAAAAAACAGTATGCGGGTCATGCTAAACGCGTGATGATGGGGGTTTGGTCTTATTTGCGACAATTTATGTACACTAAATTTGTGATTGTTTGCGATGATGATGTCAATGCAAGAGATTGGAAAGATGTGATTTGGGCAATTACGACCAGAATGGATCCTGCGAGAGATACTATTCTGATGGAAAATACGCCTATTGATTATCTCGACTTTGCTTCGCCTGTTTCTGGACTAGGGTCAAAAATGGGGCTTGATGCAACCAATAAATGGCCGGGTGAGACAGATAGAGAATGGGGCAGACCTATTGTGATGTCTGATGAAGTCAAGCAACGAGTCGATACTATTTGGGAACAGCTTGATATTCTTAAATAATAACAGAGGAACAACATGGCAATACTGAATTGTAAAGTCTCACTTGTTGAGCCGATGACAGATACGGTTTATCGGGTAAGATTATTACCTGATGGTGAATTTGATTTTCAGGCTGGGCAATATCTTTTAGCCGTTATGGATGAGCGTGATAAACGTCCTTTTTCTATAGCATCTATACCTGAAAATAAAGACTTTATTGAACTTCATATTGGTGCGTCTGAACTCAATCTTTATGCAATGGCTGTGCTTGATGTGATATTAGAGAAACAACAACTCACGATTGATGTTCCTCACGGAAATGCATGGTTTAGAAAAGAGAGCCAACGTCCGCTGTTATTAATTGCAGGAGGGACGGGATTCTCTTATACCCATTCTATTTTATTGGCGGCATTAGCTGAAAATCCACAGAGACCTATTACAATTTATTGGGGGGGAAGAGAGCGCATTCATCTCTATGATCTTAATGAATTACAAGAATTATCAGAGTTGCATCCTTCTTTAACGATTGTTCCTGTGGTTGAACAACCAGATGAGACTTGGCGAGGCAGAAAAGGGACTGTATTAACTGCAATAAGTGAAGATTTCGGTGATTTATCAGAATATGATATTTACATTGCAGGGCGTTTTGAAATGGCCAAAATAGCCAGAGATCGTTTTTGTAATGAGCGTAATGCGGATAAAACACGTCTATTTAGTGATGCTTTTGAATTTATCTGATAAAGCAACAATGCCTTGTTATTTGCCATTATTGTTGTTTTTAAAGCCATAAAAAAACCCGCCCCTGACGGCGGGAAAATGGTTTTTAACCATGCAATCGAAAAGAATACTTTTCTAACTATAAGAACGTGGATATACAGAATATCGCATTAAACACGTTCTATAATCGTTGCAATACCTTGTCCTAATCCAATACACATTGTCGCTAAGCCAAATTGTGCATCTTTACGTTCCATAATATTGAGTAATGAGGTTGTTATACGTGAACCGGAGCAACCTAAAGGGTGTCCTAAGGCGATTGCACCACCGTTTAAATTAATTTTGTCATCTAGACTTTCTAGCAAATTCATTTTTTTCATACAGGCTAATGATTGTGCTGCAAAAGCTTCATTGAGTTCAAAAATATCAATATCACCGAGTGTTAATCCAGCTTTCTTCAATGCAATTTCTGTGGCAGGAACAGGACCATAACCCATAATAGCGGGATCACACCCTGTAACAGCCATAGCACGAATAATAGCTCGAGGCTTTAAGTTGTGCGCTTTAGCATACCGTTCACTGGTGATAAACATCGCTGATGCACCATCAGAAACTGCCGATGAATTTCCTGCTGTAACAGAGCCTGTTGCGGGATCAAATACTGGCTTAAGCTGCGCTAAATCATCAAGACTTGGATTATAACGAATAACTTCGTCATTTCTGACATTAATGAAATTACCCTCTGTATCATGGCCATTGATAGCCACTATCTCATTATCAAAATAGCCTTGCTGTGTTGCAAGAGCGGCTAAATGGTGAGAACGATAAGCAAATTTATCTTGGTCTTCACGTGAAATTTGGAATGATTTAGCCAACATTTCTGCGGTTAACCCCATGGAAAATGAGGCTTTAGCGACAGAAAGATTAAGCGATGGATTAAAATCTGCATTATAAGTCATCGGTACATGACCCATATGCTCAACACCGCCAATTAATGCCACTTGGCTATCACCAAGCATAATTTGGCGAGCACCATCATGTAGTGCTTGCATTGATGAACCACATAGGCGGTTAACAGTGACAGCTGGCACTTTATGAGGAAGTTCTGCCAGCAACGCAGCATTACGAGCAATATTAAAACCTTGCTCTAAAGTTTGTTGTACACAGCCCCAAATCACATCACCAATATCATTTGGGTTAATATTAGGGTTGCGTTTTAGTAATGCTTGCATCAGGTGAGCAGAGAGATTTTCCGCTCTAACATGGCGAAAAGCACCACCTTTAGAGCGTCCCATCGGAGTACGAATACCATCAATTATGACAACCTTTTCCATTTCATCTCTCCTTAAGCGAGTTCTCTGATGTTAACATCTACTTTTGCGGGTTTTGGATAATAGGTTTCGTTGAGTTGCGCTTTCTGTTTTAAACTTTCAGGGATTTGATAGAGTGGCCCTAATGACGCATATTGCTGTGCATCAGCAACAAATTTCGCTGTCCCAATAGTATCGAGGTAACGGAATACACCACCACGGAAAGGAGGGAAACCTAAGCCATATACTAGTGCGATATCAGCTTCGGCCGGTGAAGCAATAATGCCTTCATCTAAACAACGAATAACCTCATTGATCATCGGGATCATCATGCGAGCAATAATCGTGTCTTCGCTAAACGCTTGTGTTTTACCCGCATTTTGTTGGATTAGTGTTTGAATGTGCCCATCAACCGTCTTTTGTTTTTTTCCTCGTTTATCAACAGAGTAATGATAAAAACCATGATTATTCTTTTGCCCATATCGCTGTTGTTCATATAACAATGCGATAGTATCACGTTCAATAGAGCCCATTCTGTCAGGGAAGCCTTGGGCCATGACTGCTTGAGCATGATTGGCAGTATCAATGCCTACAACATCAAGTAGATATGCTGGCCCCATTGGCCATCCAAATACTTTTTCCATCACCTTATCAACAGCAATAAAATCAGCACCGTCTCTTAGCAAGAGAGAGAATCCCGCAAAATAAGGGAAGAGGACTCGATTTACGAAAAAGCCGGGGCAATCATTAACAATAATTGGTGTTTTGCCCATTTTACTGGCGTAACTAACAACACGATTAATAGTCTGTTCACTGGTTTTTTCACCTTTAATAATTTCCACTAAAGGCATGCGATGAACAGGGTTAAAGAAATGCATACCACAGAAATTTTCTGGGCGTTTTAAGGATTTTGCGAGCAATGAGATAGGTATTGTTGAGGTATTAGAAGCAAGGATCGCGTTATCTGCTAATAATGCTTCTGTTTCTGCAAGTACCGTTGCTTTTACTTTTGGATTTTCAACAACGGCTTCAACCACAATATCTGCATCGCTGACAGAGGCATAATTTAGTGTTGGTTGAATAGAGGCGAGTGTTTTCGCCATATCAACAGCGGTCATGCGACCTTTCTCTTGGCGTTTTTGTAATAGGCTTAGCGCTTCATTCATACCCAGTTCAAGGGATTTTTGGTTAATATCTTTCATAATAACCGGAATACCTTTTAAGGCTGATTGGTAGGAAATTCCACCGCCCATAATACCCGCACCTAATACAGCTGCTTGTTTAGGTAATTCTGCATGCCGTTTTTTCGTAATATTTTTGACATACTGATCATTGAGAAAAATGCCGACTAAGGCTTTAGCAACATCAGTGCGCGTGAGTTTGACAAAACTTTCAGTTTCAAGAGCGAGTGCTTCATCTCTATTTAAGAAGGCTGCTTTTTCGATAGTTTTTACTGCGGTAATAGGGGCTGGGTAATGAGGGCCAGCTACTTTCATCACCATGCCTTTAGCTACACCAAAAGACATCTTATGTTCAAGTTCTGTCAACCTTAATGGCGTTGTTTTCGGATAACGTGCGGCCTTCCAATCAATCTTACCGTCAATCGCTTGCTCTATTAGAGAAAGTGCACTTTCTTTTAAGTTTTCCAATGGAACAATAGCTTGGATCAATCCATTTTGAAGTGCAGTTTGCGCATCAACATCTTTACCCGCAGTAATAATTTCTAATGCATTATCGACACCAATTAAACGAGGAAGACGTACCGATCCCCCAAAGCCGGGCATGATCCCAAGTTTGGTTTCCGGAAGGCCAATACGTAAATCAGGGGATGCAATACGGAAATCGGTCGCAAGTACACATTCGCATCCTCCACCAAGCGCATAACCATTGATAGCAGAGATGGTAGGAACGGGTAAATCTTCGAGTCGACTAAAGATTTGATTCGAAAAGTGTAGCCACTGAGTCAATTCTTCTTCAGGGGCATCAAATAGGGATAGAAACTCAGTGATGTCAGCACCGACAATAAAGGCAGGTTTTTCAGAACGTAAAATAACACCTTTTAGATCTTGTGTTGCTTCTAATACGGTTAAAGCTTCGCTTAGCATCGCAACTGTTTTGGTATCTAATTTATTAATAGAGCCTTTGGCGTTAAAAACGAGTTCAACAATACCTTGTTTCACCCAATTGACTTGAATATTTTCGCTTTGATAGAGCATTTGTATTCTCCCTAAAAGTATAGACTGGTATGACCAGATAATAAGAGTGTGAATACAATGTTAAATAAATGCAAATATTCGATTAATAAATTGCAAGGAGGATCACAGTGAAATTACTTAACTTATTGAATTTTATGATGTTGCTTTATTTGGTAAAAAAAAGTGAAGTAAATTGCTAATAATCTATTTTTGTTATGGTGTTAGCCACTAAAAGAGTTGGCGTGTTAAGCTGAATTATTAACAATGAATAAGATAAGGTCATTAATAATGGAAAAATTGCTCTCTCTGTACCAAGAACATATCAAAACTCTACAAAATCGTACGCGTGATGCTTTATCCAGACACCATCTTGATTCCGTATTAATTCATTCTGGTGAGCCTATTCGTATTTTTCTTGATGACAGTGATTACCCTTTTAAAGTTAATGCGCATTTTAAGGCATGGGTACCTGTGACGGATGTCCCCCATTGCTGGTTATTAGTTGATGGTGTTAATAAACCAAAATTATGGTTTTATTCTCCAGTTGATTATTGGCATAGTGTTGAAGCCTTACCAAGTAGCTATTGGACGCATGAAATTGAATTAATTCATCTAAAAAATGTTGATGATATTCAAAAAGAACTTGCGTCTTATATTAATAAGAATACTGCTTATATTGGCCCAAATACGCAACGAGCTGGATCATTAGGCGTAAGTATTGATAATATTAATAATCAATCTCTTCTTAATTATTATCATTACTATCGTGCCTATAAGACAGGTTATGAATTAGCCTGTATGCGTGAAGCTCAGAAAATGGCAGTGAATGGTCATATTGCTGCACGCGAAGCTTTCCAAGCGGGATTAAGTGAATTTGATATTAATATGGCGTATTTAATGGCAACAGGTCATCGTGATACCGATGTACCTTATGGGAATATTGTTGCATTAAATGAGCATGCGGCTGTGTTGCATTACACTAAATTAGATCATGAATCACCAGATGAATATCGTAGTTTCCTGATTGATGCTGGCGCAGAATATAATGGTTATGCTGCTGATATAACTCGTACTTATAGCGCAAAAGAAAATCATGAGTTTACGTCTTTAGTTAAAGATATGAATGATGCACAACAAGCGTTGATCGCAACGATGAAAGCGGGTGTGCGTTACACGGAATACCATGTTCAAATGCATCAACGTATTGCTGGATTACTCAATAAATACGGTATTGTGAAAGGTGTTAGTGAAGAAGAGATGGTGAGTGCTGGCTTAACGACACCATTTTTGCCTCATGGTTTAGGGCATGCTTTAGGTCTGCAAGTTCATGATGCTGCTGGGTTTATGCAAGATGATAAAGGAACTCATTTAGCGGCTCCTGCTATGTATCCATTCTTACGTTGTACACGTATTGTTGAACCTGGCATGGTATTAACGATTGAACCTGGATTTTACTTCATCGATTCTTTATTAGAGCCTTGGAAAGAAGGGAAATACAGCACTCATTTTAATTGGAAGCAAATTGAACACTTCAAACCCTTTGGTGGCATTCGTATTGAAGATAATATTATTATCCACGATAACAAAATTGAAAATATGACTAGAGACTTACACTTAGCCTGATGAAAGCGTATTTGATCCCCGCTGAAACGGTAGAGTTCAGTGAAGAAATAAAGAAAAGCCGTTTTATTACATTTATTGCTCACACTGAGGGTATTGATGCAGCTAAAGCTTATATTCAGTCTATCAAAGAGCAATTTCCTGATGCCCGACATCACTGTTGGGCTTTTGTTGCTGGCAGGCCAGATGATTCGCAACAATTAGGATTCTCTGATGATGGTGAACCAACAGGTACTGCGGGAAAACCTATTCTAGCTCCTCTTTTGGGAAGTGGAATGGGGGAAGTAACTGCAGTTGTTGTTCGGTATTTTGGCGGGATCAAATTAGGAACAGGAGGGTTGGTTCGTGCTTATGGTAGTGGGTGTTCAGCAGGCATTAAAAATATTATCAACAAAGACAAAAGTGCCACAATTGCGCTTTAATGTAGAGTGTGAATATTCACTTGTTTCATTACTTGAACAAGTCGTTGAACAATATCAAGGGCAAGTGCTCTCAAGCGAATATACCGATAAAGTCACATTTATTCTTTCATTGCCAGCTGTACATAGTGATGAAGTGGAAATTAAACTACGCGATATGAGTCGTGGTAGTATGCAATTAATCCCATTAGATAAAAATGAATAATCTTTGCTACCAAGGAAATCGCTAAATGCATTTTCGTTCAATAACCCGTATTGTCGGACTGCTCGTTATCTTATTTTCTGTCACGATGATCATTCCTGGTATTGTCGCATTAATATACCGAGATGGTGCCGGACGAGCATTTAGCCAAACATTTATTGTTGCATTGATCATTGGGTTAATGCTGTGGATCCCTAACCGAAATAAAAAAAGTGAGCTTAAGCCTAAAGAAGGTTTTCTTATTGTAGTTTTATTTTGGACTGTGTTAGGCAGTGTGGGGGCATTACCGTTTATTTTCTCTGAACAACCACATCTTTCTATTACAGATGCGTTTTTTGAATCTTTCTCTGGGCTGACAACAACGGGTGCCACAACCTTAGTGGGGCTAGATTCCTTACCTAAAGCTATTTTGTTTTATCGACAAATGCTCCAATGGTTAGGGGGGATGGGGATAATTGTATTAGCTGTTGCTATTCTTCCACTTTTAGGTGTTGGGGGAATGCAGCTATATCGCGCAGAAATGCCGGGCCATTGAAAGATAATAAAATGCGTCCTCGAATTGCAGAAACAGCAAAAGCACTTTGGCTTATCTATGTTTTGCTTACAATTATTTGTGCTCTAGCGTTATGGATTGCAGGCATGGATGTGTTTGATGCTATTTCTCATAGTTTTTCCACTATTGCGATTGGCGGGTTTTCTACTCACGATGCCAGTATTGGCTATTTTAATAGCCCAACCATTAACATCATTATTGGTGTATTCCTTTTAATTTCTGGCTGTAATTTTGGTTTACACTTCGCCGTATTAACAGGAAGAAGTCTTAATATTTATTGGCGTGATCCTGAATTTCGTATGTTTATCTCAATCCAATTGGGATTAGTCATTATCTGCAGCGGTATTCTTTGGCTTTATTCTGTATATGATTCAGGATGGATAACCATAAATCAGGCTTTTTTCCAAGTTGTCTCTATGGCGACAACCGCAGGTTTTGCAACAGACAGTTTTGCACAATGGCCTGCATTTTTGCCTCTTCTATTATTATGCTCTGCTTTTATTGGTGGATGTGCAGGGTCAACGGGTGGTGGATTAAAAGTGATCCGAATATTGCTTTTATTCTTACAAGGAAATCGTGAATTAAAACGTCTTGTTCACCCGAATGCAGTCTATACCATCAAGCTTGGTCATCGGGCATTACCCGAACGTATTATTGAGGCCGTCTGGGGATTTTTCTCCGCTTACGCTTTGGTCTTTATTATTAGCTTAATGTTGTTGATAGCAACAGGGGTTGATGAGTTCTCTGCATTTTCTGCTATTGCAACAACGTTAAATAATCTTGGTCCTGGATTAGGCATTGTCGCTGATAACTTTACGACAATGAATCCGGCAGCAAAATGGATACTCGTCGTAACAATGTTATTTGGACGACTAGAAGTTTTCACATTATTAGTTTTATTTACCCCAACGTTTTGGCGTGATTAATCTAATACAAGGAGTGATGTATGAGCGCGCTATTGTTGTATTGTAGTACTGATGGTCAAACTAAAAAGATCATGACACAAATCGCCAACGAATTAAGACAACACGGTTATGAATGTGATGTGAGAGATTTAACCTCTGTTCAGCAGAGTTTAAATTTATCTGCTTATAATAAAGTATTAGTGGGTGCTTCTATTCGTTATGGTTACTTTAATAAAGCTCTCGATAAATTTATCACTCGTCATCTTGCACAATTAAATAGTATGCCGTCCGCATTCTTTGGCGTTAATCTTACTGCAAGAAAAGCGGAAAAGAATACACCTGAGACGAATGCTTATATGCGTAAATTTTTAGATAAGACTCCGTGGAAGCCAACGTTAACGGGGGTATTTGCTGGCGCACTTTTTTATCCTCGTTATAAATGGATTGATAGAGTCATGATCCAGTTAATTATGAAGATGACAAAAGGTGAAACAGATCCAACAAAAGAAATTGAATATACGGATTGGAATAAAGTAAGTGAATTTGCCACTCATTTTGCCAAGATTGAGTGATATCTCTCCTTTTTTGTTGGGTTTTTATACGTCTTGTTGGCGTTTTGAACGAACAGAAAATTATTTTAAAAAAAACACTTGCGCTAATCCGAGATCTCCCTATAATGCGCATCCACTGACCGACGATGAGCTGACAACAGCCACGAAGGACAGCGAAGAGAAAAGAAAAAAGTTTGAAAAAACTCTTGACTCTTCAGAGGAATAACGTAACATACGCCTCCTCGCAACAACGCAGAAGATCGGAAACGGCAGCGAATGTTGCACTGCTCTTTAACAAATTATCAGACAATCTGTGTGGGCACTCGCAGAGACGATATCTTCTAAAATATTAGATGTATCAAGTCTTGAAGAGTGAACAACAAAAGTAAATTCATTTATGAATAGCTAAGTTTTCGATTTCTTTGAGCATCAAACACTTTTAATTGAAGAGTTTGATCATGGCTCAGATTGAACGCTGGCGGCAGGCCTAACACATGCAAGTCGAGCGGTAACAGAAGAAAGCTTGCTTTCTTGCTGACGAGCGGCGGACGGGTGAGTAATGTATGGGGATCTGCCCGATAGAGGGGGATAACTACTGGAAACGGTGGCTAATACCGCATGACGTCTACGGACCAAAGCAGGGGCTCTTCGGACCTTGCGCTATCGGATGAACCCATATGGGATTAGCTAGTAGGTGAGGTAATGGCTCACCTAGGCAACGATCTCTAGCTGGTCTGAGAGGATGATCAGCCACACTGGGACTGAGACACGGCCCAGACTCCTACGGGAGGCAGCAGTGGGGAATATTGCACAATGGGCGCAAGCCTGATGCAGCCATGCCGCGTGTATGAAGAAGGCCTTAGGGTTGTAAAGTACTTTCAGCGGGGAGGAAGGTGATAAAGTTAATACCTTTATCAATTGACGTTACCCGCAGAAGAAGCACCGGCTAACTCCGTGCCAGCAGCCGCGGTAATACGGAGGGTGCAAGCGTTAATCGGAATTACTGGGCGTAAAGCGCACGCAGGCGGTCAATTAAGTCAGATGTGAAAGCCCCGAGCTTAACTTGGGAATTGCATCTGAAACTGGTTGGCTAGAGTCTTGTAGAGGGGGTAGAATTCCACGTGTAGCGGTGAAATGCGTAGAGATGTGGAGGAATACCGGTGGCGAAGGCGGCCCCCTGGACAAAGACTGACGCTCAGGTGCGAAAGCGTGGGGAGCAAACAGGATTAGATACCCTGGTAGTCCACGCTGTAAACGATGTCGATTTAGAGGTTGTGGTCTTGAACTGTGGCTTCTGGAGCTAACGCGTTAAATCGACCGCCTGGGGAGTACGGCCGCAAGGTTAAAACTCAAATGAATTGACGGGGGCCCGCACAAGCGGTGGAGCATGTGGTTTAATTCGATGCAACGCGAAGAACCTTACCTACTCTTGACATCCAGCGAATCCTTTAGAGATAGAGGAGTGCCTTCGGGAACGCTGAGACAGGTGCTGCATGGCTGTCGTCAGCTCGTGTTGTGAAATGTTGGGTTAAGTCCCGCAACGAGCGCAACCCTTATCCTTTGTTGCCAGCGCGTAATGGCGGGAACTCAAAGGAGACTGCCGGTGATAAACCGGAGGAAGGTGGGGATGACGTCAAGTCATCATGGCCCTTACGAGTAGGGCTACACACGTGCTACAATGGCAGATACAAAGAGAAGCGACCTCGCGAGAGCAAGCGGAACTCATAAAGTCTGTCGTAGTCCGGATTGGAGTCTGCAACTCGACTCCATGAAGTCGGAATCGCTAGTAATCGTAGATCAGAATGCTACGGTGAATACGTTCCCGGGCCTTGTACACACCGCCCGTCACACCATGGGAGTGGGTTGCAAAAGAAGTAGGTAGCTTAACCTTCGGGAGGGCGCTTACCACTTTGTGATTCATGACTGGGGTGAAGTCGTAACAAGGTAACCGTAGGGGAACCTGCGGTTGGATCACCTCCTTACCTAAGAGATACGTGTTATGTGCAGTGCTCACACAGATTGTCTGATGAAGAACGAGCAAAAGCGCGTCTGCGAAGCTGACTGAAGTCCCCTTCGTCTAGAGGCCTAGGACACCGCCCTTTCACGGCGGTAACAGGGGTTCGAATCCCCTAGGGGACGCCAATTGCGCGGTATGAGTGAAAGGCGTACCACACTATAGTCTGATGCAAATCAGAGAATAGTTAAGATAATTTTAGCAAGTTATTTTAACTATTATGCTCTTTAACAATCTGGAACAAGCTGAAAAATTGAAAACAAATCAATATATCACCGAGGTATATTGATGAGTCTCTCAAAATCTCAAACTTTGAATGTGTTTTTCGACATCGAAGTGGGATGAGCGAGCAATTTACAGTTCGAGGCGGCCAGCGCACAGTCAGCGCAACATACATTAGTATGTGAGCATGGCGAGCACTGCCCAACGACGAAATGTAATCTGCACAGCCATCACCACCCAGACGTCATTAAGAGAAACATCTTCGGGTTGTGAGGTTAAGCGAATAAGCGTACACGGTGGATGCCTAGGCAATCAGAGGCGATGAAGGACGTGCTAATCTGCGATAAGCGTCGGTAAGGTGATATGAACCGTTATACCCGACGATTTCCGAATGGGGAAACCCAATATCCAATGGATATTATCATTAACTGAATACATAGGTTAATGAAGCGAACCGGGGAGAACTGAAACATCTCAGTACCCCGAGGAAAAGAAATCAACCGAGATTCCCCTAGTAGCGGCGAGCGAAACGGGGAACAGCCCAGAGTCTTAATCAACAGCAGCATCAGGAGAACGGTCTGGAAAGTCCGGCAGTAAAGGGTGATAGCCCCGTATCCGAAGATGCTGTTATTGTGAACTCGACGAGTAGGGCGGGACACGTGTTATCCTGTCTGAATATGGGGGGACCATCCTCCAAGGCTAAATACTCCTGATTGACCGATAGTGAACCAGTACCGTGAGGGAAAGGCGAAAAGAACCCCGGCGAGGGGAGTGAAAAAGAACCTGAAAACCGTGTACGTACAAGCCAGTAGGAGCCCCATCACTCAAGTGCCTCGCACTGAGTGATTGTAAAAACCATTCGAAAACAGCGCCGCGTTTACCTACAAAGTGGATTGATTTTTTCAAGCCGTCGCGCAGTGTACATAGAAGTACACGAGCAACGGAAGTTAAAAAATCGAGCCAGTTTGACAGTAAAAGCAAGCGGGACATTTGAGGATGGGGTGACTGCGTACCTTTTGTATAATGGGTCAGCGACTTATATTCTGTAGCAAGGTTAACCGAATAGGGGAGCCGTAGGGAAACCGAGTCTTAACTGGGCGAATGAGTTGCAGGGTATAGACCCGAAACCCGGTGATCTATCCATGGGCAGGTTGAAGGTTGGGTAACACTAACTGGAGGACCGAACCGACTAATGTTGAAAAATTAGCGGATGACTTGTGGATGGGGGTGAAAGGCCAATCAAACCGGGAGATAGGCTGGTTCTCCCCGAAAGCTATTTAGGTAGCGCCTCGTGAACTCATCTTCGGGGGTAGAGCACTGTTTCGACTAGGGGGTCATCCCGACTTACCAACTCGATGCAAACTGCGAATACCGAAGAATGTTATCACGGGAGACACACGGCGGGTGCTAACGTCCGTCGTGAAGAGGGAAACAACCCAGACCGCCAGCTAAGGTCCCAAAGTCATGGTTAAGTGGGAAACGAAGTGGGAAGGCTCAGACAGCCAGGATGTTGGCTTAGAAGCAGCCATCATTTAAAGAAAGCGTAATAGCTCACTGGTCGAGTCGGCCCGCGCGGAAGATGTAACGGGGCTAAACCATGCACCGAAGCTGCGGCAGCGAACGTATCACTTAAATTTGTTTAAGTGAGAAACGATTGACGGAACGAAGAGACGTCAATGCGTCCATAAAAGTCGAGGCGAAAGTCCGATAAGCGAATTTAAGGATACGTTCGTTGGGTAGGGGAGCGTTCTGTAAGCCTGCGAAGGTGTACTGTGAGGTATGCTGGAGGTATCAGAAGTGCGAATGCTGACATAAGTAACGATAATGCGGGTGAAAAACCCGCACGCCGGAAGACCAAGGGTTCCTGTCCAACGTTAATCGGGGCAGGGTGAGTCGACCCCTAAAGGCGAGGCTGAAAAGCGTAGTCGATGGGAAACGGGTTAATATTCCCGTACTGGTGGTAACTGCGATGGGGGAACGGAGAAGGCTAGGTTGTCCGGGCGACGGTCGTCCCGGTTCAAGCATGTAGGCAGAGTGATTAGGCAAATCCGGTCACTTAATGCTGAGGTGTGATGACGAACCACTAAGGTGGTGAAGCAATTGATGCCCTGCTTCCAGGAAAAGCCTCTAAGCTTCAGGTTACCAACAATCGTACCCCAAACCGACACAGGTGGTCAGGTAGAGAATACTCAGGCGCTTGAGAGAACTCGGGTGAAGGAACTAGGCAAAATGGTGCCGTAACTTCGGGAGAAGGCACGCTGGCGGTAAGTGAAGTCCCCTTGCGGACGGAGCCGAAGCCAGTCGAAGATACCAGCTGGCTGCAACTGTTTATTAAAAAACACAGCACTGTGCAAAACACGAAAGTGGACGTATACGGTGTGACGCCTGCCCGGTGCTGGAAGGGTTAATTGATGGGGTTATCCTTAGGGAGAAGCTCTTGATCGAAGCCCCAGTAAACGGCGGCCGTAACTATAACGGTCCTAAGGTAGCGAAATTCCTTGTCGGGTAAGTTCCGACCTGCACGAATGGCGTAATGATGGCCAGGCTGTCTCCACCCGAGACTCAGTGAAATTGAACTCGCTGTGAAGATGCAGTGTACCCGCGGCAAGACGGAAAGACCCCGTGACCTTTACTATAGCTTGACACTGAACATTGAGCCTTGATGTGTAGGATAGGTGGGAGACTATGAAGTGTGGACGCCAGTCTGCATGGAGTCAACCTTGAAATACCACCCTTTAAACGTTTGATGTTCTAACCTAGGCCCGTAATCCGGGTCGGGGACCGTGTCTGGTGGGTAGTTTGACTGGGGCCGGTCTCCTCCTAAAGAGTAACGGAGGAGCACGAAGGTTGGCTAAGCATGGTCGGACATCATGCGGTTAGTGCAAAGGCATAAGCCAGCTTGACTGTGAGAGTGACGGCTCGAGCAGGTACGAAAGTAGGTCTTAGTGATCCGGTGGTTCTGAATGGAAGGGCCATCGCTCAACGGATAAAAGGTACTCCGGGGATAACAGGCTGATACCGCCCAAGAGTTCATATCGACGGCGGTGTTTGGCACCTCGATGTCGGCTCATCACATCCTGGGGCTGAAGTAGGTCCCAAGGGTATGGCTGTTCGCCATTTAAAGTGGTACGCGAGCTGGGTTTAGAACGTCGTGAGACAGTTCGGTCCCTATCTGCCGTGGGCGTTGGAAGATTGAGAGGGGTTGCTCCTAGTACGAGAGGACCGGAGTGAACGCACCACTGGTGTTCGGGTTGTCATGCCAATGGCATTGCCCGGTAGCTAAGTGCGGAAGAGATAACCGCTGAAAGCATCTAAGCGGGAAACTTGCCTCGAGATGAGTCTTCCCTGTCACCTTGAGTGACCTAAAGGAACGTTTAAGACTAAGACGTTGATAGGCTGGGTGTGTAAGCGTAGCGATACGTTGAGCTAACCAGTACTAATGAACCGTGAGGCTTAACCTGACAACACCGAAGGTGTTTTGTCTGAGAGACGAAGAGTAGATAAAGTAGGCTTGTTTAAGATTGATATTACTGGCGACTGACCGAAAGGAAAGAAGCGGGTAATAAAACCGAATTTGCTTGGTGGCCATAGCGCAGCGGTCCCACCTGATCCCATGCCGAACTCAGAAGTGAAACGTTGTAGCGCCGATGGTAGTGTGGGGTCTCCCCATGTGAGAGTAGGGAACTGCCAGGCATTAAATTTAGGCTGTGTCAGCCGGTGACAATAGGCCACTAGTGCTGATATGGCTCAGTTGGTAGAGCACACCCTTGGTAAGGGTGAGGTCCCCAGTTCGAATCTGGGTATCAGCACCATAAAAAATTTATTATAGCTGCATAAACAGACAGTTATAAATACAGAATTTGCTTGGCGGCCATAGCGCAACGGTCCCACCTGATCCCATGCCGAACTCAGAAGTGAAACGTTGTAGCGCCGATGGTAGTGTGGGGTCTCCCCATGTGAGAGTAGGGAACTGCCAGGCATTAAATAAGACGAGAAAGCCAACCCACTGGGTTGGCTTTTTTGCGTTTGTACTTTTAAATAGAACAAATGATGAGAAAATTAAATGCCCCCGATATAGGGCATTTTTATTTCTATTATTAATGAATAATTAACAAAAATTATGACGAGAGAATGCTGCTAGTACCGTTCTTTTCTGAAATTTCTAAATAGTCTTCCATTGCTATTGCTGCTTCTTGTGCTTTTCCATCCATTAAAAGCATTAAAATTTGTTCATTCTTCTCAATATAAGGTGCATGTAGCAATTGAGGATCATTTAATAAACCGAATGCTAAGCGCAATTCTGCTAAAATAAGTTGGTACTGTTTAAATAATCTGGGGCTATCAGAAAGCTCAACGATAGCGGTATGAAAATGCATATTACAGGTTCCTACACTGTTCCAATCTTGTTGTTTTTGAAACTTTTTTGCTTGATTAACATTATCTTGCATTTTAATAATGGCAGGGTGCATAGGATAAGAATGTCGTAACGCATCACACTCAATTAACCGTCTTACACGATAAATATCCATAATCGAGGCCATATCTGGCACTGAAACAAAAACACCACGATTAGGTTTATAAGTTAAAAGCCCTTCTTGAGTTAGAACACGAAAAACCTCTCTTAAAGTATTACGAGATATCTCTAGCGTTTCACTTAATGCGGTTTCTGAAAGCCTTTCGCCAGGAGGTAATTCTCCGATAGTGATCTTTTGCCGAATAATATTGGCGACTTTTTGAGAAAGAATTTGTGGTGATGTTTTTTTCTGCATTATCTTCTGCTATTAGCTTAATAGAAACATCTATTCTATCAGTGAGCTTTACAATATATAACCTCTATTGTCGCGGTATGTTGCCCTTATCACCCTCTACGTTGTTACTTTCTGTTTCTTTTTATTAACAAAATTGAATTTTTGTTCGTCAATTTTTAGTACTCAAATTTATTTTTCTTCATTTAAACGCACTATTTTTGTGCATCTTTTCTTTTTATGCCTCATTCTCGTGCATTTTTAATACGAATAAACTATCACCAATTGTCAAGAAAAATGTTAAAAATGCGATCTTCTTTACACTTTTATCATCTCATATTTAAATCTATTTGCTTATTTATTCATCTATTATTATTATTTGTTCAACAATCTAATATCAGATGATTAACAATTACGTGTTCATGCTCAACAATGGCATGTAAATTGCCTTAGTAATAATAATTAAAATAATGATGATAAAGGGGGTAGCTTATGGCTACACAAGATTCTGCAAATACAGCTCCAACTTCGTTTATAAAAAATAGACGTTCTTCACTGATTGCCGCTATTTTTTTAATGGCAACCTCGGCAATAGGTCCCGGCTTTATTACACAAACTGCAACTTTTACAGCGACAATGGGGGCTGCATTTGCATTTGGGATCTTAGCGTCGATCGTGATTGATTTTATTGTGCAACAAAGCATTTGGCGAGTGATCACGGTAACCAATATGCGCGCTTCAGATATTGCCAACAAAGCTATTCCAGGTAGTGGTTATTTTGTTAGCAATCTTAGTTATCTTCGGTGGCTTGGTTTTTAACGTCGGTAATATAGCAGGCGCAGGATTAGGGCTTAATGCTATGGTTGGGCTAGATCCTAAATGGGGAGGGATCTTAAGTGCATTACTTGCGATCTATATTTTCTCTTCGCGTAAAGCCAGTAATTTTATTGACCGTATGATTATTGTTCTTGGCCTTGTCATGATCTTACTGACTGTTTTTGTCATGTTTGCTTCTAATCCGCCTCTTGGTGAAGCATTAAAACAAACGGTTTTACCTGATTCTATTAACTTTGCCACAATTACCACTATTGTTGGCGGGACAGTAGGAGGGTATATCTGTTATGCCGGTGCTCATCGTCTTCTTGATAAAGGAACAACGGGGATTGAGAACATTGAAGCGGTATCGAGTGCCGCAACGAAAGGTATCTTAGTTGTTGGATTGATGCGCTACATTTTATTCCTTGCTATTTTGGGTGTTGTAGCTAGTGGCGTAACATTAGATATTTCTAGTCATGCTGCAAATCCTGCTTCTCAAGCATTTCAGCATGCTGCGGGTTTAACCGGATTACGTATCTTTGGTCTTATTTTATGGGCCGCGGCTCTTACTAGTGTTATTGGTGCTGCTTACACTTCTATGTCATTTATTACAGTGTTTAAAAAAGAGATCACAGAGCGCCAACGTAATATCGCAACTATTATCTTTATTGCTGTTTCATTAGCTATTTACATGATGATGGGAACAGCCCCTGCGGCTTTATTAGTCTTTGCAGGTGGTTTTAATGGTTTGATTTTACCTATTGGTATGACGCTGTTTATTTTTGTTGCATGGCGTCGTCAAGACTTAATGAATGGCTATAAATATCCAGCATGGCTGTTATGGTCAGGCATTTTAGTCTGTTTGCTGACTTGGTATATGGGCATCATGTCAGTAGGTGCGATTTTCAACTACCTCAAGATTGTTTAAAGGAATAATAACAATGATAAATGCCATCGATTTAAACAGTGATTTAGGTGAAAGCTTCGGTCAATGGAGCATGGGCAATGATGATTCGGTACTCGAAATAGTCAGTAGTGCCAATATTGCCTGTGGTTTTCATGCGGGATCCCCTGAGGGAATTCTGAAAACATTAAAAGCGGCAAAACTGCATAGTGTCGCGATTGGTGCACATGTTGCCTATCCTGATTTAGTAGGTTTTGGCCGTCGTAATATGGATATCGCTAGTGATGAATTAACCGCTGATGTGATTTATCAAATAGGCGCTTTGCAAGGATTAGCTAAAGCTGTTGGTATGAACGTGACTTATGTTAAACCGCATGGTGCGCTTTATAACACAATAGCTCATGATAAACGCCAAGCAATTGCGGTTATTGAGGCTATTCTTGCGATTGACCCTCAACTTACCTTAGTTGCTTTAGCGGGATCATCTTTGATTACCCTTGCAAAAGAAAAAGGGCTTCGTGTAATAGCGGAAGCATTTGCAGACAGAGCTTATCACGCTGATGGTACGCTGGTTTCTCGTAAAAAAGAGGGCGCTGTTTTACATGATCCGAAACGTGTTGCACAACGTATGTTGCAACTTGTACAAGAAGGGGGGAATTGAGTCTATAGAAGGTATTTTTACTGCTATAGAAGCAGATTCTATTTGTGTTCATGGTGATAGTCCTGATGCAGTCAATTTAGCTAAAAGCGTAAAAGAAACTTTGCTAAATCATGGTGTTGCAATTAAACCATTTGCGCCTGCTTTACTGAAAAGTGAGAGCTAAATATGACAAACTTAATGAAAGCAACGGCTGATGCAATCACCAAAGCACAAGAGGCTCGATTAGCCATTCGTCATGGCTTATCGATACCAACAGCAGGAATGGGCGAGAGGAATGACACAAGCTAATATGATTAGTTTGCCTCGTGATTGGGCATTTGACTTCTTACTTTATGCTCAGCGTAATCCTAAAAGTTGTCCGATATTAGATGTTTGTGAATCAGGTAGTTATCGTACTGTTTTAGCGAAAGGTGCCGATCTGCGTACTGACATTCCTCTTTACCGTGTTTGGGAAAATGGCAAATTAGCGGATGAAATTACGGATGCTACTGAAATTTGGGCACAACATCCCGATCTTGTTACGTTTCTTATTGGTTGTAGTTTTACTTTCGAAACGCCCATGTTAGAAGCGGGGATTGAAATTCGTCATATCACAGATAACAGCAATGTCCCGATGTATAAAACGAATCGCTTGTGTCGTCCAGCAGGGCGATTAGAAGGTGAATTAGTGGTTTCAATGCGTCCTATTCCGGCTGATAGAGTTGCTGATGCGGTAATGATCAGTGGTCGATTTCCTTCGGTACATGGTGCACCGGTACATATAGGTTCACCTGAAATGCTTGGTATTAAAGATATCATGTCGCCAGATTTTTGGTGCACCAGTGAGAATTGAACAAGGTGAGATCCCTGTATTTTGGGCTTGTGGTGTAACACCTCAAGCCGCGGTAATGCGCTCGGGTGTTCCCTTTGCATTAAGTCATGCACCAGGACATATGTTTATTACTGATGTGCCTGATGTAGCTTATCACGTATAAGGGGAGGAAGATGCTTTGCGCTTTTTACCTGTTAATTTATCGCATTTATTAGTTGAGCTATCTTCTTTAAAAGAGACTCTCGCATTGTATGAATCCGTTAAACAAGCGGATATTGCAGCTATTCAAGACATTGTACCCGCGGCGAAAACACTCTTAATTCACTTTACGCCATGGCTAATCACGGCTGAAGAACTTGTGTTTCAACTTCGACAATTAGAAGTCAAAGTGGTATCAGCACATCAAGCGCAATCATTAACTATCCCTGTTCATTATCAAGGTGAGGATCTTAATGAGGTCGCTGAATTATTAGGGATCGCTACCAGTGAAGTGATCCGTAGACATACAGAACAAACCTATCAAGTTGCATTCACTGGTTTTTGCACCGGGGTTTGCCTATTTGATTGCAGATGAAACCCAACTTTATGTGCCTCGTCGTAAAACACCGCGTACGCGAATTCCTGCCGGATCAGTAGGATTAGCCGGTGAATTTAGTGGTGTATATCCACAACAAAGCCCCGGAGGTTGGCAGTTAATCGGAACTACGGAAATAAAAATGTGGGATCTTTCCCGCGAACAGCCTGCCTTTTTATTACCGGGAAATGAAGTGCATTTTGTTGATGCACAAAAATCACCGATAACCGTTTCACTACCGGAGAAAAAAGCCATAGTCGCTTCCCCGCTCTCATTAAATGATAAAGGGCTATATGTTATTTCAGCAGGGTTACAGACATTATTTCAAGATGAAGGGCGTATTGGTGCTGCATCAATGGGAGTATCTGCTTCAGGTGCACTTGATAAACCCGCTTTACATGCGGCTAATCGTTTAGTGGGTAATCCCACAACTTTTGTTGCACTCGAGATAACCCAAGGTGGACTGACACTTAAAGCACGACAAGATTGTGTTATTGCCTTAACTGGAGCGAATTGTTCTATTTTACTAAAATCTGAGTCAGGTGAGAGTGAATATCCATCGAACTATCAACCTATTGATGTTCGTCGTGGTGATGAAATTATTTTAGGTATACCAACAACTGGGGTGCGTAGCTATCTTGCTGTGAGAGGGGGATTTGAATTACCTAAAGTTTTAGGCAGTCAGTCTTTTGATACCTTAGCGCAAATTGGCCCTCATGCTCTACAAGAAGGAGATGTACTTCACCTTAATAATGAAAGTGCATCAAACAGTATTATTGTGGAGGAACAACCGACATTAACTCTACCAAAAGAAGGGGATATCGTTACACTCGATGTTGTTTTAGGCCTCGTACGGACTGGTTTACCGCAGATGCAATAAAGACGCTGACCTCTCAATTATGGCAGGTCACACCACAATCTAATCGTATTGGCTTACGTTTATTGGGCGAAACACCTCTTGTGCGTGAGGGAACAACAAGAATTATCGAGTGAAGGTACCTGCATTGGTGCAATACAAGTTCCGATTAATGGGCAACCTGTTTTGTTTCTTAACGATCACCCATTAACAGGAGGATATCCTGTTATTGGCGCTGTTGCTGAATATCACTTACCACTCGCAGGGCAGATCCCTGTTAACGCTAAAATTCGTTTTAATCCAATTACCGAATTTCAAGAATATTGATAGGAGAATGCCACTCATGACAACAATTAACCAAAAACAACGAGTGAAGCATAGAGTACTTATTGCAAACCGAGGTGAAATTGCAGTTCGTATTATTCGAGCTTGTCAGGACTATGGTGCGACTTCCATCGCTATTTACGCCAATGATGATATTGATGCACTACACGTTCGTCTTGCTGATGAAGCTTATGGACTTAATGGCAACTTACCGAAAGAAAGCTATTTAGATATCGATAAAATTATTGATATCGCACGTAAAAATAAAGTGACTATGATCCACCCAGGCTATGGTTTTCTTTCAGAGCGTGCGGATTTTGCAGCTGCGGTACAAGAAGCCGGATTTATTTGGGTTGGGCCAAATCCTGAAACGATTGAGGTACTTGGCGATAAAGTGAAAGCGCGTAAGATTGCGCAATCAGTTGGTGCTCCTCTTGTTAATGGTACTGCGGATCCCGTTAATGATGCTAAAGAAGTATTAGATTTTGCCAAGCAATATGGTTTACCTGTTGCCATCAAAGCCGCTTTTTGGTGGTGGTGGGCGAGGCTTAAAAATTGCCCATAAAATGGAAGAAATTGAAGAACTTTACCATTCCGCAGTACGGGAAGCAGTGACCGCATTTGGCCGTGGCGAATGTTATGTTGAACAATTCTTAGATAAACCTCGTCATATTGAAGCGCAAATTATTGCCGATAAACTAGGCAATGTTGTGGTTGTCGGGACACGAGATTGTTCACTACAACGTCGTAATCAAAAGCTTATTGAAGAAGCGCCAGCACCTTATTTGACAGACGAACAACGTGAACGTATTCACCTGTCGGCTAAAGATATTTGTGCTAAAGCAGGTTATGTGGGTGCAGGTACAGTTGAGTTTTTATTAAGTGCAAATGGCACTATCTCATTTTTAGAAGTGAATACACGCTTACAAGTGGAGCATCCTGTTACAGAAGAAACGGCGGGTATCGATTTAGTGATCGAGCAGTTACGTATTGCTGAAGGTTTACCGCTAAGTATTGATAAAACGCCTGTTCCTCGGGGTCACTCTTTTGAATTTAGGATCAATGCAGAAGATCCCGCCAAAGGTTTTTTACCTACACCAGGCTTAATTACGCATTTTTCTCAGCCTTCAGGTCCAGGTGTGCGAGTTGATAGTGGTTTTACTGACAATAATCAGGTTTCACGCCAATTCGATTCTATGATGGCAAAATTGATAGTGACAGGTGCAACTCGCGAACAAGCTATTGCACGGGCTCGTCGAGCATTATCCGAATTTAAAATTGAAGGGGTAGCAAGTGTATTGCCTTTCCATTGTGAAATGATGGAGCATGCCGATTTTACTGAAGATTTCAAAGTGCATACCCGTTGGATTGAAACAGATTTTCAGGCAAAAAATACCCATTTCCCTCGTAGCACACCTGCAAAAAATGAAGAGCTTGTTCGTACTTTTATTGAAATTGATGGTCGTCGTCATGAACTGGCTTTACCTGCTCAATTACTTTCGCTCTCTGCGGCAATACCAACAGCTATTAAAGCTAGTCATGAAAAAGAAGAGAATGAAAAAGCTGTGATAGCGCCAATCTCTGGCGTATTACATAGCTGGATCTTATCTGATGGTGATAAAGTTAAAGAAGGCGATGTCATCGCTATTATGGAAGCAATGAAAATGGAAGTTCAGGTGGTTGCATCTCGTGGCGGGGTATTATTACAAAAAGCTAAAACAGGTGATTATTTTTCTGCTGAAACTATTTTAGCTGAAATAAATTAGATGTATTAAAAATTAATATATTGATTAATAAGGGTAATATTAATCTTTAGACGTCGCCCTTTAATATGAGTAAATTTCGTATTAAGGGGCTTTTTTATAATAATTTTATTTATATATCTATTTGTTATATCTAATTCCTTTTGGTTATAAGTTATTTTGCCTATAATCTAGGCTCGCTAAATTATCAGCAAAAGGAAATAAGATGTTACTCGTCTCACAACTGCTTATTGGCGCTGCAATAGGGTTAGTTATTACAACGACTGGTGTTGGAGGAGGTGTTATTTTATTGCCTGTCCTGATTTATCTTTTTGGCATGAATGCATTAGCGGCAGTGGCAACGGCTAATTTGCTATCGATGTTAATGAAACTTTCGTCTTCTTATATTCATTTTCGGTTAGGTAATATTCCATTAAAACCCGCACTATTAATCTTAGGGATAATGTTTCCAGCAACATTTTTAGCGAGTTATGGTGTGACATGGTTGGGATCACAACCTCAATATTACGATCGTGTTGAATCAGCGATTAATATTTTAATGATCGTTGCTATCGTATTTTCATTGATCTTATTTTTACAGCGAATGATAAGAAGGTCAGCAATTTCAGATCCTCTAATTGTTTTGCCACCACCTTCTACAGTGACTTTTTCTTCCTTATTTGTACCAGGAATGAGTGCGGGGTTTGTGCTTGGAGCAACGGGAGTGGGAGGGGGATTAGTGGTATTGCCTGTATTAATGCGGTTTGCACAAATGGGGATTAAAGAGGCGATAGGTACTTCTATTTTTATCACGACCATTCTTTCTGGTGGTTCAGCTATCGCTTATAGTGCTGGTGGTTATACCGACGTACATACCGCTCTTATCCTCTGTTTAGGTTCATTGCTTTCTATTCCGCTAGCACGCTATCTTTTAGTGTATTTATCAGAGCGTTTCTTTCAATACATAACACTATCATTTATTCTGATCAGCATCATTATGATGAGTTGGAAGTTAATAAATTAACTTAATGTAATATCGAGTGAGTCAATTTTTCTCTTATCACCTTTCGTTAGACTAAACTAGTCTATCATCATTAGATTAACGACTAAGAGTAAGTACAACGAGATGAATATTAAAACAGGTGATGAGTTTTTAGTTTATATGGCGCTGGGTGAAGAGAGCTATATGAAAGAGTATTACCGTGTGATTGAAATTGACTCAACGCTTTCTCAAGTGACGGGTAAATTGTTAAGAAGAACAACGGCTGATGATAAAAATATTGGTTTAGGTCGCTGTGAGTTAGAAGGCGGTATTGAGCAATTTGCCTTAGAAGATATCTATCCTGTTAAAGAGTGAACCATCATAGGATCACTCTTCTCAATGCGTTTATCGCCTAGGCTGTGGGAACATTCTCAGGTAATGCTGATTTAGGTAAACCAAACACTTTGTCGAATACCCAGTTATAAGTGAAGGTATAACAAGGGATGATGAGGATGAGCGCAAAATCCATCGCTAACGCTTGCCATAACGAAACATTAAGCCACCAGGCAATTAATGGAATTAAATAGACCACCAGTGTTAGCTGAAATCCAATCGCATGGACAAGACGGCGCCTAAAAGTTCGAATTCTTGAAACTTGTCGACTCTCCCAAAATTCAAACATGCAGTTATAAATAAAATTCCAACTCACCGCGATTGTTGTTATCACAAGCGCTAATGGGCCTGTTACCGCTGTAGAGCTATCAGCTAAAAGGGCAAGTCCGACGGATGAAATAACCCACCCAAAAATCTCATAAGCTGTTACGTAGACAATTTTTCGTTTGATACCTTGCATTGCTCTCTCTTTTTCTGTGGATTAGAGTTGTTAAGCATCGTAAGATAAATCAGCAAGAATGACAGAAAAAGTCAGCTAGTATCAATTTAACTGAAATATCAGGAGTGAACATGCAGTTTTCAAGTGAACATATTGCGATATTTTTAGCCGTGATGGATAAAGGTTCTTTTTCTGCAGCTGCACGTTCATTAAAACGCGTTCCCTCTGCGGTTAGCATGGCGATAGCCAATATGGAAGCTGAATTAGGTTATGCACTTTTTGAGCGTTCATCACGAGAGCCTCAGCCGACCGAAAAAGCGAAGGCACTTGAGCCTCATGCCAGAATGATCGCAGAACAATTAAAATTATTACAAGTGCATGCACAAGAGCTTTCGATGGATCTCGAAAGTGTCTTAAATATTGGTGTTGCGGCTGATATTAATCCTGATTATCTATTACCTGCGTTATCAGAATTAACGCAACGTTATCCATTACTTAATGTGAATGTGATAACCGCGGCACAAGATGACATTATTGAGATGTTACATGCACATAAAATTCAATTGAGTCTAGTTTATGGTGGCTTGTATGTGAATGGTGATGAGCAGTTTCAATATCTTGGCTCTGAGTCATTAGTGGCAACGATATCCGCGAGCCATATTGCGCTAGCACATCCTTCAGGCGTATTTATTGAGGATTTAGTAAATGTTCGCCAAATAATGATAGCTAGCCATACCAAAGAGCTTAGAGATGAGCGCTCATTAGTCGCGACAAATTATTGGCAAACCGATAGTTTTCAAATGGCATTAGGTATGGTTGAAGCCGGAATGGGATGGGGTAATTTACCGTATTCGCTAATTTATACACAATTGCAGAAAGGTAAATTAAAACAGCTTCAGTTTAAAAACACGAAAAATGAATTGCGATTACCTATTCATGCCATGTGGTTAAAAGGAGAGTCACTACAAAAAGGGGCGAAAGAGTTAGTTGAGCTGTTGAGTACTCATCAGCCCATTGTACCTAATTTTGATTAATCGACCCGTTGTTGATGAACCCAAACAGCAACTTCAACACGAGATTTTAGCTTCATCTTTTTCAGTAAATGTTTAACGTGTACTTTGACCGTGCTCTCCGTAATATCGAGTTTACGTGCGATCATTTTATTGGATAGCCCCTGCGCTATTAGTTTTAAAATATCGCGTTCGCGTGGGGTGAGTTGCTCAATATCACGCTCACCTTCAGAGCGATCTTCACGTAATGATTCCGCTAAAATAGGCGTTAATGCAGGGCTGACAACCATTTTTCCAGCTGCCGCCTGTTTTAGTGCTGCTAACAATTCTTCAGGCTCCATATCTTTTAAAAGATAGCCATCAGCACCACGTTTTTAACGCAGTCACTAAATCATCGCTGTAGTTTGATACACTAAACACGACGATCCTTCCTGATAATGACTTTAATCGCAATTGATCAAGGGTTTCAAAACCATTCATTCCTGGCATATTCAGATCTAATAATATTAAGTCAGGATCTAATTCTTCAGCTAACTTTACACCTTGAATACCATCACCCGCTTCCCCAACGACAGTTAATGTTGTATCAAGACTTAAGAGTTGCTTTACGCCATTGCGTAGCATTGGGTGATCATCAATGAGTAAAATTGTCGCTTTTTCTGTGGGTGAGCCCATGTTATTCATTACGACTTGCTCCATGTTAGACAGGGTCTTTATGAGTAGTGATTAATGGAAATTTAACAAACACTTGAGTACCGCCCTGTTCACGTACTTTTATAGTATAAGAACCATTTAGGCTATTTGCGCGTTCGCGCATAATAATAAGGCCATAATGATTTAATTTTTCAGGGTTAGGACTAATTCCTTCACCATTATCGTTAATTTTTAGTTCAATAATGCCATTATCAAGAGACAATGAGACTTCAGCCCAGTTGGCATTGGCATGTTGTAATATATTATTCAATGCTTCACGCACAATTTGAACTACATGAATACTTTGATGTGAATTTACGCACTTTGCGGGTAATTGATAGTCAAAATTAATAGTAAATCCAAGTCGCTGATTAAATTCATTTAACGTACTTTCTAATGCGGCCAATAATCCAGGTTCAGTGAGTTTTAAACGAAATGTAGTTAACAATTCTCTTAGTTGGCGATAAGCAACATTAAGCTCTTCTCGCATCTCTTTAAGTAATTTTTGGCAATTATCTGGTAAGGTTTCTGACTGCATTTGCAAATAGCTGACTTGCATTTTTAAACATGAAAGTGATTGTGCGATGGAGTCATGCAATTCACGGGCAATTGCAGAGCGCTCATCCATGAGTAAAAGCTGTTGCTGTTGCTCATTTTGTTGTTCCATTGCCAACATGGCGGAGATTTGTTTTGTCAGCAATAACATTAAATTATTCTGTTCATCTGTCAGGGCGGTATGTTCTGGTAACTGCATAACAAATAACCCATAACGATGGATCTGATCTGCTAATTCCCAATGTAATAGTTCACGGCTTAGTGGAATAGTGGCTGAAACGGTTTCATCACAGCGCTCACATTGTTGGTCTGGGCAATGTTCAGGACGTGAGTGTGGCTCTAAACTGATCTCATTAAATAATGTGTGATGATTATCCTCATACAAACGTATCTGCAAATAGGTATCAGGAATAATTTGTTGAAGTTCAAATAGTATCTGTCTTAATCGAGCACAAAGTGGTGCCGGGGAATGTAATTGCTGGCTTGAATGATAAAGATAAGAGAGCACTTTATTTTTTTGTTGTAAATCATGTGTTTTTTCAATCACTCTTTTCTCTAATTCACTATAGAGCGTTGAAAGCTCTTCTGACATAGTATTAAGTGCGATACCTAATGTCGCAATCTCATCATGATGATCGCGCTGGTGGAAGCGTGCTGAGAAATTACCATGACCAATTGAATTCGCCATTTCCATTAATTGTTGCCAAGGATGCAATAAACGACGACGGAAATGCCAGACGGAGCCAAATAATAGTAATAGTGTGAGTGCGGTAAATATAAGTTGAGTGTAAGCCACCAGCCTTATTTTTTGTTCTGTTAGCTGATCTATGCTTAATACTAATTTATCTAATTGAGAAACAAAAAAGGCGACCTCTTGTTTTGCATCATCTCGTTGGTGAGCATAGAGCAAAGTTGGCTTTAAGGTTTCTTTCCAATAAGTATTTAACTGAGCATATTGTGATTGTAATGATGCGTTGCTCAGGACTTGAAGTAACTCATCGCTGTCTAAATCAGTTTCTAACTCATGAAGGTAATAACGGTGTTGCTCATCCAGAGGTAACGCAGATAACAAGCGATAACTTTGCATACGCAAAGATCCTGATTTATTAATCGCGTGCGCGTTGCCTTGTACACTTAAAATAATATGGTTAGAAATTGCCATGCCTGCCACACCTAGTAGGGTGAAAAGTAACATCAATATTGCGATTTGATTAATAATTGAAAAACGGTAGTGCCATTGGATTTTATGCGTGGTCATTGTTGTTTTTCCAAATTTATTCAGTCGCTATCTTGCCTTAAAAAAGTATCAAATGTCATATACTACTAAAGTATTACCTCTAAATAGCCGACGGGGGTAATTTCTCCGCTAAATTATCATGTTTTTCATTTAACATTATAATTTAAAATGAAAAAGTAGGGTTAATCCTATTAATACTTAGGTGTAAATAGTTACTTTAGCTTAAAAAACAAACAAATGTTTGCTTGATACAGATCATGACTTATTAACAATTCTAATCGTAAAAAGGTGTCAATTTAACCGTTAACAGAGGTTGTTATGGCACTCACTCAACACCCAGAAAAAATAAGAAAAGGGGTGATCGAAGATTGGCATCCTGAAGATAAAGTTTTTTGGGAAAAGACTGGTCAAAAGGTCGCTTCACGTAATTTATGGATTTCTGTTCCTTGTTTACTTTTATCATTCTGCGTCTGGATGCTTTTTAGTGCCGTTGCAGTCAATTTAAACAAAGTAGGTTTTAACTTTACCACAGATCAGCTGTTTATGCTGACGGCGCTTCCTTCTGTTTCTGGTGCTATTTTACGTGTTCCTTATTCATTTGTTATTCCTATCTTTGGTGGGCGTCGATGGACTGCAATCAGTACCGTCTTTTTGATCATTCCTTGTATTTGGCTTGGCTTTGCCGTACAGGACACCACAACGTCTTACTCAACCTTTATTGTCATTTCATTATTATGTGGTTTTGCTGGGGCAAACTTTGCGTCGAGTATGGCAAACATCAGCTTTTTCTTCCCTAAAGCCCGTCAAGGTGGTGCGTTAGGATTAAATGGTGGATTAGGTAATCTGGGTGTGAGCGTTATGCAGTTAGTCGCACCTTTAGTGATAGGTGTTGGCGTTTTTGCAATGTTTAGTGGTCCAGGCGTTGTGCAACCTGATGGTTCACGTTTATGGTTAGAAAATGCCGCGTGGATTTGGGTTCCTTTCTTGCTTATTCTGACAGTTGCCGCATGGTTTGGTATGAATGACCTTGCTGCGAATAAAGCGTCTTTAAGCCAGCAATTACCTGTTTTAAAACGCGGTCATCTCTGGTTATTAAGTATTTTATACCTGTGTTCTTTTGGTTCTTTTATCGGTTTTTCAGCGGGTTTTGCGATGTTATCTAAAACCCAATTCCCAGATATCGTTATTTTGCATTATGCCTTCTTTGGGCCTTTATTAGGTGCTTTAGCTCGCCCTGTAGGCGGTACATTGTCAGATAAATTTGGGGGCATTCGAGTCACGCTGATTAACTTTATCATTATGGCGATATTCTCGGCTCTACTCTTCTTAACACTACCTGAAAATGGAACTGGTGGCTCATTTATCGCTTTCTATGGTGTTTTTATGGTGCTGTTTTTGACCGCGGGTTTAGGTAGTGGTTCTACATTCCAAATGATTGCCGTGGTGTTTAGAAAAATCACCGTTGATCGTATGAAAGCACAAGGTGCTTCCGATGAAGCTGCTCAAAAAGAAGCGGTGACAGAAAGTGCCGCTGCGCTTGGTTTTATCTCTGCAATTGGTGCAATTGGTGGCTTCTTTATTCCTAAAGCCTTCGGTACATCACTGGCTATGACTGGCTCACCTGCCGGAGCCATGAAAATCTTTGTTCTATTTTATATCGCCTGCGTCTTGATCACTTGGTTGGTCTATGGACGTAAACACAATAAACAATAATGACGAATTATACGCAATGTGAGAGCGCTCGCGCGCATTGGGAGAGTATCTGATGAGTAAGTTTCTCGATAGATTCCGCTATTTTAAACAGCTTGGCGATACCTTTTCAAAGGATCATGGCCAAGAATTAAATGTTAATCGTGACTGGGAAGATGGTTATCGCAGTCGTTGGCAACATGACAAAATTGTCCGTTCCACTCATGGTGTTAACTGTACAGGTTCATGTAGCTGGAAAATTTATGTCAAAAATGGGTTAGTTACATGGGAAACCCAACAAACGGATTACCCACGTACACGTCCGGATTTACCAGATCATGAGCCTCGTGGTTGCCCTCGTGGTGCAAGCTACTCATGGTATTTATACAGCGCAAACCGCGTTAAATATCCCATGGTGCGTAAACGCTTAATTAAATTATGGCGTGAAGCGAAAGCACAACACTGTGATCCTGTCGATGCTTGGGCTTCAATCATTAGCTCGCCAGAAAAAACTAAAAGCTATAAACAAGCGCGTGGTCGTGGTGGTTTTGTTCGCTCGTCATGGTCAGAAGTGAATGAAATCATTGCTGCTTCTAACGTGTTTACAGCAAAAGAGTTTGGCCCTGATCGTATTATCGGATTCTCGCCAATTCCGGCTATGTCGATGGTCTCATATGCTGCGGGTGCGCGTTATTTATCTCTGATTGGTGGCGCATGCTTAAGCTTCTACGATTGGTATTGCGATTTACCACCTGCATCGCCAATGACTTGGGGTGAGCAAACCGACGTTCCTGAATCAGCAGACTGGTATAACTCTTCTTACCTGATTGCATGGGGTTCTAACGTACCGCAAACACGTACTCCAGATGCCCACTTCTTTACAGAAGTTCGTTATAAAGGGACTAAAACCGTTGCGGTAACACCTGATTACGCTGAAATCGCGAAACTCTGTGATCAATGGCTAAATCCAAAACAGGGTACTGACAGCGCAATGGCAATGGCGATGGGACACGTTATTCTTAACGAATTCCACGTTAAACGCCAAACTGAATACTTTAGTAACTACGTGCGCACTTACACTGACATGCCAATGTTGGTGATGTTAGATAAACACGACTCAGGCAAGCTAGTTGCAGGTCGTATGTTGCGTGCTTCTGATTTAGTGAACAATCTGGATCAAGAGAAAAATCCAGAGTGGAAAACTGTTGCTATTGATGAAAAAACACAGCAATTGGTTGCTCCTCAAGGTTCGATGGGCTTTCGTTGGGAAGGTGCTGCTAAATGGAATCTTGAGCCTAAAGATGGTAAGAGTGGCGAAGAAGTCACGTTACAACTGGGGCTTTTAGAGAACCACGATGATGTTGTTGACGTTGCATTTCCTTATTTTGGTGGCATCAAAAGTGAATACTTTGAAGGTGTTGCCCTTGATGATGTGCTCGTTCATAAACTGCCTGCTAAGCGTATTACACTGGCGAATGGCGAAGAAAAATACGTTACAACCGTCTATGACTTGCTATTAGCAAACTACGGTATTGATCGTGGTTTAAATGATGAGAACTGCGCATCAAATTACGATGAAATAAAAGCGTACTCACCAGCATGGGCTGAAAAAGTCACGGGTGTAAGCCGTCAAGACATCACCCGTATTGCGCGTGAATTTGCGGATAACGCAGAAAAAACACATGGTCGTTCTATGGTGATTGTGGGAGCTGGTATTAACCACTGGTATCACATGGATATGACCTATCGTGGCATTATTAATATGCTGATTTTCTGTGGTTGTGTTGGTCAAAGTGGTGGGGGTTGGGCACATTATGTTGGACAAGAAAAATTACGTCCACAAACAGGTTGGTTGCCTTTAGCATTTGGTCTTGATTGGCAACGCCCACCTCGTCATATGAACAGTACATCGTTCTTTTATAATCACTCAAGTCAGTGGCGTTACGAAACCGTATCACCGACAGAGCTATTATCACCATTAGCGGATAAATCACGCTTTAGTGGTAGTTTGGTTGATATGAACGTGCGTTCAGAACGTATGGGATGGTTACCATCGGCGCCTCAATTAAATTTAAACCCTCTGTCTATTGCGAAAAAAGCCCAAGAGGCAGGCGTTAGTGTCGCTGATTACACCGTTAATGCATTGAAATCAGGTGAAATCCGTTTTGCTTCAGAGCAACCGGATAATCCACAAAACTTCCCACGTAATTTATTTATCTGGCGTTCTAACTTATTAGGTTCTGCGGGTAAAGGGCATGAATATTTACTGAAATACTTGCTGGGAACTGAAAACGGTTTACAAGGTAAAGACTTAGGTGAGCAAGGCCAAGTTAAGCCACAAGAAGTGGAATGGCAAGATAAAGGCGGTGAAGGTAAAGTTGATTTAGTGGTGACTTTAGACTTCCGTATGTCAAGTACCTGTCTCTTCTCCGATATCGTTTTACCAACCGCTACATGGTATGAGAAAGATGATATGAATACTTCGGATATGCATCCATTTATTCATCCATTAACTGCTGCGGTTGATCCTGCTTGGGAATCTAAAACAGACTGGGAAATCTATAAAGGTATCGCCAAAAGCTTCTCTAAATTGTGTGTTGGCCATTTAGGGGTTGAAACCGATTTAGTGACATTGCCTATTCAGCATGACTCCGCTGCTGAAATGGCTCAGCCTTTTGATGTGAAAGATTGGAAAAAAGGTGAATGTGACCTTATTCCGGGTAAAACAGCCCCACACCTTATTCCTGTTGAACGTGATTATCCAAATACTTATGCTCGCTTTACCTCACTTGGCCCTTTGATGGATAAATTGGGTAATGGCGGTAAAGGGATCAGTTGGAATACACAAGCAGAAGTCGATTTCCTGAAAAAACTTAATCGAGTTCGTCACGATGGCGCAGCAAAAGGGCGTCCAGCGATTGAAACGGCGATTGATGCAGCCGAAGTTATTCTTTCTTTAGCACCTGAAACTAACGGTCAAGTGGCTGTAAAAGCGTGGGATGCATTAAGTAAAGTGACAGGACGCGATCACACTCATTTAGCCAAAGTGAAAGAAGACGAGAAAATTCGTTTTCGCGATATTGTTGCTCAGCCTCGTAAGATTATCTCAAGCCCAACATGGTCTGGTCTTGAAGATGAACATGTCTCTTATAACGCCTGTTATACCAACGTTCACGAGATGATCCCTTGGCGTACATTAAGTGGTCGCCAACAGTTGTATCAAGATCACGAGTGGATGCGTGCTTACGGTGAAAGCTTAGTGGTTTACCGTCCACCCATTGATACCAAGGCGATTGATGCGGTTAAAGGTAAAAAACCAAATGGTTTCCCTGAGAAAGCGCTGAACTTCCTAACTCCTCACCAAAAATGGGGTATTCACTCAACCTATAGCGATAACTTACTCATGTTAACGCTAGGTCGTGGTGGCCCCGTAGTGTGGCTGAGTGAAGATGATGCCAAAGAGATGGGTATTAGTGATAACGATTGGGTTGAAGCATACAACAGTAATGGTGCGTTAACGGCAAGAGCGATTGTCAGCCAACGTATTCCTGATGGCATGATTTATATGTATCACGCACAAGAGCGTCAAATAAACCTACCAGGCTCTGAAGTGACTGGAATGCGTGGTGGTATTCACAATTCTGTGACGCGTGTTTGCCCAAAACCAACACATATGATTGGTGGATACGCTCAATTAGCTTATAGCTTTAACTACTACGGTACGGTTGGCTCTAACCGTGATGAGTTTGTTGTGGTGCGTAAAATGAAACAGATTGATTGGCTTGATGGTGAAGGTGATGCTTATCAACAAACCCTGAATGGACAGGAGAAGGCATAATGAAAATTCGTTCACAAGTCGGTATGGTACTCAACCTCGACAAATGTATCGGTTGCCATACCTGTTCAGTAACCTGTAAAAACGTATGGACTAGCCGTGAAGGTGTTGAATACGCATGGTTCAATAACGTTGAAACCAAACCGGGTACAGGGTATCCACAAAATTGGGAAGACCAAGAAAAGTGGAAAGGTGGTTGGATCAAAAATATCAAAGGTCAATTAGTACCAAGAATGGGTAACCGTGTTGGTCTATTATCTAAAATTTTTGCCAACCCAGATGTGCCTGCATTGGACGATTACTATGAGCCATTTGATTATGACTACGAGCATTTAAAAAATGCACCAGAAGGCTCATTACCAACAGCACGTCCACGTTCGCTGATCACCGGTCAGCGTATGACTAAAATCGAGAGAGGCCCGAACTGGGAGGACGATTTAGGCGGTGAATTTAGCAAACGTGCAGCGGATAAAAACTTTGCAAATATGCAAAAAGAGATGTATGGACAGTTTGAAAATACATTTATGATGTATTTACCACGTTTATGTGAACACTGCTTAAATCCTGCTTGTGTGGCGACTTGCCCAAGTGGGGCGATTTATAAACGTGCTGAAGACGGTATTGTGCTTATCGACCAAGATAAATGCCGTGGATGGCGCATGTGTTTAACCGGATGTCCATACAAAAAAATCTACTTCAACTGGAAAAGCGGTAAGTCTGAAAAATGTATTTTCTGCTACCCACGTATTGAAGCCGGCCAGCCAACCCTGTGTTCAGAAACTTGTGTAGGTCGTATTCGTTATCTGGGTGTCATGCTGTATGACGCAGATAAAATCTCACAAGCTGCTAGTGCAGATAATGAAAAAGATTTATACCAAAGCCAGTTAGATATCTTCTTAGATCCCTTCGATCCTGAAGTGATTGCAGCAGCAGAAGAGCAAGGTATTCCATTAAGTGTAATTGATGCCGCACAGCGTTCACCTGTGTATAAAATGGCGGTGGATTGGAAGCTGGCATTACCATTGCATCCGGAATATCGCACCTTACCCATGGTTTGGTATGTACCACCTTTGTCGCCAATTCAATCTGCTGCTGATGCGGGTGTGTTACCGCATACAGGTGTTTTACCTGATGTAGAAAGTTTACGTATTCCAGTTCAGTATTTAGCTAACTTACTGACAGCTGGGGATACAGCACCTGTATTATTAGCATTAAAACGTATGCTCGCGATGCGTCATTACAAACGAGCTGAAACTGTAGAAGGAAAAACCGATCTTAGTGCATTAGAGCAAGTAGGGTTGACCGAAGCACAAGCACAAGAGATGTACCGTTATCTTGCTATTGCAAATTATGAAGATCGCTTTGTTATCCCATCAAGTCATCGTGAATTAGCAAGAGAAGCGTTCCCTGAACGTAGTGGTTGTGGTTTTAGCTTTGGCGATGGTTGTCATGGTAGTGATAGCAAATTTAACCTGTTTAATAGTCATCGCATTGATGCGATTGATATCACATCAAAAACACCTCAAGACGAACGCCGTTCAGAGGAGAAAATATGATGATCTCTCTGAAAGTGATTTCTCATCTTTTAGATTATCCCACACAAGAATTATGGGATAACCGTGGCGAACTTATCGATGCATTACAAGAAGCCGATGAGCTTCCTGTGACTCAAGTTGCAAAATTAATGGCATTTATTCACGCTTTAACGCAACAAGAGTTGTTAGATGCACAAGCCAATTACAGTGAGCTTTTTGATAGAGGTCGAGCACGGTCACTGTTGTTATTTGAACATGTTCATGGCGAATCTCGCGATCGTGGGCAGGCAATGGTTGATTTGCTAAATCAATATCAACAAGCGGGGATCACATTAAGTAGTCGTGAACTCCCTGACTATTTGCCGACTTACCTTGAGTATTTGACACTTTTACCTACAACAGAGTGTATTGAAGGGCTAAACAACATTGCCCCTATTTTTGGCATTGTTAGGTGAGCGTTTAAAACAACGAGGCAGTGATTATCACGCTCTTTTTGATGTGTTGCTTTGCCTCTCACAAAGTGGATTAGAAGCATCACAACTAACAGCTCAAGTAGAAAAAGAGCCTTTAGATGATACACCTGCGGCGTTAGATGCGGTGTGGGAAGAAGAACAAGTGACGTTCCTTGGAGAAGGTACGCAATGTGGCAGTAGCAATATTAGCCAACATCAGCGTCGTTTTGCACAAGAAACGGCAGTTCAATATCTCAATGTGGGGAATTCGTTGGATACGGGAGCACAAAAATGAATTACATCAATATGTTATTTTTTGATATCTATCCCTATATTGCTGGTGCTGTATTTATTATCGGCAGCTGGTTACGTTACGACTATGGTCAATACACTTGGCGTGCTGGCTCTAGTCAGATGCTAGACAAGAAAAATATGCGATTAGCTTCTAACTTATTCCACGTTGGGATCATCGGTATTTTTGCCGGGCATTTTTTAGGTATGTTAACGCCACACTGGATGTATGAATCATTCTTGCCTATTGAATATAAACAAATTATGGCGATGGTGGGGGGGGGTACTTGTGGTGTGTTAATGCTAGTGGGCGGTGTGATGTTATTAAAACGCCGTTTAACTAATCCACGCGTAAGGGCCACATCTTCATTTGGTGACATCATGATTTTAACACTTCTGGTTATTCAAGTTGCGTTGGGTCTACTCACTATCCCATTCTCAGCCCAACATATGGATGGTAGTGAAATGATGAAGCTGGTGGCATGGGCACAATCTATTGTGACATTCCATGGTGGTGCTTCAGCAAATCTTGACGGTGTTGCATGGGTATTTAAGTTACATATCTTCTTGGGAATGACGATTTTCTTATTGTTCCCATTCTGCCGATTAGTTCATATTTGGAGCGTGCCAATTGAGTATTTAACCCGCCGCTATCAAATTGTTCGTAATCGTCATTAATGAATGTTCCATCTCCTGATAGTAAGTTAGAGACCTTTTAATTGCGCTTATCTCACCCCCGCCCGCGGGGGTTTTTTTCTCTTTTTCCTGCCGTAAAACATCAACAAATTTTTTGAATAGTTAAAGCAATAATCTTTAGATTCATTAAAAAAAGATTGCACTTATAATTATTTTCAACGAAACGAATGAATTTATCTTAAAAATAAAAAGTTAATTAAATATCGTGATATTTAATTAACTTTTAAGTTTCTGACATCAATTCTTTATTACTGATAAATAAACTTAAATAGAAATTCAAATGGTTCGGAGTATTGTCATATAAATTAGGTGCTATGATTTAATTGAGTCTTACCTCTATTATCCTATCGGAGATTATTATGAGCTTTAAATATCATCGTATTGATAAAAATAATGCTGCTGTTTTGTTGGTAGACCATCAAGCTGGATTACTCTCTTTAGTGAGAGATATAGAGCCAGATAAATTCAATAATAATGTATTAGCATTAGCCAATGCCGCTAAATACTTTAATTTACCTACCATTCTGACGACTTCCTTTGAAAATGGCCCTAATGGCCCTCTAATGCCTCAACTCGTTGAGATGTTCCCGGATGCTCCTTATATCGCCCGCCCAGGTCAAATCAACGCATGGGATAATGAAGATTTCGTAAAAGCAGTTAAAGCGACAGGTAAAAAACAACTGATTATTGCCGGTGTGGTTACTGAAGTGTGTGTCGCATTCCCTGCATTATCAGCACTTGAAGAAGGTTTTGAAGTGTTTGTTGTCACCGATGCTTCAGGCACTTTCAATGCGATTGCTCGTGACTCTGCGTGGGATAGAATGTCAAAAGCAGGAGCACAATTAATTAACTGGTTTGGTTTAGCTTGTGAGTTACACCGTGATTGGCGTAATGATGTTGAAGGATTAGGTGCGCTATTTGCTAACCATATTCCAGACTATCGTAATCTTATGACAAGCTATAATACTTTAACAAAAAAATAAGCGGTTAATTTAAGTTTTACCTAAAAATAAGGCTTATATTCTTTTTCGATAAAGTTAATTTAATAGAAGTTCATATTTATTAATTTATGAATATAAGCCTTTAATCCAAATGGAACAAAAAATGAAAAGCAAAATATTAAAAGCCACTGCTATTGCGATGGCATTAAGTGTGGGTGTTGCACAGGCAACTGAATATAAAGCAAGTAATGCAGAAGGTCCAATAAAAATAGTTAACTTAAAAGCGATGGAAGCACAAGTCCAAGCAAATATGGAAAAAGGCGCTTTTGGTTATATTCGTGGTGGCGCTGAAGACGAAAATAATTTGCGTTCAAATACGACCGCATTTGATAAAAAATATATTATGCCTCGTTCATTACAAGGTATCGAATTTTCTGACTTAGATTTAAAAACAGAATTTTTGGGTATTAAATTAGATACGCCTATTATTCAGGCACCGATGGCAGCTCAAGGGCTTGCACATCAACAAGGCGAAGTTGCCACAGCAAGAGGTATGGCGAAAGCCGGTTCGGTTTTCTCGTTAAGTACTTATGGGAATAAAACTATCAAGGAAGTGGCTGATGCTCAACCAGGTTATCCGTTCTTCTTCCAGCTCTATATGAGCAAAAATGATGCCTTTAACGAGTATATTTTATCTCAAGCAAAACAGTATGGCGCTAAAGGTATCATTATGACTATCGACTCTTCAGTGGGTGGTTATCGTGAAGATGACGTGAAAAATAATTTCCAATTCCCATTAGGTTTTGCCAACTTAGAAGCATTCGCAAAAATCAGTGATGACAAATCGAAAACAGGTAAAGGTGCGGGTATCAGTGAAATTTATGCACAAGCTAAACAAGCCTTCACACCCGCAGATATTCAGTATGTGAAAAAAATGTCTGGTTTGCCTGTGATTGTAAAAGGGATTGAATCACCTGAAGATGCAGATACTGCCATTAAAGCAGGTGCAGATGCTATTTGGGTTTCTAACCACGGTGGACGTCAATTAGACAGTGCGCCAGCCACTATTGATGTATTACCAGCAATAGCAAAAGTGGTAAATAAACGTGTTCCTATCGTGTTTGATAGTGGTGTACGTCGTGGCTCACATGTCTTTAAAGCATTAGCCAGTGGTGCAGATGTTGTCGCTGTTGGTCGCCCAATTCTTTATGGATTAAATTTAGGTGGTGCTGAAGGTGTTAATTCAGTTATCCAACATTTAAATAAAGAATTAAAAATTAATATGATGTTAGGTGGGGCGAAAACAGTAAAAGATATTCAAGCCACTCAACTTTATACTGATGCTAGTTTTAATCAATAATTAAAATATAGTTTATAAAATTTAAAACCGCACTTAATTTAAATATTAAGTGCGGTTTTATTTTTATATAAAAATAAATCTATAAATTATAGTGTCATTTTTTATATCACTATTTTTATAATGGATTATTAAATGGATAATAATGTTGGAAAGGATTTTGGTCTTATAGAAAGAAATGAAATAATAGGAAAAAACTATACAATTAGAGAAATAATTACTGTAAAGATAGCACCATCACATACTGTATATACAGATATAAATAACCAATCAAAAAAAATCAAAGTTTGGACATGCTTGGATTGAATTTAAAGGAGAGTCAATTGGTTGGGGAATGGGGGGATCTAAAATGGAAGGTGGTTCAGATAATTTAACATTTCATGATTCTAAAGGGTATGATCCCAATAAAGTGACAAGCGCTACATTACCTTAATATAGCAATGAAATTATTGGTAGAATTAATAATGCAATATCAAAGATGAAGTCAGGTGATTATACCCATTTTGAGAGTAACTATAATCTATTTAATAATAATTGTATTGATTTTGTGAACTATATATTAGCGTTAACTGAAAATGGAGAACACAACCCAGATTATATTCTACAATTAATCGGTGATACACCAGATAAAATTATTGAAAAAATGCAAGAATATATTGATGAGCAGAAAGAAACTGAAACACCATTAGTTATTGGCATTAACAGATAATGGGATCTTCACATTACCTGATGATGAAGGTGTTTATTTCGATCATAATAATGATGGAGTAAATGAATCAACAGGTTGGATAGATGGTAATAGTGCATTTCTTGTATTTGATAAAATGAAAATGGCGTTATAGATAATGGTAATGAATTATTTGGTAATAACACTTTTAATATATTAGGCGACTATGCAAAACACGGGTTTGATGCATTATCTCAGTATGATAACAATCAAGATAATAGAATTGATAATAATGATGTAATCTGGTCTTCTTTAAATTTATGGATAGATAAGAATATTAATGGAAAAACTGATATTGATGAATTATTTAACATAGAGTGTTTAGGTATAGAATCGATAGATTTAAATTATAAGAAAAAATGGTGTTATAGATGAAAGTGGTAATCAAATTTTATTAACTAGCACTGTTACATGGAGTAATGGATATCATACTGAAATTTCAGATATTGTATTTAACACTCATATTACTTCCCAACAAAACAATATCTTACCTAATAATGGTGACTTATGGCTATAAAAAAAGAGATGGAATAAAATTATTTTTTTATTATAACACTTATATTTAGTGGAAAAATAATAGCTGATATTCTCGTTCCTGAAAAAGTGTATTCACATGAGCCCGATTTTCTAGCATCGTCCAACATAAAAATGCCAAATACAAAAGATGAATTTTATAGTTTAATAAAACTTGCTGATGATGGTAATAGTGAAGCTAATTGGATGGTTTCAGTTATTTATCAGCAAAGTGGTAATAATGTTGAAGCTGAAAAATATTACCAACGCTCTATTGATCGACAAGATGATTACATGGGGCCATCAGCTGTAAATTTAGGTTATATGTATGATAAAAACAATAATATTAAAAAGGCAATGGAATTATTTCATCAAGCAGGTGATGCGGGTTATTATGGCGGTTATCAAGCAGTAGGTACTGAGTATTTTTTAGGGCGTGATATACCGTTAAATTTTGAAAAAGCAAGATTTTATTATAAGAAGGCTGCAGAATTAGGATGTTATGAATGTCAATATTATATTGACAACTGGGATGGAGTTGTAAAGCTAAAAATGAAAGATTTAAAAATAGAAAAATAAAACAATATATATACTTATGATAATAAAAACCCCATGCTTGATATTGAGCATGGGGTTTTGTCTATTGGTTATTACGAAAATTTAATTTTGGGTTGATGGCATATCACCAAAACAGAGGTTATTTTGATTATTAATACCGCCATCTGGAGAGGAATAACCCAAGCAACCTAGCATCGAATCAAAAATATTATGATGATAGAACGTGCGCTCTGCATCTTGATTACGTTTTAGGTTATCAAATAATTGCTTATTTTCAGGCTCTGCTAAATAGCTATCTGACATCCAAACTAAGAAAGGCACTTTAAATTGTTCTGGTGGTGCAATTTCTTTTGGTGTTCCGTGTAAACCACCTTTCTCTGAAATAGATTCACCATGGTCGGAGGTATAAAACACAATGGCTTTTTTATCGCGTAATGTATCGAGTATGCCATCAATAAAATAGTCGGTATAAAGAATAGAGTTGTCATAAGCATTCACTAACTGCTCTTTGGTACACTCATCATCCACATTTAAACATTCAGGTTGATACTTTTTGAATGATTCTGGGTAACGCTGTGAATACATAAAGTGAGAGCCTTTAGTATGTAAAATCACTAAATGATTTCCCTTTGGATGCTGAGAAACCGTATTCGCCGTTTCAGCAATTAATAAGGTGTCATCAAGCTCTTTACCAAAGTTGCTATTTTTGGCTGTCATCATCTCTTTCATTGCGTAGTTATTTAAATCAAGTTTATTGTAAAACCACAACTCGCTTTGCATTGAGAACAACTCTGATGACATACCTAATTGGCTTAATACTGAAAAAATATTGTTCTCTTTTAATGTCCGCTGGTCGTTACTTTCTGTTCCGTTTTCTCGTACAAACATACATTTTAATGAAAGCTTTGTTGCGGTATCACAAGAAATACCTTTAAAGGCGACAAGGTTTTTTTCTTGGCTTAATAGCGGATTGGTTTGACGCTCATATCCTAATAAACCCATATGATCCCATCTTGCTGTTTCACCAATAATAAAGACGACATACACATCTTCATTAGCTTTTGAGGGCTGATAAGTGAAGTGATCGGCAGGATCAAAAATATTTTGGCTATTAAAGGTATCGTCATACTGCGTTATTGCATATTGGAATAATGGAATGATCCAGTTAGTGGGCAAATACGCATAACTTAAACCACCACTATAACTTGGTAAATCTAAGTTATTTTTGATTTCATAGGCTTTTTGCCTTGAATCGAGTGTTTTCAAATAGGCAAAAACAGCCAGCGCGATCACAAGCATTTTGGCCGTGTTTTTTATCCAGATTTTTTTCTTTTGTTGAGTCGTGAGATTTTTTTCTGGTTTCTTACATAGCCAAATAAGCGCTAAAGGTAAAATAGATAAGCCAATAATCCAAATAATCACATTTGGGCTGACCAGCTCTTTAGATAAATCGGTATCTGTGGTGAGTGTTGAAATGATAATACCGTATCCAATGACGACGTCATAAAAAGAAATATAGTAACTAGCACAGACACTGACGACGAGAATAAAAGAGGCAACTATTTTAAAAAAGAGAGAGCCGAAAAAAGAAATAAGTCGTAATAAGAAGAAGGTAAAAGCAATATTAACGGCAATTTCACCTAGAATATATAATGCATCAATGAGGGGGTTGTTTGTATTCTGTGTGCCGTATCGGCCAATGTAAACGGAAAGATTAAGAAAAAAACCAAGGTAGACTGCTAAAAAAAGGGCAATATTTTCTTTCGAAAACCTTAAAAACTTTAATTTTTGCATGTTCAATTATTATCAAAATGTATGGTGTAGAGGTCTTTATGACCGCGAAGTTGTTTTCAGGTTCAGTATTATGTGCTTTTTTTTATTGAAGTTTAAAAATTTTTTATTTGAATGACATTAATATCAAAATTATTAATTTTAAATAGTTTTAGTAGATAGAAATATTGGTAGAGATATTAGGAGATTGTCATCATTATATACGGTAAGACCTTGATAAAGGCAGATAAGAAGGCGTATTTGCTCAATTGTTATTTCTTATCAAATGAAAGATGTTCTTTCGCTATAAGTTCTTATGTATAACGTATATTGATGGAAACGAAAGTCGACATAAATATCGTCATTAGTGTCGAGCACTTCCTATTGTTTTAGTTTTCATTGTTTTCTTGCTCACTCAATGGTTTTTATTTTTCTTTATTTTTCATTGTCTTGAAGAAAAGTGAAAAAGCGTGCTTATTTGGCACACTCTCTGCATAGATAGAGGAGAGGATCAGGTAATAACCTGAACATTGATGAACACAGGAGCAATGTTGATGAAAAAAGTCATCACGGTCTGTCCGTATTGCGCCTCAGGATGCAAAATCTACCTGAAGGTGGAAAACGGTAAAATCATTGGCGCTGAAGGAGCCAATGGTTTAACAAACCAAGGTGAGCTGTGTCTGAAAGGGTATTATGGATGGGATTTTATCCATGATACTAAGATACTGACTCCACGTCTTAAAACACCAATGATCCGTCGTGAAAGAGGCGGAAAATTAGAATCGGTTTCTTGGGAAGAAGCGATTGAGTTTGCGAGTAGCAAACTGCTTGCTATCAAAGAGAAATACGGTGCTAAATCTATTATGACAACCGGTTCATCACGAGGTCCGGGTAACGAAGCTAACTTCGTTATGCAGAAATTTGCTCGTGCGGTTATCGGAAATAATAATATAGACTGCTGTGCTCGTGTCTGACACGGCCCTTCGGTTGCAGGTCTGCAGCGTTCGGTCGGTAATGGTGCTATGAGCAACTCAATCGTCGAGATTGAGGATACCAAATGTCTATTTGTCTTCGGTTATAACGCCGCAGACTCGCATCCTATTGTTGCTCGCCGTATTGTTAAGGCGAAAGAAAAGGGTGCCAAAATTATTGTATGTGACCCTCGTTACATCGAAACAGCACGTTTAGCCGATTTACACTTAGGCTTAAAAAATGGTTCTAACATTGCGCTATTAAATGCGATTGCACATGTGATTATTGAAGAAGGATTGCATGATAAATCCTTTATTGAAAATCACACTGAGCAATTTGAAGAATATTGCAAATTAGTTGAAAGCTACACACCTGAATCCGTTGAAGAAACGACAGGTTTAAGTGCTCAAATTATTCGTGAAGCTGCGCGTATGTACGCAAAAGCAGAAACAGCAACAATTCTTTGGGGAATGGGTGTTACTCAGTTCTACCAAGGCGTTGAAACTGTTCGTTCACTGACTAGCTTGGCATTATTAACCGGTAATTTAGGTAAAAAATATGTCGGTGTTGGCCCTGTTCGTGGTCAAAATAACGTACAAGGTGCGTGTGATATGGGTGCATTACCTAACACACTGCCGGGCTATCAATACGTTACTGACGAAAAAGCGCGTGAGAAATTTGCTAAATTCTGGGGCATTGAATCAATGCCTGATGAAGTGGGCTATGCGTTAAGTGAAGTGCCTCATAATATCGATCACGGCTTATTAAAAGCTCACTATGTAATGGGTGAAGATCCACTGCAAACTGAGCCTGATTTAGCAACAATCCGTAGAACGTTTGAAAAACTGGATCTACTGATAGTACAAGATATCTTTATGACCAAAACAGCGTCTATTGCTGACGTTATTTTCCCTGCAACATCATGGGGTGAGCATGAAGGTGTTTATACTGCAGCAGACCGTGGTTTCCAACGTTTCTATAAAGCGGTTGAACCTGTTGGTGATGTGAAAACAGACTGGCAAATCATCAGTCTGATGGCAACAGCAATGGGCTATCCAATGCATTACAACAATACCAAAGAAATTTGGGATGAGTTGCGTGAGTTATGCCCAATTTATTATGGTGCGACTTACGAAAAAATGGCGGATTTGGCTTATATTCAATGGCCTTGCCCAACAGAAGATAGCCCAGGTACACAATATCTGTACGAAGGTGGTAACTTTGATACCCCTAACGGTAAAGGTCAATTCTTTACTTGTGAGTGGGCACCACCAATTGACAAACTGTCTGATGAATTCCCAATGGTACTGGCAACAGTCCGTGAGGTTGGGCACTACTCTTGCCGTTCAATGACAGGTAACTGTAAAGCATTGGCAGCATTAGCAGATGAGCCAGGTTATGTTCAGTTAAATACTGAAGATGCCAAACAACTGGGTATTAAAGATCAAGAGTTAGTTTGGATACGCTCTCGTCAAGGTAAAGTAATTACGCGTGCTGCAGTCAGTGATAGACCGAATAAAGGCGCGGTATATATGACTTACCAATGGTGGATTGGTGCTTGTAACGAACTGGTTGCGGAAAACTTAAGCCCAATTACTAAAACACCTGAGTATAAATATTGTGCAGTATGTGTTGAGCCAATCAAGGAGCAGGCTCAGGCAGAACACTATGTGAAAACGGAATATAGCAATATTAAACGTCGTTTAAGAGAAGCTGCCGAGGGTTAATTTTATCTGATTAATATTGTTTTTCTGCCTTAAGACCGAGTTTATTGATTTTGTGTCAGTAAGCTCGGTTTTTTTATGATTTTTTATTGTCATCAGATCTTTTTTCTACAGCTTATCGTTAAAAACCTCTTTTTATCTGTCTGAATATTCACCATGAGTTGGCTCACAATAAAAAAAGTAACATGTTACTTTTAACGTAATCCGTTTCTAAATCAAGTGGATAAATTGCTTTTTATTTAATGCCAGCGCAGGATGCTGTTATGGAAATGAGTGTAAGAAAACAACAACGAGATACCGTATGAAAAAACTCATTAATGCCCTACAAGCGTTTGGTAAATCCTTATATGGGCCTGTCTTGATATTGCCTATTGTCGGTTTATATATCGCTTTAGGTAATGTTTTTGGCAATGGCAACCTTGCGGAATATATTCCGTTTTTAAATCACCCGATTATTCAAAGTATTGGGCAATTACTTGCAAAATCATCTGTTGCTATTTTAATCAATCTGGCACTGATCTTTGCTGTGGGTATTCCCGTTGGTTTAGCGAAAAAAGACAAAGGCTACGCTGGTTTAATTGGTTTAGTGGTGTTTGTTATTTTCACGAATGCCATGAATATTACGCTAACGCTACAAGGTAAACTGGTTAGCGTAGAAGAGATGCGAGCTGCTGGTCAAGGCATGGTATTAGGTGTCCAAGTCCTAGAAATGGGCGTATTTGCCGGTATTTTAACTGGGGCAATATCAGGGTGGCTTTATAATCGTTATTCAGGTCGTCAGTTTAACGGCATTATGGCTATCTACTCTGGTCACTGCTTTGTCGCCATTATTGCTATTCCATTCACCATTGCATTGGCTGTTTTAATGTGTGAAGTCTGGCCTTTTGCTCAGGCGGGTATTACTAAAATGGCGCTCGTTATTCATGATTCTGGTGCTTTTGGTGCGCTGATTTATGGATTCTTAGAACGTATTCTTATCCCAACGGGATTACATCATTTAGTCTATACCCCATTCTTGTATACCGAATTAGGTGGTGTTGCTGATGTTTGTGGCACAACTTACCAAGGTGCAAGAAATATCTACTTTGCTGAAATGGCGTGCCCGGAAGTTAAACAACTCAGTAGCACTGTGATTTGGGATGCGCGCGGTATTGCTAAAATGTTCGGCTTAACTGCCGCGGCTGCTGCCATGATCTCTGTGGCTAAAAAAGAGAAAAAGCAGATGGCCAAGGCAATTTTAATTCCTGCGGCTGCGACCTCTTTCTTACTTGGTGTAACAGAGCCTCTTGAGTTTTCCTTCCTATTTGTTGCCCCAGTTTTATTTTTAGTTCACGCCGTATTAACCGGTATTGGCATGATGTTGTTCTACCTATTAGGTGTTCATGCAATTGGTGCGAACGGTGTCATTGATTTCATTCTATATAACTTGCCGTTAGGCACTGAAAAATCAAATTGGCCTATGTATATCGTGGTGGGTTTGATTATGTCAGTTCTCTATTTCGTTATCTTTAGGACCTTGATTTTAAAACTCAATCTTAAAACACCAGGTCGTGAAGATGATGATGAAGAGACGCGTTTATATAGCAAAGAAGATTACAAGAAAAAAGCAGAATCAGTCACTGCCTCTGAACAAATTACTCAAAATATCAATGAATTAGGTGAGGAGATTATTGAAGGACTCGGTGGGCGTGACAATATTGAAGTGGTTGATAATTGTTATACCCGCTTAAGAGTTATTGTTAAAAATGTCGATGTAATTCATGAAGATCTACTGAAAAAAAACCGGTGCTAAAGGCGTTGTTCGCCACGGTAATAATGTTCAAGTGGTTTATGGATTACATGTGAAAAAAATGCGTGAAGCGGTCGAAGCCGCACTTTAATAGGAGAAAGTAAGATGACTAAATCACCCTTTATCTTAAGTATTGCAGGCGGCGGAAGCACCTATACACCGGGAATTGTAAAAAGTTTAATGGTACGTTTAGAGGATTTTCCACTGAGTGAAATTCGTTTATACGACATTGATAAAGAGCGCCAAGATACCATTGCACCCGTGGTTGAAAAAGTGATCCGTGATCATAGCGATACCATTAAATTTACGGTGACGATAGATCCGGAAACTGCATTTGATGGCGCTCATTTTGTGTTTGCTCAAATGCGTGTGGGTCAATACAAAATGCGTGAGCAGGATGAAAAAATCCCATTACGTTATGGTGTTGTAGGGCAAGAAACCTGTGGACCTGGTGGGCTTGCTTACGGCTTACGCACCATTTTACCTATGGTTGAGTTAATTGATTTAGTTGAGGAGTATGCCTCTCCTAAAGCATGGATTGTAAACTATTCAAATCCAGCCGCGATTGTTGCTGAAGGTGTACGTCGTTTACGTCCTAATGCTCGAGTATTGAATATCTGTGATATGCCTGTTGCAGCGATGCGTAATATGGCTGCCGTATTAAACGTCGATCGCCATGATTTAGATGTGGACTATTTTGGTCTAAATCACTTTGGTTGGTTCACTTCTGTGCGCGTAAAAGGCGAAGAAAAACTGCCTGAATTACGTGAACATATCGCTAAATTTGGTCTTTTAACCGAAGATGCAGCTCAAACTGACCCACAACACTCAGATCCATCATGGGTGAAAACATGGCGTCATATTCAGCCATTAATGGAAGCATTCCCTGAATATATTCCAAACCCATATTTGCAGTATTACTTGATGCCAAATTATATCGTTGAGCACCAAGATCCAGATTATACCCGAGCAAATGAAGTAATGGATGGTCGTGAAAAACGCCTGTTTGAAGCTGCTCGAGAATATAAAGAGACGGGAATTTTACCTGATGCATTCCATGTCGGTGTTCATGGTGCCTTTATTGTTGATGTTGCTTGCTCTTTAGCTTTTGATTTACGTCAGCGCCACTTGGTGATTGTTGAAAATAAAGGTGCGATTGCTGATTTACCTTATGATGCGATGGTCGAAGTACCGGCTTATATCACGTCTCACGGCCCTGAACCTATTCGTGTTGGTGACATTCCGCGTTTCCATCGTACTTTGTTAGAGCAACAATTGGCATCAGAACAATTATTGGTGGAAGCAACACTTGAAGGTAGCTATGAAAAAGCATTAGAGGCGTTCACACTGAATAAAACAGTGCCAAGTGTGATCCACGCGAAGAAGATCCTTGATGATATGATCGAAGCAAATCGAGAATATTGGCCTGAATTACATAAAGTTTATGTAAATGGTAAGCGTGTTTGATCTCAACACTTGCTGTTAATGAGTAATTGAATAAAAATGCTGTTCTATCACCAGAACAGCATTTTCCTTTTATGTTGGTAAGGACGATGTATCAATTAAGGTAACCGGTATGTCGGCACGATTATCATCTTTACTCTCAAGAGCAACAGAATTAACACGCGCAGAATATCGTATTCTCTCTTATTTAATTGATAACCCAACACAAGTTGGAAAACTTACGATCAGAGCGCTAGCACAAGCCAATTTTGTTTCGACAACGACCATTATGCGACTTTGCCCAGAAATTAGGTTTTTCTGGTTATAGTGAGTTGGTTTATTACTGGCAAACAATTGTTATCCACGGCTGAAAAATCTCATCAATTGAAAAGTGATGGAAAACGAGGTAACAGAGCCTCTTTTTGATCAGTTTTTGGCGAATTATTTAAAAACCTTCACGTTAATTTCAGATGAGAAAAGACACGCTTTTGTTGATTTAATTAATAGCAAGAATTCATTTTTTATTTATGGGGCAGGGTTTTCTCATATATTTTCAGAATATATCAGTAAGCGATTACAGCTGATTGGTAAGGATGCATTTCTCTCAGGATTGGAGCGACAGTAAGAATATCTTTATTAATAATGCTTCACGCTATACCGTTTTTATTGCGATATCTCGTAGTGGAGAGACTGAACAAGTGGTTGAAAAGGCGAGAATAGCAAAAAGTATTGGTAATGAAGATTGTTGCATTTACTCGCGCAAGTGCCAATCCGTTGGCTGAACTTGCTGATATTCATTTTCCCATTTATGACGATGCAGTGAATTATCATTGTGATACTATCGAAAGCTCGTCCTTTGAATCAAACCTTGTCTTGATTATTGATTTGTTACTTAGCCGAACTCAACGGTTTTAATTTATGTAATAACGATTTATGACTAAGCAACTGACTGATTTAAATAAAGCGTTAAGGGTAAATCAGGGTGTGCATTCATTGAGTCGAATTTATGCGATGGGTGAGAATCAATCGTTGGATAACGAGATAATAAAACCATAAAATCTTGGTAAGCCTGATTTTTATTGTCATGAGTAAAAATAGGTGTACCACTATGATTTAATTCATTATCTGCAATTAATAGAACATCAAGATATTGCGCATTATTGTGTTCATAAAGCACATTTTCAGGGTTAATTTCTTGCCAAGGGTGTTCCTATGGCTTCTTGTGGTGAATGAACACGTAAAGCACCAGTATTATCCTTCACATTATGCTTATTCATCATAACAATCATGGTGTGGTCAACTCCATCCTTATGCACTCCTTCAATTGAAAGTTCGCTTAAAGAGTCCGGTTGAGCAATTAATCTTAAATGAAAAACAGTTGATATTGATTTTGGCGATTGTTGATCTGTTAAGTGACGAGGAGTAAATGTATTACCTTGAATTAATAACATCTTTAATTTTAATAAGGCTTGATAGGCGGTATTTGCTCTGCCAGCGATCATCGAGTGCTCTAAAATGCCTTTGTGCACCACTGTCTTCACGAATAAAGCCATCTTCTTCAGTGAGAACAAAAGGTTGATACTCTAATCTGGAGATTGTTTCTAAGTCATTATCAAAAAGGTAGCGACCTGTTCTGGAATAACGAAAAGAAAGAGTAGGATCTTGAGCTAAATAATCACCATATTCCATCAGTGTATTAATATCTTTCTCTTCAGCACCTAATTGTTTTATTAAATCGATAACTAAAATTTGGGGAATAAAGAGATATTTATTATTTTTATATTCTTTTTTCATTTCACTAATTTTATTTATAAGCAGGCTATTCATATATAATATGCTCCATTGATGGTTTATATTATTAATAATTAATTAGAGGGATAAATAATAAAGTATAATCAACTAGATTATAGATAGAGATTAATAAGTTTCAAATATATGAAAAAAGAGAGAGTGTAATTAATTTATTACACTCTCTCTTAATAATTTTAAAAGGAATTATTTCTGAATTAAAGTATTTCTGGAATTGAAATACCTAAGCGTTGCATGCGCGATAGTAGCGTTGTTCGTTTTAATCCTAATTTTAAAGCCGCACCTCTGGCTCCTGCAACAACGCCATTGGTTTCTCTTAATGCTTGAATGATCCTTTCTCGCTCCTCATCATCACTTTCTGGTGCATTAGTCTGCATGCGCCTTTCAATGGATGAAGGTTGAGTTAGTGCCTGTTTCAAACGAGAGGGCTTACTAATATGAAGCTCTTTTAATTGAAGGTTTAATGTTGAACCTCTGGTTAAAATAACAGCTCGTTCAATAATATTTTCTAGTTCACGGACATTACCAGGCCATGGATAAAGCGTTAGTTGTTCCAATGCGTTAGCAGGAATACAATCTATTTTTCTATCCATTCTCCGCGCAATTTTTGTGTAAAATGTTTAACCAAAAGTGGAATATCTTCTGGTCGTTCTCTTAGTGGTGGAATAATAATAGGAAAAACATTAAGACGATAATAAAGATCTTCTCTAAATTCACCTTCATCTGTTAATTCATGAAGATCTTTATTGGTTGCTGCAATCAACCTAACATCAACAGGAATAACTTTATTACCACCTAATCTTTCTATCTCTCGTTCTTGAAGAACGCGAAGCAGTTTAGGTTGTAATTCAATTGGCATATCACCAATTTCATCAAGAAATAGCGTGCTTTTATTCGCCATTTCAAATCGACCAATATGCGTATTGGTTGCGCCAGTAAATGCACCTTTATCATGACCAAAAAGATCACTTTCTAATAGACCAGAAGGCACAGCAGCACAATTCATTTTTATCATCGATTTATCTTTTCGCTGACTAAGTCGATGAATAGCGCGTGCAATTAATTCTTTACCTGTTCCTGTTTCACCTAAAATAAGCACAGTACTATCACTTTGTGCGACTAATTCAATTTGTTCGAGCACATTATGCATAGCATCGCTTTGGTAAATAATCTCACTAAAGCATCCATTTTTATCTATTTGCTCATTAAGCCAAATATTCTCATTCTTTAAACTGTCTTTTAGATGCGTTATTTCTTCATATGCGGCTGCGTTTTCAATAGCGATACCAATACGGGCTGCAATTTGTTGTAGCAATTGGCAAGTATCGTCGGTAAAAACATGACTGATTTCATGTGCTAAAATTAATAAACCAAGCGGTTTATGATTAAAAGCCAGTGGCAATAACAAAGCCGTCTGCATATTTTGCTTAACTAGACGCTTAATCAAAACATCCTCTTGATCTTCTTTATTAATATCAATTAAGACGGGTTTATTTTGATTAATAATTTCTTCTGCTTTGTTATTCGCGCTACTAAACTTACGTTGTTGGCGGATGACTGATTTTCCAGTCTGATAACGGCTAGAATAAAGAATACCCTCATGACTATTATGTGATGAGGTACGGCATAACATTAGACTAATGTGGTTTAGTCCAAAAAAACGATGTATTTCTTTAGAGACTTCAGAAATAAGACCATCCATGTCTAAATGAGCTAATACAGAATTTGTAATATCAACCAATATTCGATATTGGTTGCGCTCATTACGAAGGCTCTCCATAGTTTCAGCGTTGTTACTGCTTAATTTCATGACACCACCGATTGCCCTAAAAAATTAGCTATATTGTAGTAGGTTTATAATAAATTTATATCAATGACTGAATCATTTTTGATCCAACCCGCTATTTTTGTATCTGCAATGAAACTTAAAAATATAAACTCATTAAATGGATATATAATTAATTATATAGCGCTTTCATTTATCGTCAAAAATGTCGAATAATTTGACGAAGTGACTTATTTATTAATCAATAATCATTTTTATTTAAAAATTATTTAATTGAAAAATAAGGAATAGTTATATCAAAAATATATTGGCATGAACCGTGCTAGATTCATTCTATAAATACCTAATTATGACTCTTAATTAGAATAACTCGTTGCATTTATCGCCATATATAACGGCTATATATAACAAAGATCAGGAGAATATGATGAACCGTTTCATCATTGCAGACCCTAAAAAATGTATTGGTTGCCATACTTGTGAGGTAGCTTGTGTGGTTTCACATCAGCAAGCCGAGCAAGATAACTTAGCCATTGAGCAGATTAGTGAGCAAAATTTTCAACCGCGAATTCATGTGGTTAAAGGATTCTCAATTAGTACAGCAGTTGTCTGTCACCAATGTGAAGATGCCCCTTGTGCAAATGTGTGCCCGAATGGTGCCATTATTCATAATAAAGATTATTACTATGTCGATCAGGATAAATGCATCGGCTGTAAAACCTGTGTGTTGGCTTGCCCTTATGGCACTATGGAGGTGGTTTCACGTCCAGTCATGCGCAAATTAACTGCGCTTAATACTATTGATGCATTTAAGGCTGAAGCTAATAAATGTGATTTATGCCATCACCGAGAAGCGGGGCCTGCATGTATTGAAGTTTGTCCAACGCATGCTTTAGTGTGCATTGATAGAGATGCACTTGAAGACATGGTGAAAGAGCGTCGTCGTAAAGCAGCTTTTGAAACCGGTGCTGAATTGTTGTTCTAAGATCAATAATAAAGCAACTATGTGCTGATACTATAGTTGCTATTATTTATCCTGCTTCAATAAGGTATCGACATGCATGAAATCACACTTTGCCAAAGTGCATTTGAGATAATAGATTCTCAGGCAAAATTAAATAATGCAAAAAAAGTAAAAAGTGTATGGATGGAAATTGGCGCATTATCTTGTGTTGAAGTGAGTGCGCTTGAGTTTTGTTTTGATATTGTTTGTAGAGACACTATTGCACAAGGCTGTGAATTACATATAGAAGTTATTCCTGCAAAAGCGTGGTGCTGGGATTGCCATCAAGTCGTGACAGTTTCAACATTTAACGCAGGGTGCCCTTCTTGTGGTAGCCAAAATTTGCGTGTTGAGAATGATGATGCAATGCGAATAAAGCAAATAGAGATCGAATAGGGGTTGTTATGTGTCTTGGTATTCCAGGTCAGGTTGTTGAAGTAGGAAAAACAATCACTGAAAATGCAATGGTCGATGTTTGTGGTGTAAAACGTGAAGTGAATATTGCACTAGTCTGTGAGGGAGAGCCTCATACGATGATTGGAAAGTGGGTATTAGTGCATGTAGGCTTTGCCATGAGTATCGTCAATGAAGAAGAAGCAAAAGAGACGCTGGATGCCTTGATGGCAATGGGAGAAGTGGAGGATGATGTCTCTGCTTTTCTTTATGGTGAAGAGGGCGCACCTAAAAAAAATTGAGTTAATTTTATGCTATTGCATGATTAATTTCTTTTTCTTATACTTAAACTTCATCTTTTTAAAAGCTGGGACGACCCAGCTTTTTGTCTTTGTATTCAGGGGACGACCCCAATTTATCTATAGGGGACGTTATGTCTTGGGTTATTCTTTTTGTTGCGGGTTTATTGGAAATCGTTTGGGCCGTTGGCCTTAAATACACACACGGTTTTACACGCTTAACACCGAGTATTATCACTATTAGCGCTATGATTGTGAGCATGGGAATGTTGTCTTATGCCATGAAAGGCTTACCTGCGGGCACGGCTTATGCGATTTGGACGGGTATTGGTGCAGTGGGTACCGCAATCTTTGGTATTTTGGTCTTTGGTGAGTCCGCGAATATCTATCGTTTACTCAGTTTAGCTATGATTATTTTCGGTATTATTGGGCTGAAATTAGCGAGTTGATTGTAATCAGTTTTTTAAAAGCCCCCAATGTGGTGTTTAGCTTTGGGGGAAGTTAGCGGTTTTGATTTTTTTCCTAATCAATTTTGTAGGATATTTTTAGCTTCCCTTATTTCCTTTTTGCAGAATAAAAAATGTAATCACCTAACTTTTTTGTTTCTGATTTTTTGATCTAAGTGTTTCAATGAGTGGTGCGGAAATTAAAACCTTACGTGCTAAATTTGGAATGTCACAAGCCGTTCTTGCGCGAGCTTTAGGTATGTCGAAAGAGAGTGTTTCTAAGTGGGAGCGAGGTAAAAAAAACCTAGTGGACCCGCACAGAGGATGTTGTGTATTTTGGAACGCCAAGGCCCTGAGATTTTAATAGTTTGATGAAGAGATAACAATTGGTTGTCTAATCCTTTCTTATTTATGAATTTTGTTTACTGTGAACTATAAATCCAACAAAAAGAATAAATATTGACGGTTAACCAGTAGCGAAATATTTCCACAAAAAAAGCCACTCAATTGAGTGGCTTTTTATCTTACGTATTAATCAATTATAGTGTAAATACACCAATGATAGCGAGAACACTGATAATAGCAGCACCACCATAAAATACCCATTTGCTTGCAGGTACATGCACTTTAAAATCATGCAAAGTATGGTGAATACGGTGTAATGCACACCAAACTGGCAGAATGATCATCAATAGTAAGAACAGACGGCCAATGATGCTTTGGCTAAATGCCATAATACGTTCATAAGTAAATGCTTCTGGCGCAATACCCATAGGGATTAGGATACCGAGCAGGATGATGATTGCTGGAGAAACAATCGCACTCCACATACCACCTGCACCAAACAATCCCCAGAAAATAGGTTCATCAGAGCGCTTAGGAAGTTGATTCTGATTCATTATTTCCTCCTGGGTTACATTAACGCCACTGCCAGAATAGCGGCAGTAACAACGATAGTGACAGCCCAAAAACCACGAACAATAGGTTCTTGAGGCATTTTTTCATCTTTAACAACGATAACCACAGCTTTTGGTGCAAGTTTAAACCAAGTTGCAGTGTGGAATACTGTCGCAATAAGAGTCACAATATTAATCAGCATTACAATTGGATTGCTCAGGAATCCAACGAAACCTGCCCAACTTTCTGGTCCATTTTTCAGTGCGAATACACCAAACAGTACAACCAGACTGAACCAAAGTTGTGGAAGACAAGTACCTTCACGGGTGATATAGAAACGATAGAAACCGAGTTTCGTCCACCAGTTTGGTTGCATACCACGAACATAAGGCTTACGTTTTGTTGTCATGTCTTGTTTCCTCCTTAACGTGGTTTCAGCATCGCAATGACAAAGTCTTGCGCACTGGCTGCTTTACCTTGCTGAATAGCGGCAGCAGGATCCACATGTTTTGGACAGACTTCAGAACAGTAGCCAACAAAGGTACAAGACCAGACACCGTTCTCACCATTTAATTGAGGCATACGCTCTTTTGCCCCATGGTCGCGACTATCTGTGTTGTAACGTTGAGCTAATGTAATCGCGGCTGGACCAATAAACTCTGGGTTTAAACCAAACTGAGGGCAGGCTGCATAGCAAAGACCACAGTTAATACAACCAGAGAACTGGTGGTATTTCGCCATTTGAGCCGGAGTCTGTTTATTTGGACCTTCTGAAGGCTTACGATCATTACCGATGATATAAGGTTTAATCGCTTCTAAGCTTTCGATAAAGTGAGTCATATCGACAACTAAGTCACGCTCAACAGGGAAGTTACCTAAAGCTTCAACTCTTACACCATCTGGATATTCACGAATAAAGGTTTTACAAGCTAGTTTAGGCACTTTATTAACCATCATGCCGCAAGAGCCACAAATTGCCATACGGCAAGACCAGCGGTAAGAAAGATCAGGCGCTAAATTATCTTTGATATAACCCAGTGCATCCAATAATGAGGTTTGCTCATCATAAGGAACATCGTAAGTGACGAAATGAGGCGCTTCATCCGTTTCAGGGTTATAGCGCATGACTTCCATCTTAACGTGCTTCATGTCATCAGCCATTCGCTTTCTCCTTGTTCTGCTTGTCTTGTGCAGTCGCTTCACCACCATAGACACGTTTAGCAGGAGCAGATTTCGTGATCTTCACATCGCTATATTCTAAACGAGGTGCCCCTTCTGGGTTATAGAACGCCAGAGTATGTTTCAGGAAGTTCACGTCATCACGCTCAGTACAACCTTCGTCAAGACGTTGGTGTGCACCACGAGACTCTTTACGATTGATTGCAGAATGAGCCATACATTCAGCGACATCTAAACCAAAGCCAAGCTCAATTTTGTACAGTAAATCTGTATTAAAGACGCTACTAGTGTCTTTAATTTCAACACGTTTAAAGCGTTCTTTTAATTCAGCTAGTTTATCAACAGTTTTTTGCATTAATTCAGGTGTACGATAGATACCGCAACCTTCTTCCATTGATTCACCCATTTCATCGCGAATTTGTGACCAGCTTTCAGAACCTTTTTGATTCATCAGCTTTTTCAGGCCATCTTCAATGTCACGAGTACGAGCATCTAATGCTGATGCATTAGCAGGTGCCGCTTCTTGAGCACAACGAACCGCTTCTTCACCAGCAAGACGACCAAATACAACCAGTTCTGCTAGTGAGTTAGAACCTAAACGGTTAGCGCCGTGTAAGCCAACAGATGAACATTCACCTACTGCAAACAGACCTTTAATACGAGTTTCTGTTTGTTGGTTGGTTTCGATACCACCCATAGTGTAGTGAGCAGTAGGACGAACTGGAATTGGTTCATTAACTGGGTCAACACCCACATACGCTTTTGCCAGTTCACAAATAAATGGCAGACGTTCATGGAGTTTTTTCGCACCCAGATGACGTAAGTCCAGATGAACCACATCACCACGGTGAGTTTTAATGGTACGGCCTGCACGCCACTCATGCCAGAATGCTTGAGAGACTTTATCGCGAGGACCTAATTCCATGTATTTATTTTCTGGTTTACCTAATGGTGTTTCTGGTCCTAAACCGTAATCTTGCAGATAACGATAACCATCTTTATTGACCAGAATACCGCCTTCACCACGACAACCTTCAGTCATCAGGATACCTGAGCCAGGTAAGCCTGTTGGGTGATATTGAACAAATTCCATATCACGCAATGGAACGCCATGACGTAAAGCGATACCCATACCATCACCGGTAACAATACCGCCATTGGTATTGAAACGATAAACACGTCCAGCCCCCCCTGTTGCCATAATGACGGCATTGGCACGAATTTGAACTTTCGTCCCTTCCATCATATTGATAGCAACAACACCACGAGCGTGACCTTCATCAACGAGGATATCGAGAACAAAATGCTCGTCGAAACGTTGAATTTGTGGGTATTTTAAGGATGTTTGGAATAAGGTATGTAACATATGGAAGCCGGTTTTATCGGCCGCGAACCAGGTCCGTTCGATCTTCATCCCACCAAAACGTCGGACGTTGACTGACCCGTCTTCTTTACGGCTCCAAGGACAGCCCCAGAGTTCTAGTTGAGTCATCTCTGTTGGACAATGCTCAACGAAGTAATCAACGACATCCTGTTCACACAACCAGTCACCGCCTGAAACGGTATCATTGAAGTGGAAATCATAGGAGTCGTGAGCCTGAGTCACTGCTGCTGATCCGCCTTCTGCTGCCACAGTGTGGCTACGCATTGGGTAAACTTTTGAGATCAGAGCAATTTTCAGTTGAGGATTCGCTTCCGCGGCAGCTATTGCTGCTCGTAAGCCTGCGCCCCCGGCTCCGATTATCGCTATATCGGCATTAAAGGTTTGCACTGCGCTTCTCCATTGTTCAAGTGAAAATTGGAATAATTGTCTAGAATTCAATTCACTGACATTATTAATTTGTAATGCTATTTTTTTAAGCTATCCGTAACGAAATTGTTTCACTGCCTTGTGACTGCGCTTGATAACATCTTTATTATCATTGACTGTAGTTTTAGTATAACGAAATGTAAGCCACCGAAATTTGATATGAATGATGGTTTTCCCGTATTTCACAAAAAAAGTGTGATCCACACCAAGAATTCTGGGTTTTGATAATAAGAGCCCAGAGAAACTTGAGGATAAAATAAAATATATATTTTTAAATTGAAAATTATAAATAGTAATGAATAACTGGTTTTGAAAGTATAGATAACTTTAATTGAAAATGACAATGATTTTTTGTTATCTGTTGATTTTAAAGGATAAATATTTTTCCTTTCCATTTGGTTAATTTAATTTAATTAAAGCTCATTCTAAAAATTAAAATATTTTTTTTACTATTTATCTAAAACAAATCGGTTTGTCTTGTTAATTGTTAATAAAATATTAATAATATTTCTAAAGGTTTTTAATACTCGTCAAAATATACAAATTTAAATAAAAAGTTAATGTTGAAGTTAAGATGAGAGTGACGATTTAAATATAAGTATTGTGTTAGTTTATTGTTACTCGCAATTGAGAAAAAGAATTATTACAATTTACTTTTATTATAAGATAATCGCTAAAGAGTTGTATCTATCGTATTGGGTTGGTGTTTATTTCGACAATAAAAGTGCCTTAAAGTAGATATTTTGTAGAATAACATTTAATTACCTTATGTATTTTTACTTAGAAAGGCGGAAAATAATGAATAAGCATACCTCTTTATCAGGGAGAAATTTGTCTGTTGAGGAGGATGCGAGTAAACTGCACGCTTTGTTTTCTGTTGGAGTTTTTCATTCATGAGTGAAATCGCGGATTGGCAGCCAAGCGCCTCAATCGCCAACTTACTGAAAAAGGCGAAAATAGTCAGTAATATTAGGCGTTTTTTCGCTGATCGTGGTGTGTTAGAAGTTGAGACACCTATGATGAGTCAGGCTACCGTTACCGATGTTCATCTTTACCCATTTGAAACCCACTTTGTCGGGCCAGGTGCTTCACAAGGGCTTAAGCTTTATTTGATGACTAGCCCTGAATACCATATGAAGCGCTTATTAGCTGCGAACAGTGGGCCTATTTATCAAATGGGGCGTTGCTTCCGTAATGAGGAAGCCGGTAGATATCATAATCCGGAATTTACGATGCTAGAGTGGTATCGCCCTTGTTTTGATATGTACCGGTTGATGAATGAAGTCGATGATCTACTGCAAGAAGTCTTAGATTGTGAAGCATCCGAATCACTCTCTTACCAGCAAGCATTCTTGCGTTATCTTGATATCGACCCTTTATCGGTAGATAAAGAAAAATTACGCGAAGTTGCTGCAAAACTGGATTTATCAAATATCGCAGATACTGAAGAAGATAAAGATACACTGCTTCAGTTACTATTTGTCTCTGGGGTTGAACCTCATATCGGTTTAGAAAAGCCCACCTTTATCTATCATTTCCCTGCATCCCAAGCATCATTAGCTGAAATTAGTTCTGAAGATCATCGTGTAGCAGAACGTTTTGAAGTCTATTTTAAAGGTGTTGAATTAGCGAATGGATTTCGTGAGTTGACTGATGCGCAAGAACAACGCCATCGCTTTGAACGTGATAATCGTCAGCGAATAGCAATGGGATTACCAGAGCAACCCATTGATGAGCGTTTTTTAGCCGCTCTTGAAGCGGGATTACCAGAGTGTTCTGGTGTGGCTTTAGGAGTTGATCGCCTCATTATGCTGGCGCTTGGTGTAGAGCGTATTAGCGATGTGATTGCATTTCCTGTTTACAGAGCATAAATGTGATATCGATAGTACAATAAAAGAGAGCCTAGACTCTCTTTTATTTTTTTGATTTTCGGTTTTGTCTTCGTTTTTCTTCTGTTTCAAGGGCTTTTTCTTGAAACTTTGCAAACTTATTCCCTGTTACGTCTTTCATATAGCGATAATTAATAAACCAATACGTAATACAAGAAAATAAAATAACCCACCAGATTAAGAGTAATTTTAATGCAGAATGAATTCCTAGTATTAAATTAAAACTAATTAAAACTATTAAGCTGACAAATATCGAGCTAAATAACCCTCCCGCAATTTGTGGCATATATTTTTTTAAAGGAGTGATACTTATTAATGGCAAAATAATAGCCATAGAAAACAGCACTCCAAATGTGGCAAACATAATAATTGATATAGGTTCATCAAAGCTCAGAAACCAATCTGTTATGCCAAAAAAAGAAAAAGGAATTTCTATCATAAAGTTACCTCTCTACTAGGATAGAAAAGAGGGATATCTTTAAAATTAAAAATCAGTTTAAAGAATACATTAGGAAAAATATGTATTTCAGTATTATAGAGCGTGACAGATTGATTAAAGAATTCACGCCTATCTGCAATACATTCTTCTAATTCTTTAGCTTGTGTTTGTAATAAGTATAAATTTTTTTCACTGATAAGTTCAGGATAATTTTCAGCAATAATGAGTGATTTTTTTATTTGAGGTAATAACTGATTCGCTAAATTAACTTTTTGATCTAATACATCTGCATGTAAATAGTGATCTCTATTTTCAGCTAATCTTTCAAATAAGATTTTTTCATGGCCCATTGCTTTTTGTGTAATCACTATCAGCATGGGGATCAAGTCAACTTGTTTTTTTAATAAAACATCAATATTTGCAAAGGCTTTATAGCAATTGTTTTTGAGCATCACCATGTTGTTATAAATCATCACTAATTGGCGTATTAAAAAATAAACCAAGGTGAGAATAAAAATGATGAAAATAAGCCATTCCATATTAATCAATTACCAAGAAAAAGTGTTATTAAAATAAAGTGTTAGTATGCCGTTTTGGTAATCCATGGGTATTACTAAAATGGAGAAGATAACAAAAAGAGCAATAATAACGATGATGGTAGAGTTACGACGAAAAGGGCGCGCTTTGTTCCAACGCGCAACATAATCTTGTGGTGATAAACCTAGCAGGTAATGTGGTTCTTTACGTGTGATAACCACTTCGCCATTGATAGATTCTGCATTACCAATTAATAAATATGTTGTGTCTGATCCTAAGATGTACTCTTTAAAACGTTTATTATTGTATTCAAGATCTTGATGAGGCTCGATACCAAGATGCACTAAGGGGTTATCAGCTGCGAGAACTTGAATTGATCCGGTATCATCAGTCATCGTGAAATTGTTGATCTTTTTTTCACAGAATGACTGATGATAACTTTTCTTGCCTTCTTTATCTTTGGATACGTCATATTCATAATAGAAGTAACCATAACACTCTTTTTTACCGAGGCGGCTTATTAATTTTTTTCCCGCAGTTATCTTGCCTTCTATCTCAACAAGTCCAATGGCTAAAGAGCGAATTTTAGATGTCGCTAGAATTTTTTGAAAACGTAAAAAACGCTTTTCAGGTGTTCTTTTGACAACTTGATAAACGAACATTAAAACGAAACTTAAAAAGAACAATCTATGGTCAATAAAAAAGCCAAAGCTTAAGCAGAGCAGTAAAAGGCTAATAAATATGGTGTTAACCAGTGCCGAAAACTTAGACTCACCTTCCATTTGTAATTGATGATAATTTTTTATCGCCTTTTCACCAATATTTCCAATATGATTTGAAATACCATAGGAAAATATCAAAATAACAACAAATGCAATACAGGAGATGAGATTAACAATGGAGTCTTCACCGCTAGGATAAAGGCCATTTTCCCGCGAAAAAAACAGATAATTTCCAGTAGCAAAAGCGATCCCTAAAAAGGGAACAATACCTAAGTTATTCTTCTTTTTTTGGGTGCGTTTGCTACGTAAAAAATAGATTAATGCGCCTACAGCACAGCCGATAAAAAAATAAATTAACACTGTAACCTATCCTTAATGCGGTTATTTAAATTGCTGTCATTTAAAATGAATGCCTTCAAACTTCATTTCTTCTTTTGGTATTTCTAGCAATTGCATGTGTTCAAAGCGGAAAAGGCCAGCAATTAAGCTATCAGGAAACATTTCTATTACAGTATTGTAGTTGGTGGTTGCATCATTAAAGCCTTCACGACGTTGAGCAATTTTATTTTCTACATCACTAACACCAGTTTGAAGTAATGCTAATTGTTCACCTGAAATTAATGTAGGATAATTTTCAGCAAGGGCAATCATGCCGCGCAATGCGGTATTCATCTCATTTGATGCGCTGATTTTTTCATTAATATTTTGCGCTTTAAAGTAGCGTTGTCTTGCGTCGCTTAATGCAATAAATACACTTTTTTCATGCTCCATGGCTTTTTCAGCCACAGCCATTAATTGAGGAATTTGGTCTGCTCGCTGTTTTAAAATAACGTCGATATTCGTAAATTGATTACTGACTTGATTGCGCATCGCAATAAGACGATTATAAATTGAAATACCCCAACTAATAAAAAGAACGATAAGAACGAGTAAAATAATAGCCATTATTGTCATTGTGATCCCTTTTTCTGAATATTTAATAAATGATGATAGCTAAATTAAAAAGTGATTATAGTTTTTAATTAAATTATTAGAGCAACTTAGAGAAAGATGAAGAAATATACAATCAGAAAGGGTGCAAATAGCCTACTCTTTCACAATAAAGAATAGGATACTCGTCATACTTCAAGTTGTAGCGTTGTTGACTGCGTTTACTCGTACTAGTCGCATACTAATGTATGCGACTAGTATCCGCTTAGCTACACCTTGAATTATTTAGGGCGTAAATAAAATGCGATGGGTTATTTAGCTTGTTTTTGTAAGAATTTAACTCCTAAATCAGGGAAGTCAGTAAAGACACCTTCCGCTCCAGCTTGGTTATAGATAATGTCGTAAAGCTGATCACCATCTTTTGCGTATTTAGGTAGTTTATCAATACGTACTGTAAACGGATGAATGGTGAGTTTATTAGCGTGAGCATCTGCCGCCATACCCGTTAAAGTGATATTTTCTGGTGTTGAATTATCTTCCACTAACATATGGTAATCCGGTCCAATTCCATCTGCATAAGTGGCAATCTCTTTCATTGCACCTGGCTTAAACATCCACTCATAGCTGTAATTTGTCCATGTTCCATCAGGCTGTTTCTCATACGTCTCATTCCAGTCAGTATAAGCGATTAGCTGAACAAGTTTTAAATCCATGCCCATTTGGGGCATTAATTCTGTTTTGATGCGTTTTAGATCGTTAGCATCAAAGGATTGTAGATAAACATTGTCAGCTTTTTTCGTATAACCGTACTGTTTAAGTACTTCAAGTACTTTTTTGGTGATATCTTTGCCTTCTTGCTCATGGAACCAAGGGGCTTTAATTTCAGGGTAAATACCAATATCTTGGCCTGTTGATTTGTTTAAGCCTTGGATAAATTCAATTTCTTCTTGGAAAGTATGTACACGGAAATCCGATTTACCCATAGGGAAACGGTTTGGGTAACTTTGGACTTTTTTACCGTCAACAATGTCAAAGCCTTCCGTAAATTTCAGTCCTTTAATTTCTTCAAGTGTAAAGTCAATGGCGTAATAACGACCATCTTTTCTTGCTCTATCAGGATAACGATCAGCCACATCTGTTACACGATCAAGATAGTGGTCATGTAAAACAACTAATTCGTTGTCTTTGGTCATCACCAAGTCTTGCTCTAGATAATCTGCGCCTTGGGCATAAGCTAATGCTTTGGCAGGAAGCGTATGTTCAGGCAAATAACCACTTGCACCACGGTGAGCAATAACAACCTTATCGCTTGCCGCTTGTGCGATTGCACTTAAAGATAGAGTTAAAAGAACGCCTGCAACTAACGGTTTTATTCTAAAAGATGTACTCATAAAGCTGCTCCATTTTAATTCTACGTACAACAAAGTTATGTACAGTTGGCAATAAAAAAGCCACATCAAAACAGTTGATGTGGCTTGGTTTTTAGAGATGAGATTTAACTAATTTCATAAATAATCAGTTAGCGATTATTCGTACTTCTGAAGCATTTCACGTTTGTGTTTGGTTTCAGTAACCATCACGATAAGTAATAATACAACAGACAGTGCACTACCGCCGATCATGACCATAAAGCCGCCATCCCAGCCGAAGTAGTCAACTGTGTAACCTACGATAGCACTCGCCGCAACAGAACCACCTAAGTAACCGAATAGACCGGTAAAGCCAGCTGCTGTACCTGCTGCTTTTTTCGGTGCAAGCTCAAGTGCATGCAGACCAATCAACATAACAGGGCCATAGATTAAGAAACCGATGATTAACATACACGCCATATCAACATTCGGGTTACCCGCTGGGTTCATCCAGAATACGATAGTTGCGATAGTTACTAAGGTCATGAAGAACACACCTGTCGCACCACGGTTACCTTTGAACACTTTATCTGACATCCAACCACACAGCAGAGTGCCCGGAATACCTGCGTATTCGTATAAGAAGTAAGCCCATGATGATTTATCCATTGCGAAGTGTTTTACTTCACGCAGATAAGTTGGTGACCAGTCCAGCACGCCGTAGCGCAGTAAGTAAACGAACACGTTCGCAATCGCAATCATCCACAGAAGTTTGTTAGGGAACACATACTTCATAAAGATTTCTTTTGCAGTCAGTTCTTGTTCGTCAGTTTCTTTATAATCAGGTGGATAGTCGTTTTTGTACTCCTCAATTGAAGGTAAACCACAAGATTGAGGGGTATCGCGCATTAATGCGAATGCAATCATTGCAACTAAGATTGCTGCAAATGCTGGCATATATAACGCTGCTTTCCAGTCGTTAAACCACGCCATACCTAATAAGAATAGTAATGGAGGCAAACCACCACCGACGTTATGCGCACAGTTCCAAATCGAAACGATACCGCCACGTTCTTTCTGTGACCACCAGTGAACCATGGTACGTCCACAAGGAGGCCAACCCATACCTTGGAACCAACCACAAAGGAACAACAGAACGAACATAACCATAATGCTCGAAGTTGCCCATGGCACAAAGCCCATAACTAGCATCACTAAAGACGCTAAAATAAGACCTGCGGGTAAGAAATAACGAGGGTTAGCACGGTCAGAGAAAGAGCCCATGATAAACTTAGAGAAACCATAAGCAATGGAGATCCCTGATAAAGCAAAACCTAAATCACCTTTAGAGAATCCCTCTTCTACGAGATAAGGCATTGCTAATGCAAAGTTTTTTCTTACTAAATAATAAGCAGCATAACCGAAGAAAATCCCCATAAAGATCTGCCAGCGTAGGCGACGATAGACGGGATCTATCTGCTCTTTTGGCAAACGCGCTTTATGTGGCGCAGGTCTAAACAGACTTAACATATTAGCCTCCGATGGCTTTTATTTTAATATGTTGATATTAAATAATGACAAAACGAACAATGAAGTTATCAAAAAATTTTCTTTAACGAACTTAATAGTAAACTTATACAATCAAATTTACTGTGAGGTATTACTCAGTTGTCGAATAAATTTTCAATATGTGCAATTTTGAGTGATATGTTAACTTTATGAAATACTTTCTGTTAAATAATTTGTGATTAGTATCACAGATGTGGTTTTAATTTCTCACTCATGAGCGTTTCTCTTTCGTTTTTGCTCATTATCAAACATTAACCACACTTTTTGTGTATCTTATACACTATAATTAGCGCTAAAGAATAATTAAGCGTTTGCTGAATGTAATGTGAGAGGGCATCTCTATGATGAGCGGTTCACCAGTGACAGAAACAGATGTCATTATTATTGGCGGGGGAGCAACCGGTGCAGGCATGGCAAGAGACTGCGCGCGCCGTGGGTTACGTTGCGTCCTGCTTGAAAGACACGATATTGCAACCGGTGCAACCGGTCGAAATCATGGATTGTTACACAGTGGTGCGCGTTATGCAGTAACCGATCCTGAATCAGCGCGTGAGTGTATTGAAGAGAATATGATCTTAAAACGGGTTGCTCGTCATTGTGTTGAAAAGACGGATGGCCTTTTTATTACCCTACCTGATGATTCTTTAGAGTTTCAACAGACTTTTATTCAAGCTTGCCAAGCTGCAGGTATTGATGCTCAAGCGATTTCACCCGAAGAAGCTATTCGCTTAGAGCCTTCTGTTAACCCAAATTTAATTGGCGCAGTTAAAGTGCCTGATGGCACCGTTGATCCATTTCGTCTAACTGCAGCAAATATGTTAGATGCTCGCGAACATGGTGCACAAGTACTGACTTACCATGAAGTTGTTGGCCTTATTCGTGAAGGCGATCGTGTTAAAGGTGTCAAAGTTTACGATCATCAAACAAAAAGAATGTATGAAATTCGTGCGCAAATTGTGGCGAATGCTGGTGGTATTTGGGGACAAAAAATTGCTGAATACGGTGAATTAAAAATTCGAATGTTCCCAGCAAAAGGTGCATTACTGATTTTAGGTCATCGTATTAACAATATGGTGATCAACCGTTGTCGTAAACCTGCGGATGCCGATATTTTAGTGCCTGGTGATACTATCTCATTAATTGGTACAACTTCAACGCGTGTGCCTTACGATGAAATCGACAATATGTATGTCACTCCTGAAGAAGTCGATATCCTTATTCGTGAAGGTTCAATGTTAGCGCCTAAATTGGCTCAAACACGAATTCTACGTGCTTACGCAGGTGTCCGGCCTTTAGTGGCTAGTGATGATGATCCTTCTGGTCGTAATGTGAGTCGTGGTATCGTTTTTACTCGACCATGCTCAACGCGATGGTTTAGAAGGGTTTATTACTATTACGGGCGGTAAATTAATGACTTACCGTTTAATGGCTGAATGGGCGACAGATAAAATCTGTGAGAAATTAAATATTTCTGCGAAATGTACTACCGCAGAAGAAGCATTACCTGGCTCTCGCCAATCTGCGGAGCAAGCATTACGTAGTGTTGTGTCTCTGCCTGCGCCAATCCGTGGCTCTGCCGTTTATCGCCATGGTGATTTGGCGAATAAATTACTGAGTAATGAACGTATTGATAAAAGCTTAGTGTGCGAATGCGAGGCAGTAACCGCTGCTGAAGTGCGTTACGCGGTTAACTCTTTAACGGTTAATAACTTACTTGATTTACGTCGTCGTACTCGTGTTGGGATGGGGACTTGCCAAGGTGAGCTTTGTGCTTGTCGTGCCGCAGGGTTATTAAACCGTTTACAAGTTACTACCCCTCATGAATCAGAGCAACAGCTTGCTCATTTCCTCAATGAGCGTTGGAAAGGCATTCGACCAATTGCTTGGGGGAATGCGTTACGTGAAAGTGAGTTTACCAGTTGGGTTTATCAAGGTTTATGTGGTTTAGATGCAGATATGATTGAAAAAACAGCTTCAGCGGAGGCAGATAATGAAATTTGACGTCATCATTATAGGTAGCGGGCTGGCGGGATTAACGGCGGGTATTCGTCTTGCCGAAGCTGGTAAGTCTTGTGCAATCATTAGCAATGGCCAAAGTGCACTGCATTTTTCGTCAGGTTCACTGGATTTATTGACGCATCTTCCTGATGGAACATCGGTGACTCACCCCAAAAAAGCACTGGCAACTTTGGCAGAGTTAGCACCTAAACATCCTTATAGCCGTATGGGTGAAATACAGGTTTCAACCTTAATTGAACAAGCTCAAGCATTGTTGGCAAGTACAAATGGCCTTGAATATCAAGGTAGTGGTGATGAAAACCATTATCGTATTACGCCAGTAGGGCATTCTCGTATGAGTTGGATGAGTCCCAAACGAGTCCCCATTCATGGTATTGATAAAGCATTGCCGTGGAAAAAGCTGGCCGTGGTAGGAATTGAAGGTTTCTTAGATTTTCAACCTCAGTTTGCAAGTAATACGCTTAATGAGCAAGGTGTTGAAGCTATTCCTTATCATATCCACTTACCGTTATTAGATAGATTGCGTGATAATCCAAGTGAATTTAGAGCAGTTAATATTGCGCGTTACTTAGATAAACCTGAAAACACACAAGCGTTAGCTGACGAACTGAAAAAGCATGTTGATGACAGTGTTGAAGCGATTATTTTACCTGCATGTATTGGACTTGATGCTGAAGAGCCTGTGACATTACTGCAACAGTTAGTCGGTAAAGCGATTTGTCTATTACCAACATTGCCACCTTCTCTATTAGGAATTCGTCTACATCAAGCATTAAAACTGCGTTTTCAAAAAGCGGGTGGTTTAATCATGCCAGGTGATCGCGCGGAGGAAGTTGACTTAGTGGGTAACACTGTTACAGGCGTTCACACTAGAAATCACACTGATATTCCTATTCGTAGTGAGCATGTGGTGTTAGCAACGGGAAGCTTTTTTAATAATGGCTTAATTGCCGAATTCGATCGTGTTTATGAGCCTTTAATGGAGCTGGATTTGTTAGAGGTATTACCTCGTAATGAGTGGACACAAGAGAATGTCTTTGCGAAACAGCCTTATATGCGCTTTGGTGTTAATACCGATAGCCAATTAAGGCCCATGAAATATGGTGAAGTATTAGACAATGTCTATGCTGTGGGCGCTGTGTTAGGTGGATTTGATCCGCTAAATGAAGGTTGTGGTGCTGGTGTTTCAATGATTAGTGCTCTTTATGCCGCGCAACAAATTTTACAACATCACAAATCAGAACAGACCACATCTGCGGTTGTGGAGGCAGCACAATGAGTTTACAAGATAACAGTTTTGAAGCTTGCATTAAGTGTACAGTTTGTACAACTTACTGCCCTGTTGCAAAAGTGAATCCACTTTATCCTGGTCCTAAACAAGCAGGCCCTGATGGTGAGCGTTTACGCTTAAAAGATCCGATGCTTTATGATGAAGCATTGAAATATTGTACTAACTGTAAGCGTTGTGAAGTCGCATGTCCGTCAGATGTAAAAATTGGTGATATCATTTCGCGCGCGAAACTGAACTACAATACCAAAACACCTAAAATTCGGGATGCTATTTTAAGTCATACGGATTTAATGGGAACACTGTCAACGCCAATGGCGCCGATAGTAAATACTATTACCGGATTAAAACCAGTCCGTAAAATCTTGGATAAAGCGCTTAAAATCGATCATCGTCGTGAATTACCAAAATACTCTTTTGGTACATTTAGAACATGGATGAAAAAACAAGTTGAAGAGCAGGCGCGTTTTAAAGATCAAGTTGCCTTCTTCCATGGTTGTTATGCTAACTATAACCACCCACAATTAGGGAAAGATTTAGTTAAAGTATTTAACAAAATGGATATTGGTGTTCAGTTATTAAAACGTGAAAAATGCTGTGGTGTTGCATTAATTGCGAATGGTTTTGTTAAACAAGCCAAAAAACAAGCCGCCGTGAACCTTGAATCTCTGACAGAAAAAATTGTTGAAAACAACATTCCTGTCGTTGCAACATCATCAACTTGTACCTTCACTATTCGTGATGAGTATGAACACATCCTTGATGTTGATACATCAAAAGTACGTGAAAATATCGAATTAGCGACACGTTATATTTATCGCTTACTAGAAGATGGCCGTGAATTACCACTGAAACACACCCCGTTAAAAGTGGTATATCACACTCCTTGTCATATGGAAAAAATGGGTTGGACAGCATATTCTATTGATTTAATTAAACGTATCCCTGGTGTTGAAGTGATCGTTCTTGACTCTCAATGTTGTGGTATTGCCGGAACTTATGGTTTTAAATCTGAAAACTACGATGTTGCGCAAGGTATTGGGGCTGGCTTATTCCGTCAAATTGAAGAGAGTGGTTGCGATTTAGTCATAACAGACTGTGAAACCTGTAAATGGCAAATAGAGATGTCAACAACGAAAAAATGTGAACACCCTATTAGTTTATTGGCAAGAGCATTATAAGTATTGCCTATTAGATAATAAAAACGTAATTGATTACTAAGATAACAAGCAACTAGGGAATAAAAGAGGATCTTTTATTCCCTTTTTTTATTGAAACGCGAATGTACTAGAAAAAAACAATAAAAAGGAAGTAATCCACCCTTGTTGATAATAGATTATTTTAAAATGATTATGTTTAATGAGAAATATAAATATAGCTGTTTTGATAAAGCCAAATATTTTGTACTTTTTTAAGTGTGATATTTTGCCCATTAGTCAGCAATAACGCTTGCTTTCCCGCCTAATGCATTAGTAGCGACTAATGTTCCTTCAACAATAGGGGCAGAGCTTAAGGCAACATGGGCTACAATATCATGATCGAGATTAGCTATGGCAAGAGTATAAGTATCGAGTAAAACAAGTACACCTTGCTTGCATAATATTTTTTTATGGTTGTCAGTATGGTTTCTGAAAAGACTTTATGAGTTAGATCTAAAGGTGCTTGATAATTGGTTGCGATGGCAATTTTGACTTGGCGATCTACAGTCTGATTTACGAGCTCTTTAATACCATTGGCGAGCATAAGGTTCTTTGAAACTAATACAATATTGACCATAAAGCACTTTTTTTGCCAATGTAAACAGGGAGAATTAAATACTCCCTGTTTACTCAGGTTTTAATAAAGCCATTCCCGACCTAATTGGTCGGCAGTTAAAATAGCGGCGTAAACCTTATCTGAATCAATATCAAATGGCATGTTATAAATTGTCTCTCCTTCTGCACAGCTTAACTCAGCCACTGCCATGATTTTTTCATTCAACTCGTCGCCTGTAGCGTTGATACCTAATTCTTCTAAGGTGACAGGTAAGCCCACTAAAATACAGAAGTCGAGAAATTCTTCTAATTCTTCCAATGGACTGTTTTCTAAAACTAATTGCACTAATGTACCAAAGGCAACTTTTTCGCCATGATACATATGGTGGCACTCTTCTAATGCGGTAAATCCATTATGAATGGCATGAGCGGCAGCAAGACCTGCACTTTCAAAACCAATACCACTTAGGAATGTATTGGCTTCGATAATATTTTCGACGGCTGTTGTGCAAACCCCGCGACTAACAGACAGTTTTGCTTTATAGCCATCTTCTAAAAGCGTGTTATAACAAAGTTCTGCCAAAGCAAGTGCTGCAAGTGTTGATTTACCTCCCGCCATAGTTTGTTTTTGCGCGTTGCTACAGGCTCTCGCTTCAAAATAAGTTGCTAAAGCATCACCCATACCTGCAACTAATAAACGGGCAGGCGCAGAAGCGATAACATTGGTATCCATAACAACCACATCAGGGTTGGTTGGGTAAAACAGGTAACTATCAAAGGCGCCGAGTTCTGTATAAATCACGGAAAGAGCACTGGTTGGGGCATCAGTCGACGCAATGGTAGGCGATATCACGACAGGGAGCTGACATTTATAAGCAACAGCCTTGGCAGTATCGAGTGTTTTACCACCACCAACGCCGATGATCACAAGCGATGCTTGGGCTTTTGCGAGTTCGGATAAACGATTAATTTCGTTATGTGTACATTCACCATTAAACAATTCGAAATGCCCATTAACTTCATACTGAGACATACTGTCTTTAACGGTACTGCCGACTAATTCCATTACAAATTTATCAGCAATGATCAATGCTCTATCACCAAAAGGCTTAGTGTATTTACCGATATGAAATAACGCATCAGGCCCTTGAATATATTTAGCGGGGGATTGAATAATTTTTAACATAATAGACTCCTACTGTTTATTGGTGAAACGAGAGAAAATCTGTATGCAACGTATTAATGATAGATAAAAAATGACTCATTTTTTATTCTCTCAATATCATACTAAATATATTGTGATATTAATTAAGAGTTAGGATGTTATTTAAGATTTTAGTCATGTATATATAAATATGTTGCCGATATTGAGAAATGTTCCTTTTTTCATATAAATTTATTTCTGAGTTGAGGTAAGCTTCATAAACAATTTAACTCATTAAATTTAAAGGACTATTATGATTATTACTTTACAAGGGCATGGCGCACCATTTCTAATGCGAAGCGAGTCTATGTTAATCAGTGGACATAGCAAAGATGGGATAGAATCCATAAAGATGGATCCCAAAATTAAGTCAATGGTTGGTTATACTAAAGTAATAAAGGAACATATTTCTGAATTACACAATACCAATATTTTGTTGAAATTGAGATCGTGCTATAGCGCTAATGGAGGACGATTTTGTAGCGCACAATATTTAGCTGACAAATTAGGTGCAACAGTAGAAGCATACTATGGTAAAACAACGCTACAAGGAGGTGTTGTAGGTAGCCTTACCAATCCAAATACATCTGCGAATAATAAAAAAATATTTCATCCTCACAGCTCTTCTATCGCAAAATCAATTACTTCGATTGGTTATAAAGTAGGGTATAAGTTTGTGGATATGATAATACCTTCTAAAAAGTTAGAGAATATGCCTAGTGTATTCTTTCAACATTCAAAATAAATTTATTTTAACTTCCCCTCATTTAGAACCGTTAAATGAGGGGAAGTTATTTTAATTTATCTCAACGAATTTTCTTTCAGAATTATTTTGTTGGGAAAAAAAGTAACGCAAAATAAAGTTCAGTAATACACCATAGGCCGGCAAGAAAAAAAACATACAAATGGTTAATTTGAATACATAGTCGACTAAGGCAATTTCAACCCAATTTGTCGCCATAAAGGTATCTGTACTGCGATAAAAGGCAATAAAGAAGAATGCGAGTGTGTCGAGTAAATTACCAAAGAACATTGCTGCACTTGGTGCTACCCACCATTTTTGTTGTTGTCTTAAACGATTAAAGACAGACACATCCATGATTTGACCTAACACATAAGCCATAAAGCTTGCTGTTGCGATCCTTGCCACCATGATATTGAAATCACCTAATGAGGTAAAACCCTGCCAACTTCCTTGAAAAAAGAGTGTTGATATCAGGTAAGAAATCGCTAATGCGGGTAGCATCACGGCAGTAATAATGCGTCTGGCAAGGGGGGCACCATAAATACGAACCGTTAAATCTGTTGCTAGGAAAATAAACGGAAAAGTAAAGGCTCCCAAGTGGTATGAAAACCAAAGATGGAGATAGGTAATTGCACAAGATAGTTACTAGATGTAATTATCAGGATATGAAATAAAGAAAGCCATAACAGCGCTACCGCTTTTTGGCGGGGAGTAAACGTATACATAAATTGTACCTTTTTAGTGATTGGGGTGAGGGAACCCAATAAAACAGTGATTTTTCTCTTAAATGAGAGGATGCGCATAATACGCTGGTTGCGCAACAAAAGCAAAGATTAGCGATAATCCTCTTGTGCTTAATGTGCCGTGATGTAAATACGAAAGCGAGATATAATGACGGTATCTGTCAGTGTTAAGAAAAATGGTTAATAGAATGAATGCTCAATTTGATGATGCAACTAAAACATTAGATACGTTGGGGCTACGTTGCCCAGAGCCAGTCATGTTAGTCCGTAAAACCATAAGAAATATGGCATTAGGTGAGACGTTATTAGTGATTGCTGATGATCCTGCCACAGTGCGTGATATTCCTGGCTTTTGTCGATTTATGGAACATGATTTATTAAATCAAGAGACACAATCTGCACCTTATCGTTATCTTATCCGTAAAAAAGAGAGCAATCTGTAATTTATACTGTAAATATTGCTTATTATCGCGCTAAAAAATAACCCAAGCCCCACATACTGAGGTTTGGGTTTTGTTATTTTAGCGTGCTTACTCTTTGTTTGAAGCGCTAATTTTTACTCTTAACAGTCTTACGGCATTGGCTGTTACCAGTGCTGTTGCTCCTGAGTCAGCAAGAACAGCAACCCAAAGTCCAGTAATTCCTAATAAGCTTGTTACTAAAAATATCGCTTTTAAACCAAGTGCTATCGTGATGTTTTCACGGATAATTTTACGTGTCGCACGAGACAACTTAATAATTTCAGGTAAGCCAGTTAAACGGTTATGCGTTAATGCTGCATCAGCTGTTTCAAGTGCAACGTCTGTACCGCTTCCCATCGCGACACCAATGGTTGCGGCTTTCATTGCTGGTGCATCATTAATACCATCGCCCACCATCATTGTGTTATGCGTTTTACTGATTTCCATTACTGAAGTCACTTTATCTTCAGGCAGTAATCCTGCACGGAAATCCATACCTAATTTTTTCGCAATAGCGGCTGCTGCTCTTGGATTATCACCTGTTAGCATAACGGCATTGATGTTCATCTCTTTCAATAACTTCATTGATTCGACAGCATCGCTGCGTAAGGTATCTTGCATAGCAATAACACCGATAAGCTGACTCTCTTTTAATACGACTACCACGGTTTTGCCTTCATCTTCAAGGCGAGCAACCTCTTGTTGCCATTGAGAAGAGAGTAATGTGGCTTCTGATAATTGAGAAGGCGCACTCACCAGAATATGTTGGCTATTTAAATAACCTTCAATCCCTTTACCGGCTAGCGCTTTACGATCTTCTGCTTCAACAACAAGCACATCGTTTTCTTGCGCCTTATTGATAATCGCTTTTGCTAATGGGTGATGAGAACCCACTTCTACAGATGATGCAAGCGTCAGGACCTCTTTCTCATTAAAACCGGTTTCGGCAACAACATCAGTAACTTGAGGTTTCCCTTCAGTTAGCGTGCCTGTTTTATCTAGTGCGATAGTATTAACTGTGCCTAATTGTTCTAATGCTGCACCTCCTTTAATCAATGCTCCACGTTTAGTTGCGGCTGCTAAGGCTGATGTGATTGCAGCAGGTGTTGAGATAACTAAAGCACAAGGACAACCAATGAGTAACAGAGTTAAACCGCGATAAATCCATGTTTCCCAAGGTTGTGAAAATAATAACGGTGGGATAATGATAACTAGTGCTGAGAACAGCATAATAGCGGGTGTATAGTAGCGACTAAAACGGTCAATAAAGCGCTCGATTGGCGCTCTACGCTCTTCTGCTTCTTCGATCAGTTGCAAAATACGGTCAATGGCATTTTGTCCTTGTTCTGAGACCACTTTCATTTGCACAGATCTATCCACAGATAAACAGCCTGCAGCCACTTTTTCGCCTTGTAAGCGTTCTACAGGGACAGATTCTCCCGTTAATGCACTCTCATCAAAGCTTGCAAATGCGCTGACTAATTCAGCATCGGTTGGTAAACGTGAACCTGGTGCTATTTCGATAAGATCGCCTGGGCGCAGTTGCGCAACAGAAACGGTTTGTTTTTTGCCGTTTTTGATTAATGTGGCTTCTTCGGGAACTAGCGCCATTAAAGCACTTACACCACGACGAGCCCGACCTGCTGCGTAAGACTCTAACATTTCACCAATCATAAACAGCAGAATAACCATTGCGGCTTCTTCGGTAGCATTAATAAATAGTGCACCAATTGCGGCAACGCTCATCAATGTTTCGATAGCAAACGGTGTACCACTGCGAATAAGTTGTAAGGACTTTTTCACAATGGGGAATAGTCCAATCAAGGTTGTTGCGATAAAGGCTGCTCGACCTGCTTGAGGATCAATAAACTCTGCACCCCAGCTAATTGCCATTAAAAGTGCTAATACAATAACAAATGAACTTTCTTTCAAGAGACTTTGCTTAGCGACTTTTTTAGATAGAGGTGATGAGAGATCAAAAAGCTCAAAACCTGCACTATTAATTGCGGCAATGACATCAGCGCGTAAGTCACTATCTGCATCAACAACCAATTTTTCGGTGGCAAAAAGGACTTTTGCTTGTTTTACACCCACGACTTTGAGTGCAGCTGTTTCAATTTTTTGTGCGCAACTTGGGCAGTCCATGCCTTGGACTTTCCAACTAAAGCGTTGTTGTGCAATTTTCTCGGGTTCAATATTTGAAACAGGGGCGTTGATATCACAACCTCCATGACCATCGTGATCGTGATTGTGAGAATGCTTGCTGTGATGCTCATCCTCGCATTCAGGATCGCTTTTATCTATTTTAGTATGAGAATGTCCATTTTCAGTATGTGAGTGCGTACTATTCTCAGAGTGCCCTGAACAGCATTGGGAACTTGAGCAACAAGCATCGGTATGTTTATGATTATCGTGTTGATGAGCATGTTTAGTCATAACGGGCTCTCCTTGTTCAACGAAGTAAAGTCTAATTTCATTTATTTGATAAGTACTTTACAGCTTGGAGTAGAGTCCAGAGTCAAGATGTGTGATAAAAATTCATTGTCAAAAAATGCGAATTAAGTTGAAAAACTAACCCCTTGATTTAAAAATCAAAACAAGGGGTTGATTAAAACTAAAGGAACAATGCTCTAACAATAAAGAAGTGCCCAATAAAATAACAGGCGCTGACAAGCCCTTTAGATGCTGTAAAAGAGAAGCGGAATCGATTGATAAGCCATATAGAGTAAGCAATTACTAACAATAGAGAGCCAATCATAATAGATAAGTTGTAATCATTACTTAGGTAAAAGAATTTTTCACCCGCAATCCAAAACATGGCAAATGCGGCTAATAACGTG